>NZ_UGJJ01000002.1:347704-695408 GCF_900451175.1 Kingella potus
GTTGGCGGTGTTTTTCAGACGGCCTCTGCCGCTAAGGTAGGGTGTGCGGCTCTGCCACGCACGCGGTTTGGAATACGGAGAAAGGCCGTCTGAAAACCTGTTTGCAGTTTTCAGACGGCCTCTTTGCTTATGCACGGCGCGGGCTATTTCTGTTTGAGGATATAGCGGCGCACGGCGGTGTTGTGTTCGTCGAGCGTATGGCTGAACGCGCTTTTGCCGCTGCCGTCCATTTGCGAAACGAAGTAGAGGTATTTGGCCGCCGAGGGGTGGGCGGCGGCTTCGAGGGCGGCTCTGCCGGGCAGGGCGATGGGGGTGGGCGTGAGGCCGGGGCGGGTGTAGGTGTTGTAGGGGGTGTCGCGTTGCAGGTCGGCTTTGCGGATGCGGCCGTTGTAGGCCTTGCCCATGCCGTAGATGACGGTGGGGTCGGTTTGCAGCTTCATGCCGGTGTTGAGGCGGTTGACGAACACGGCGGCAACGTCGCGGCGGTCTTCGGGATGGCCGGTTTCCTTTTCGATGATGCTGGCGAGGATGAGCATTTCGTAGGGGGTTTTGTAGGGCAGGCCGCTTTGGCGTTCGGACCAGGCCTGGTCGAGGTTGCGCCGCATGGTGCGGTAGGCGAGGCGGTAGATTTGCAGGTCGCTGCCGCCTGCGTCGGTTTCGTAGGTGTCGGGGGCAAACAGGCCTTCGGGGCTGCCCGTGGCTTCGGGATCGACGGCTTTGAGGATTTGCTCGTCGCTCCATGCGGCGGTGTCGTGTTGCAGGTCGGCGGTTTGGTTGATGATCTGCCGCATTTGGGCGAAACGGCTGCCTTCGATGATGCGGACGCTTACGGTGTCGCTGTTGCCTTGTTTGAGGCGTTGCAGGATTTGCCAGGCGGATACCCGCTGCGGCAGTTTGTAGTTGCCCGAATGCAGTTTGTTGTGGATGCCGAGAAAATAGGCGGCGGCGGTGATGATGTGGCGGTTGTAGACGATGCCGTCGGCTTCGAGACGGGCGGCGGCGGCGGAGATGCCCTGCCCGCCGCCGATTTTCAGGCGGTAGGGTGCGGAGTGGGTTTTGGGGGCGAAAAGCAGGAATGCGGCAGCGGCGGCGGCGAGGAGGAAAAGTGTGAAAACGGTGTAAAACGTTTTTTTCATAAGGGGATGCAATCGGGGGAAAAGGGGTGGCGCAGTATATAAGCAAAGGCGGGGGCGGGCAATTTCAGACGGCCTGTTTGCTTCGGCGCGGCGGCGGGGGTAAAGTGTGGCGTGTTTTACGGCAGCCGCAGCAGCGGCAAAAGGATGGTTTATGAACAGACCTTATCGAGAGCGCGAAGGCGATGTGATTGATGTGGAACCCGTTTTGTCGGAAACGCGGCAGCCGGATCCGCGAGGGGAGCGGCAGCGCAATTATATGTATGCGGTGTACGGGCTGTATGCGGCGAGTATTTTTACGGTGGGCCTGGCGGCGGTGGCGGGCGCGGTGGTGGCCGCTTTGAAACAGGACGAAATGGCGGGCACCTTTTACGAAAGCCATTTGCGCTATCTGATCCGCACGTTTTGGGGCGCGCTGATCGGGTTTGCCGTGGGCGGGGTATTGTCGGTAATCCTCATCGGGATTCCGATTGTCTGGCTGACGGGCGTGTGGTATGTGTTCCGCGTGGCCTACGGCATCGTGCGCCTGCTCGACGGCAGGCCGGTTACGCCTACGGGCTGGCTGATGTAATGCCCCGAGCCCGCAAGCGGCTTTTCAGACGGCCTCTGACGTTTTAGGTGGGTGTGTGGCTCTGCCACGCACGCGGTTTTGTTTTGGCAATGCGTGGGGGTTGTTGTGTGGTTTCGGGAACGCGTGCGTCGCTGTGCGACACACCCTACATTGCTCCAGACGGGTAATGCTGCCGTTCGGGTAGGGTATACCGCCCAAGCGGCGCACACGGTTTTTGCAAACGGAGGTGCTTGGCGGAATAGGAAAAATGAGGCCGTCTGAAAAACATTTGCAGTTTTCAGACGGCCTCTGCTGTTTGTTCCCTCTCCCGCCTGTGGGGGAGGGGTAGGGTGGGGGCTGTTGCCGCTGGGCAGACATTTGCAGGGCAGCAGGGCGGCGGGCAAGGCGGTTTTGCAAACCGCCGCCCCTTCCCCAACTCTCCCCCGCGCGGGCGCAGGGGAGGGGGTGGGTTTGTTGCGGATTCGGGGACGCGTGCGTCGCTTTGGGCGACACACCCTACGGGTGCGGTCGGAGGATTGGGCGATAGAACGGCAGGCCGTCTGAAAATGGGGTTTTGTGTTTTCAGACGGCCTGTGCCGTTTGTTCCCTCTTCCGCCTGCGGGGGAGGGTTAGGGTGGGGGCTGTTGCCGCTAGGCAGACATTTGCAGGGCAGCGGGCAAGGCGGTTTTGCAAACTGCCGCCCCTTCCCCAACTCTCCACCGCGCGGGCGCAGGGGTGGGGGTGGGTTTGTTGCGGGGTTTGGGGGACGCGTGCGTCGCTTTGGCGACACACCCTACGGGTGGGGGCTGGGGTTTTGGAGGTGGAACTGGAGACCGTCTGAAAACGGGATTTTGTTTTTTCAGACGGCCTTTGCTGTAAATATGGGGACGCGTGCGTCGCCTTTGGGCGATACATTCTACGGGGGTCAGAGGGCCTCGCCGCGTATGATGCTCTGCCAGCGGCTGCGGCGGGCGGAGAGGCCTTGTTCGATGGTGCGGCGGGCGGCTTCGGCGGGCATTTTGCCGCAGAGGAAGATGTCGGCGGCGGCGTAGCGGTGTTCGGGCCAGGTGTGGATGCTGATGTGGGATTCGGCCAGCAGTAGTACGCCGGTTACGCCGCCTGCGCCGCCGAAGGTGTGGAAGCGGCTGTGCAGTATGGTGGCGCGGGCGGCGGCGGCGGCTTGGGCGAGCAGGGTGTGCAGGCGGTCTGCGTCGCGCAGGATGCTTGCGTCGCAGCCGTAGAGGTCGAGCAGGCCGTGGCGGCCGGGGGGGAGGCTCATTTGTGGCCTCCTACGAAGCCGCCTGCGCCGTAGCCGCCGCCGCCGTAGCCGGATGTGCCGCTGCTGTCGGAGGCGGGGAGGTAGTTGAAGGCGGTGGTGAAGAGGATGAGGAAGGAGCCGATGATGATGTAGGCGGTGCGGCTGCCGATCATGCTGGTGCCGTCTTCTTCGGAACGGCCGCCGAGCCGGTAGAGGCTGTAGGCGGAGAGGAGGGTGATGATGATGTTGCCGTCGTCGGCAATCAGGGCGGGCAGGTTGAGGACTGCTAGGGCGGCGATCATGGTCCAGACAAGGCCGGGGTTGGTGTCGGATTCGCCGTCGGTTTGGGCCCGGCTGTGTTCGAGGCCGAAGGCGCGGGCGATTTCGCGGCTGTCTATCGGTTCGGACAGGCTCCATGCCATTTCGGCGGTGGAAAGCTCGGTGCAGAGTTTGCCGCGCCCGCTGCGGTAGTCGCTGTAGTAGTTGAAATCGCCGCTGCGGACGTGCCAGTAGAACGCGCCGGCGGCGTAGCCGACGCGGCTGCCGTAGTCGCTGATTTTTTCGCAGCCCTGGGGGCGGCCGTGGCGGTCGAGGCGCGGCCAGTCGCGCAGGGTACGGGAGGTTTCCCAGCCGCTGCTGCTTTCGATGAGCCAGAGAAAGCCGTTTACGGGATGGTAGAGCAGGTATTCGCGCCAGCGGCCGACGGGTACGGGGGCGAAGGGGCGTTTGAGGGCGTACATGAGGTCGAAGGCGGTTTGTGCTTCGTATTCGTCTTTGTGCAGTGCGCCGATGACGGTGTAGGTTTTGCCGCCGAGGGTGCCGCTGCTGCCGACGGGGAGGGTGAGCGCCTGCTGCTGGGCTTCGCGCATGGCGTTGGCTTCGATCAGCTCGATTTTGCCGCCGACGGCTTCGAGGTCGCTGCCGCAGGAGGGGCAGAGGATGTTGTCGGCCATGCCGCTGATCCAGTGGACGGGGGAACCGCAGTGGGGGCAGTTTTCCGACTGGCGGCTGCCTTTCAGACGGCCTGCGCTTTGGCTGATTTGGTCGGCGGTGCGGGTGTATTGGAGCCGGAGGTCGTCGAGTTTGACCGCGCTGCCGAGGTAGAAGGCGGGCGGGTTGTCGGAGTAGTCGGTGGTGAAGAAGATGTTTTCGCAACGCCAGTCGGCCACGCGGCTGGTGCGGTCGGCGGCAAGCTCGAAGGGGAGTTCGCCTTGGGCGGCGGCGTGGCTGAGGGTTACTTCGCGTACGTCGGAGGCGGTGAAGCGTTTGTTTTGGAAGTCGAAGGTGGTGAAGCCGGCGCGGATGCGGTCAAATTCGGGCAGGCGTGGCGGGGCGGGGGTGGGACGGGTGAAGACGTAGATGTCGCCGGCTTCGGCCAGCCAGCCGGTGCTGCCGTCGTCGAACAGGACGTACCATTCGTTCCATACGCCTGCGTCGTAGTGCATTTGCAGGCGGCCGATAAGGGAGAAGGGCTGCGTGCCCCAGCGGCCTTGTGTGCCGATTTGCAGGGGGCTGTAATCTTCGAGCAGGGCGGAGTCGCGGCCTTTGTCGGTTACGCCGCCGGCTTCGCGCACGAGCATGCTGTTGCAGTAGGGGCAGACGAGGGTAACGGCGGTGGCGGAGTGTGCGCCGACGGGTGCGCCGCAGCTCGGGCAGTCGGTGTGGAAAAGCGGTTCGCGGGTCATACGGTGTCCGTGGGCGGGCGGTGGGCGGTTTCAGACGGCCTTGCGGTTTTGCCGCGCCTGTTTGTGTCTGCAAGGGGGCGTGGGCGCGGTTGCCGAAAGACGGGGTGTTTTGTCTTTGTTTTTTGTTTTCAGACGGCCTGTTTAAGCGGCAGGGGACGCGTGCGCCGTTTTGGCGGCACACCCTACGTTTGTTTTAAAGGCCGTCTGAATTTGTGGTGCGTGCTGTGCTGCTTGTTTTCAGACGGCCTGTTAAGCGGCAGGGGACGCGTGTGCCGTTTTGGCGGCACACCCTACGTTTGTTTTAAAGGCCGTCTGAATTTGTGGTGCGTGCCGTGCTGCTTGTTTTCAGACGGCCTGTTAAGCGGCAGGGGACGCGTGCGCCGCTTTGGCGGCACACCCTGCGTTTGTTTCGGAGGCGGTTGTCAGCCGACGAGTTGTTTCAAGACTTCGGCTTTGGCTTTTTCGTAGTCGTCGGCGGAAATCAGGCCGTTGTCGAGCAGGGTTTTGAGCTGTTGCAGCTTGGCCTGCGGGTCGGCGGGGGTTTGTGCGGCGGCGGGTTGTTCCGCTGCCTGCGGCTGGGCGGCGGGGGTGATTGCGCCGGCCATCGCGCCGGCCATTGCCTGTCCGATGCCCGCGCCTACGCCTACGCCCGCGCCGAGGCCGGCGAGGCCGCCTTCGTTTTGCGCCGCCAGGGGGATGGCTTCGGCGGTTTGGAATTTGGTGTAGGTGTCGAGGTTGCCGACGATGCCCATGGAGATTTTTTTGTCGAGGGCTTTTTGGATGTTGTCGGGCAGGCTGATGCTTTCTACGGTGAAGTTTTCCAGCGTGATGCCGAGGCGGGCAAATTCGGGGGCGAGGACTTCGGCCAGCTTCTGCGACAGGAGTACCTGGTTGGCGGCCATGTCGAGGAAGGGGGTGGCGGCGTTGCCGAAAACGGCGGCAAGCTGGGTTACGGCGATGTTGCGGAGCTGTTGTTCGAGCAGGTGGCCGGTGTAGCTTTCGACTACGCCGCTGACTTGTTTGAAAAAGGCTTCGGGATCGCTGATGCGGTAGCTGTACATGCCGAAGGAGCGGATCTGCACCGCGCCGAATTCGGGATCGCGCACGGTTACGGGCTGGGCGGTGCCCCATTTGCGGGCAAGCTGCTGTTTGGTGTTGAAGAAGTAAACGTCTGATTTGAAGGGTGATTCAAATAGTTTGTCCCAGTTTTTCAGGTAGGTGAGGACGGGGAGGGTTTGGGTGTTGAGCTTGTAGGTGCCGGCGGCGAATACGTCGGCGGTTTTGCCTTCGTCCACAAACAGGGCCATTTGTGCTTCGCGCACGGTGAGGCTCGCGCCGTTTTGGATTTCCTGATCGGCAATGGGGAAACGCCAGACTAGGGTTTCTTCGTCGGGGTTTTCCCATTGGATGATGTCGATGAATTGCTTTTTAATGAAGTTGAACATGGCGTTTTTCCTTTGCTGGCAGACGGGTTTAAGAGAGGCAGGCGGCGTTGAGCAGGCCGGCGGAAACGGAGAATATGCCGAACAGGGCACCGACGGCGACATTGTTGGCGGCCAGTTCGTCGGCGGCGCGGACAATCAGGCGCGAGGCGGCGAAATAGACGGCGATTTGCAGCACGCCCGCGCCCGCGCCCCAGAGGACGAAGTCGGCAAAGCCGATGCTGTGGGCGATGCTGGACGCAAGCGGCAGGCAGAAGCCTGCGGTGGCACCGCCGAAGGAAAGGGCGCAGGCGAGGTTGCCGTTTTTGATGAGGTGCAGCTCGTTTATGGGGGTGGTTTTGAGGTAGATGGTGCAGAATGCGGCCAAAAGCAGCAGGGCGGCGGCCATATATTGGACATAAAGGGCATACTGGGAGAGGGAAACGGTCATGGCGCGCTTTCGTGTAAAAATTTGCGCGATTATGCCACAACCGGTTGTTTTACACGCCCGAAAGGCTTTTCAGATGGCCCTTTTTGCGTTTTTTTGCATCTTTAAAAAGGCGTATAATCCGCAGGCCGTCTGAAAGGGTTTTCAGACGGCCTCTGCATTGCGTTTTCCGACCCATTTCCATTCTGCAAAGGACAGCAAACCATGAGACCGCTCCGTGCCGAAATCCGCCTCGACCGCCTGCGCGAAAACTACCAAACCCTCCGACAAATCCACGGCGGCAAAATGCTGGCGGTGCTCAAAGCCGATGCCTACGGACACGGCGCATTGCGCTGTGCCTGCGCGCTGGCCGATATTGCCGACGGTTTTGCCGTAGCTTCGCTGGAAGAGGCTGCCGAATTGCGGCGCGGCGGCATCGCCAATCCCATTGTCCTGCTCGAAGGGGTGTTTGAAGCCGCCGAGTATGCGGAGGCGGAACGCTTGGATCTGTGGCCGGTGGTGGCCTGCCAGTGGCAGCTCGAAAGCCTGCTGGCGCACGATTGGCAGAGGCCGGTGAAGGTGTGGCTGAAAATGGATTCCGGTATGCACCGCGCCGGTTTCTTTCCGCACGAATACGCCCCGGCCTACACCGCGCTGGCGCAAAGCGGCAAGGTGTCCGACATTGTCAAAATCAGCCATTACGCCTGTGCCGACGAAGAAGAGCGCGGCATGACCGAAATGCAGACCGAAGCCTTCGACCTGGCCTGCGCCGCGCTGGCGGGCGAAGAGAGCCTGGCCAATTCCGCCGCCGCCGTCGCCTATCCGCAGGCGCGGCGCGACTGGGGCAGGGCGGGGCTGGCACTTTACGGCATCGATCCCTTTCTCGGACGCGACCCCCGCTTCAAGCCTGTGATGCGGCTGGTGAGCGAAGTGTTCGGCGAACGGGTGTTGCAGCCGCACGAGCCGATAGGCTACGGCGCGTCGTTTTACACCAAACGCTCCACCCGCGTCGGTCTGGCCGCCTGCGGCTATGCCGACGGCTATCCGCGCCGCGCCGCCACCGGCACGCCCGTTGCCGTCGAAGGCTGCCGCAGGCGCATCCTCGGCCGCGTTTCCATGGATATGCTCACGGTGGAACTGGACGGCAGCGAAGGCATAGGCAGCGAAGTGGAGCTGTGGGGCGATGTGGTGGACATCAACGAAGTGGCCGCCGCCGCAGGCACGGTGGCCTACGAGCTTTTGTGCAACGTCAAACGCGCCAAATTTGTCTATATCCAATAACACAGGCCGTCTGAAAACCGTTTTCAGACGGCCTCTTTCAGGAATCCCGAACATGACCGCCCTCGATCTCGCCAAACAACTCATCGCCCGACCCTCCGTTACCCCCGACGACCAAGGCTGCCAGCGGCTGATTGCCGAACGCCTGGCCGCCGTCGGTTTTACCGCCGAAGAAATGAATTTCGGCCACACCAAAAACATCTGGCTGCGGCGCGGCAGCGCAGCACCGCTGGTCTGCTTCGCCGGCCACACCGACGTTGTCCCGCCCGGCCCCGAAGCGCAATGGACTTCGCCGCCTTTCGTGCCGTCCGAACGCGGCGGCAGGCTGTACGGGCGCGGTGCGGCCGACATGAAAAGCAGCATCGCCGCCTTTGTGGCCGCCTGCGAAGCCTTTGTGGCCGCCTGCCCCGGCCACGGCGGCAGCATCGCCCTGCTGCTTACCTCCGACGAAGAGGGCGACGCGCGCGACGGCACGACCCGCGTCGTCGATGTCCTCAAAGCGCGCGGCGAAACGATAGACTACTGCATCGTCGGCGAACCCACCGCCGTTTCCGTGCTCGGCGACACCATCAAAAACGGCCGGCGCGGCTCGCTTTCCGCCAGCCTCACCGTCAAAGGAAAACAAGGCCACATCGCCTATCCGCATCTGGCCGACAATCCCGTCCACCGCGCCGCCGCCGCCCTAGCCGAACTGGCCGCCGAGCAATGGGACGGGGGCAACGAATACTTCCCGCCCACGGGTTTCCAAATCTCCAACATCGCCGCAGGCACGGGCGCGACCAACGTTATCCCCGGCGAGCTGCACGTCAGCTTCAACTTCCGCTTCTCCACCGAATCCGATGCCGACGGCCTCAAACGCCGCGTCTGCGCCATTCTCGACCGCCACCGCCTGCAATACGAAATCCGCTGGACGCTTTCCGGCCTGCCTTTTCTGACCGGCGCCGGCCGCCTGACCGGCTGCGCCCAGGCCGCCATCGAAAAAATCTGCGGTGTCCGGGCCCGGCTTTCCACCAGCGGCGGCACGTCCGACGGCCGCTTCATCAAAGACATCGCCCGCGAACTCATCGAGCTGGGCCCCGTCAATGCCAGCATCCACCAAATCGACGAACACATCGACACCGCCGCCGTCGGGCAGCTTGCGCGGGTTTACGAAACCATGCTTGCCGACCTGCTGGCGCGGCAGGCATAAAAGGCGCAAAACCGCGCAGTCGGGCGGGTTTGCGGCGGGCGTTTTCCAGCCCTGTTCCGCCACCGGAGAAAGGCCACACCATGAACGGACACATTTTGCTGCTGCACGGCATCCATATGCACGCCTGGATTATGTTTCCTTTTGCCCGCCTGTTGGAAAAACAGGGCTTTGCCGTGGAAACCTTCGGCTATTACAGCGTGTGGCAGACGCACGAGCGGCACACCGCCGCGCTGGCCGATACCGTGTGCGGCTTTTTCAGACGGCATCCCGACACACCGCTGCACCTGGTCGGACACAGCCTGGGCGGCCTTGTCCTGCGCCGTTTTGCCGCCGCACATCCCGATCTGGTGCGCGGCCGCATCGTTACCCTCGGCACGCCGCACAGCGGCAGTGCGGCGGCCGAAGCCGTCCGCTCATGGGGCGCGGGCGTGCCGCTGCTGGGCGGGGCATACCGGCAAATGCTCGACGGCAACCTGCCGCCCCTGCCCGCAGGCGTGGAGCTGGGCAGCATTGCGGGCAGCAAACCGATGGGCGTGGGGCGGATTTTCGGCCTGCACGGGGCAAACGACGGCACGGTGGCGGTGGCCGAAACCCGTTTCGACGGCATGGCCGGCCACATCGTACTGCCTGTTTCGCATACGGGGATGCTGGCCGACGAAGGCGCGGCGGCGCAGACGGCGGCTTTTTTGCGGCACGGGCGGTTTGCGCCGGAAGAGGCCGTCTGAAACCGCCGCCTTGCTTTCGGACGGGCTGAAAACCCCGTATCATCCGCATTGTTTTTTTTAAACGGAGTGTTACCCGATGAATGTAGTACGCTTTTTAATCTGCCTGGCGGCTGCGGCCTTGTTTGCTTGGAGCGGCTGGCAGGATATTGAAAACAACCGCCTGTTCGAGCAGGGCGGCGCGGTGGCGGTGGAGGCTTATGCGTCCACCAACGAATACACCGAAAACACGCTGTTCCGCGTGATTCCCGTCGGCGGCTACCGCACCAGGCTGGGCTATACCGAAGGCCGCTCGTTCGATGCCGGTATGCAGTCGATCAGCAGCGAGGAGCTGGAGCTGCTCAAACAGGGCAAGCGCATCCCGCGCGAATACGCCAAAGCCGAGCCGACGCTTATCCGCCGCCCGGGCGAGCCGTTTGATCCGACCAAGGAATTTGTTCTGGCGGCTCTGATTGCGCTGTCCGGCGTGTACCTGCTGTTTAAAAAAAGAAATTAAGCCCGACCGCCCGACAAAAGGAAGAGGCCGTCTGAAAAGCCGTTTGAATGCTTTTCAGACGGCCTCTGTGTTTTAAGGTAGGGTGTGTGGCGCAGCCACGCACGCGGTTTTTGTTTTGGCTGCGGGGATGTTTGTTACGGGCTTGGGAACGCGTGCGTCGCTTGGGGCGACACACCCTACGGATGTGGCTGCGTTGGGTTTGGAGGTATCGTGAGGATTCGGGCTGCGTTTGCGGTTTTCAGACGGCCTCTGTGTTTTAAGGTAGGGTGTGTGGCACGGCCACGCACGCGGTTTTTGTTTTGGCTGCGGGGATGTTTGTTACGGGCTTGGGAACGCGTGCGTCGCTTGGGGCGACACACCCTACGGATGTGGCTGCGTTGGGTTTGGAGGTATCGTGAGGATTCGGGCTGCGTTTGCGCTTTTCAGACGGCCTTTGTGTTTTAAGGTAGGGTGTGTGGCGCAGCCACGCACGCGGTTGGCAGTTATTGGGGAAAGGAGAGGCCGTCTGAAAACTTCGGTTGCGCTTTTCAGACGGCCTTTTCTATGTGCCGCGCCTGAAAAAACAGCCTGAAAACGGGTTTCCCGTTTTCAGGCTGTTTGCTGATCGCGCCGGCGGCCGTTTTACAAGGCCAGCCAGCCGAAGCAGTACACCGTAATCCCCGCGATGACGACATAGCCCAGCGCGTAGGGGATGGCCGCACGCAGGAACGCGCCTTCCTGTCCCTGCTGGTCGCAGGCGGCGGCGGCGATGGCGATGCTCTGCGGCGAGATGATTTTGCCGCCGGTCGCGCCTGCGGTGTTGGCGGCGGCCAGCCAGCTTTTATCGACATGAATCTGGTCGGCCACGGTGGCTTGCAGTTTGCCGAACAGAATATTGGAAGAGGTGTCGCTGCCGGTGGCAAAAGTGCCGATTGCGCCCACCAGCGGGGCAAACAGCGGATACAGCCCGCCTGTGGCGGCCACCAGCGCGTGGGCAATCACATTAATCATGCCGCTGTGGCTCATGATCGCGCTCATGGCAACCAGGCTGATGATGGTGGTGGCCGAGGCTTTCATTTTGACGGTGGTGGTGCCGAGGATCGACATCAGTTTGCCCGCTTTCACGCCCTGCACCAGCCCGCCGATAAACGCGCCGAGAAACAGCATCAGGCCGGCGTTGGACAGCCAGCCGAAGTTGAAGGTTTTGCCTTCGGCGTAAATCGGCAGGTGGATTTTGCTCACCAGCGTCGATTTCAGAAACGCGCTGAGCGGGCCGGAAAGCGGGCTGGCGAGGATGATAAACAGCAGGATGAAGCCGTACACCGCCCACGCCCTGCCGATCTGCGCCCAAGTGAAGCTGCCGCCCCTGCCGCCTTCGGTGATTTTCGCGTAGGCCACAATAAAGACGATACAGGCGATGCTGCCCAAAATCGCCGGCGTTTCCGCGCCGATGAAGTAGGCCGCGCAAAACTGCACCGCCAGCGAAAGCCCGCCGACTATGGCGGAGAGGATGATGTTGGAAACCAGATATTTGCGGCTGCGGTCGGTCAGAAACAGAATCACAAACGGCACCAGGAACATCAGCGCGGAAAGCTGGATGACGGTGTCGCCCGCTATGGCATGGGTCTGCGCGGCGGTTACTTCCGTGCCGAACACTTCTTTGGCCAGCGTTACCACCGGCACGCCCACCGCGCCGAAGCCTGTGGCCACGCTGTTGCCGATTAGGGAGACCAGCGCGGAAAAAGCCGGCTTGAAGCCCAGCCCGATCAGAATCGCCGCCGGAATCGCCACCGCCGTGCCGAAGCCCGCCATGCCTTCCAACAGGCCGCCGAAGCCCCATACAATCAGCAGCACCTGCAAACGCTTGTCGCCGGAAATGCTGATGAACTGCTGCTTAATCACTTCAATCTGTTTGCTTTCCAGCAGCACGTTGTAGCTGAACAGCGCCATCAGGATGATGATTAGGATGGGGAACACCGCTTTGAGCACCCCTTCGACGAACGCCCAGCCGACATAGGCGGCGGAATAGCCCTGCGGCAGCGTGCCGAAGCCGTCCATATTCGGTACGGCAAACACCGCCACCAGCGCGGCCGCAGCCAAAGCCAGGAGCGCGCTTTTGTCGCCGCTCATTTTCAGGCCTACCATCAGCACCACCAGCAGCAGGATGGGCAGGATCGAAAGCAGAATACTCATAATGTTATTTTCCTTTGGTTTTTCGCAATATTCGGAATAGTTTGGGTCAAAAAAGGCGCGATTGTAGCGTATTTTATGCACCACATCGCAAATCGTTTGCGGCGCGGGCGCAGTGGCGCGGGATTTCTTCCGGCGTTTTATAATCCGTCCCCCTTATCCTTTTCACTCTGCAAAAATATGCTTGCCATCACTACCTGCCGCACCTACCCGCAGCCGCCGCAAAACCTGCTGCCGCTGGCGCAAATCCTGAATCAGAACGCCATACCTGCCCGCTTTTGCATTTGGCAGGATTATCCGCGCGAGCCGTTTCTGCTGCCCTTGTGCGCGTGGGACTACGCCGCAGAGCCGGACGCGTTCGCGCAATGGGTGGAAGGCTCCGCAGCACGCGGACAGCGGTTTGCCAACCCGCCCGAGCTCATACTCTGGAATATGGACAAACGCTACCTCTGCGATTTGGCCGCATGGGGCGCGGAAGTGATTCCCGGCGTTTATGCGCCGGCGGAAGCGGAAAGCATCCTCCGCACCATACGGGAAAACGGCTGGGACGAAGCCGTGGTCAAGCCCGCAGTCGGCCAGAGCGGCGGCGGCGTGGTGCGCATCCGTGCCGGCGATCCGCCGCGCACTTGGACGGCCTGTCCGCAGGGCGTGATCGTCCAGCCCTATATCCGCGACATCGAAACGGCGGGCGAAACCTCGCTGGTGTTTTTCGACGGCGCGTTCAGCCATGCCGTATGCCGCCGCCCGCCGCAGGGGGAATGGCGCGCCAATTCGGCCTACGGCGTGGAAATCCTGCAAGCCGCGCCGTCCGACAGCGTGGTTGCCGCCGCCCGCAAAGTGTTGGATCTGCTGCCGCACATCCCCGCCTATGCACGCGTGGACGGCACGCTGGTCGGCGGCAGGCTGCTTCTGAACGAGCTGGAGCTGATCGAACCCGCGCTGTATCTGCACACGCAAGAGGGCGCGGCGGAACGTTTTGCGGAAGTGTTGGCACGGCGGATACAGGCCGTCTGAAAACCCTGCCGTCTTGGCTGCGGCGCATCAGGCAAAGTGTGATGCGCGGTTTGCAGGCATCCCGCGTTCCGGCAAATGATGAGGCCGTCTGAAACCCTTTCAGACGGCCTCTGCCGTAGCAGCTTCCGCATTGCCTGCGCCGCAGTCGGAACAAGGGCGGCCTGTAACGCTTCAAAGATTATGCCGCTTTTCAGGAAATGTTATACCGCTTTATCGGACTGCCGCAGAGTCCGGCGGTATTGTAAAATCCTGCAAACCGAACACCGCTTTTTTGCTGCTCC
The DNA here is from genome assembly GCF_900451175.1 of Kingella potus. Classification (NCBI taxonomy): domain Bacteria; kingdom Pseudomonadati; phylum Pseudomonadota; class Betaproteobacteria; order Neisseriales; family Neisseriaceae; genus Kingella; species Kingella potus. Next base: position 361,328 of record NZ_UGJJ01000002.1, read on the forward strand.
GCGTTGCGGGCGGCTTTTCTGCGGTGTCGGGCGGGCAAGGCTTTCTTTGCCCTGTATAACAAAAACAGCATAGACAATACAAAGAATTGAATTTAGAGAACAAGAGGAGGTCTGTATGAAGAAATATTCCGCCCTGGCCTGGCAGATGCCTTTACTCTTTGCCGCATCGCTGGCTTTTATGGCGCTTTCCGAAGCACCGACACTGACCGAATGGGGCATCAGCCCGCTCACGCTGGCCATCACGGGCGGCATGGTGTTGGGCAACACGCTGCCTGCGCACCGCACCGCTCTGTTTTCAGACGGCATCGCATTCAGCAAGTCGCACCTGCTGCGTATCGGCATCATGCTTTACGGCTTCAGGCTCACGCTCTCGCAAGTGCTGTATGTGGGCTGGCCGGCACTCTTGGCCGATGCTGCCGTGGTGGCCGGCACCATGTTTCTGGCGCTGCGTCTGGGGCGGCGTTTCGGCCTCGACACCGACACCGCCGCACTGGTCGGCGCAGGCAGCGCGGTATGCGGCGCGGCGGCGGTGCTGGCGGCGCAGCCCGTCCTCAAAGCCCAAGAGCGCGATGTCGGCGTGGCCGTGGCTACGGTTGTGGTGTTCGGCACGCTGGCCATGTTTGCCTACCCGCTGATGGCCGCCGCGCTGCTGCCGCACGACGCTTCGGCCGCCGCCTGGTTTTCATGGGGCATCTACACGGGCGCGACGGTGCACGAAGTGGCACAGGTGGCCGCCGCCGGTGCGGCCGTCAACCCTGCGGTGGCCGATGTGGCCGTGATTACCAAAATGATTCGGGTGATGCTGCTCGCCCCGCTGCTGCTGGTGCTGCCCTTTTTGCAGGGCGGCCGCAAAACCGGCGGCTTCAGGCTCTCGCTGCCGTGGTTTGTGCCCGCCTTTTTGGCCGCCGTAGTGCTCAACAGCCTGCTGCCCCTTAGTGCACCCTACCATCAGGCGCTGCTGCGTTTCGACACGCTGCTGCTGACCACGGCGATGTTTGCCCTGGGTCTGACCACACGCTGGCAGGCCGTGCGCGCGGCGGGCATCAAGCCGCTGCTGCTGGCCGGCATACTGGCCTTGTGGCTGATGACGGGCGGCGGCGCACTCGCCTACATCGGCTACCTGCTGTTCAAATAGTTTCAAATTCAAATAGTATAGAGGCCGTCTGAAAACCGTTTTCTGTTGCCGAAAAAAACAAACACAGCGCGGTTTGTCCGTAGAGTGTGCCGCCTGCGACGCACGCGTTTTTACTGCACGAACAACAGGCCGTCTGAAACCTGCAATACGGTTTTCAGACGGCCTCTGCCGTTAAAGCAGCAAAGCGCGGCCTGCATAACATAGAGTGTGGCTCTGCCCCGCACACGGTGCAAAACAGTCTGAAACCCGGCCTCTCCCATATTCTGATAGAGGCCGTCTGAAAATACAGATTCCGACACGGCGGCAAAGTCGTTTGCGCCTTTTCAGACGGCCTGAAAAAGTGCGGTTTTATGCTACAATCGCACGTTAATTTTTCTTTACGGAACTCCCCACATGAGTTTGAAATGCGGCATCGTCGGCCTGCCCAACGTCGGCAAATCCACACTCTTCAACGCCCTCACCCAATCAGGCATCGAAGCGGCCAACTACCCCTTCTGCACCATCGAACCCAACGTCGGCATCGTCGAAGTGCCCGACCCGCGCATGGACGCGCTGGCCGAGATCGTCAAGCCGCAGAAAATGCAGCCGGCCATCGTTGAGTTCGTCGACATTGCCGGCCTCGTTGCAGGCGCAAGCAAAGGCGAAGGCCTGGGCAACCAGTTTCTCGCCAACATCCGCGAAACCGATGCCATCGTCAACGTCGTACGCTGCTTCGACGACGACAACATCGTCCACGTTTCCGGCAAAGTCGACCCCATTGCCGACATCGAAACCATAGGCACCGAGCTGGCGTTGGCAGACTTGGCCGGCGTCGAAAAAGCCATCACCCGCGAAGGCAAACGCGCCAAATCAGGCGACAAAGACGCACAAAAACTGCTTGCCCTGTGCGAAAAACTGCTGCCGCACCTCAACGAAGGCAAACCCGTGCGCTCCCTCGGCCTCGACGCAGAAGAACTCGCCCTGCTCAAACCCCTGTTCCTGCTCACCGCCAAACCCGCCATGTATGTCAGCAACGTGGCCGAAGACGGCTTTGAAAACAACCCCCACCTCGACCGCCTAAAAGAACTGGCCGCACGCGAAAACGCCCCCGTCGTCGCCGTATGCGCCGCAATGGAGAGCGAAATCGCCGAGTTGGAAGACAGCGAAAAAGCCGAATTCCTCGCCGAAATGGGCTTGGAAGAGCCCGGCCTCAACCGCCTCATCCGCGCAGGCTACGACCTGCTCGGCCTGCAAACCTACTTCACCGCCGGCGTAAAAGAAGTCCGCGCCTGGACCATACACAAAGGCGACACCGCCCCGCAGGCCGCAGGCGTGATCCACACCGACTTCGAACGCGGCTTCATCCGCGCCCAAGTCATCGCCTATAACGACTTCGTCTCACTCGGCGGCGAAGCCAAAGCCAAAGAAGCCGGCAAAATGCGCGTCGAAGGCAAAGAGTATGTAGTGCAGGACGGCGATGTGATGCACTTTTTGTTTAATGTATAAATCCTGGTTCGGCATACCAAGTTAAATGCAGACTAGGAAACAGGCCGTCTGAAAAGTTTGCGGGAACACGATTCCCGCGGGCCGGAGACGGCCTCAGCAACGAGTTTTAAAAGGATAGGGCATGAAAATCAGCAGCTTCGGCGAAGTGCTGTGGGACGATTTTCCCGACGGAAAAGTGTTGGGCGGTGCGCCGCTCAACGTATTGGTGCGCCTGAGTGCGCTGGGTGCGGACTGTGCGATTGTCAGCCGCAGGGGCAATGATGAAGACGGCGAAGAACTGTTGCGCCGCATCGCCGCCAAAAACGTTGCCACCCACCTCATCCAAACCGACCCCGAACACGCCACCGGCCTTGTGAAGGTGTCCATCAACCATGACGGCAGCGGCTCCTACGACATCGTCTATCCCTGTGCGTGGGACAAAATCGACGTATCCGCCGAAGCCCTGGCCCACGTCGCCGCTTCCGACGCGCTGGTGTACGGCAGCCTTTCCTCGCGCGACGAAGCCTCCCGCGCCGCCCTAGACGCGCTGCTCGAAGCCGCCCGTTTCAAAGTATTCGATGTGAATCTGCGCAAGCCGCACTACCGGCCGGAGCGCGTGTGCGAACTGATGCGCCGCTCCGATTTGGTCAAGCTAAACGACGACGAATTGTACGAACTGGCTGCTTTCCTCGGCTCGCCCTATCACGGCCTCGAACAAAACCTGCGCTACCTCGCCCAAGCCGTAGGTGCGCCGCACCTCTGCGTTACCCTGGGCGCACACGGCGCAATCTATTATTGCAACGGCCAAACCCACGTCCACCACGGCTACCGCGTAAAAATGGCCGACACCGTGGGCGCGGGCGACAACTTCCTTGCCGGCTTCGTCTATAAGCTCCTTTGTGGCGCAAACCCAGAAGACACGCTCGCCTTTGCCTGCGCCTGGGGCGCACTCGCTGCCTCCCGCCACGGGGCAACGCCGGAATTGTCGCTGGCGGATGTGGAAGAGTTGATGCAGTCCGAAAGAAAATAGGCAGGCAAACCGAAATCGAAGAGCTGCAAAAGGCTGCGGAACCATCCCTCTGCTGCGGGCGCGGTTGGCGGAATGAGCCGGGATTGGCCGTGCAGACTTGCGGTTTTACCGTTGCTACCGTACTCCGATCCGCAAATCTATCTGTTTGTCAGAACATTATTAAAGAGAAAGCCAAACCACATGACATCCGTTATCCAAGACCTCCAATTGCGCGGGCTGATCGCGCAAACCACTGATATTGAAGAACTCGACAAGCTGCTGAACGAAAACAAAATCCGGCTTTACTGCGGCTTCGACCCCACCGCCGACAGCCTGCACATCGGCCATCTTCTGCCCGTACTCGTTTTGCGCCGCTTCCAGCAGGCGGGGCATACCCCCATTGCGCTGGTGGGCGGTGCTACCGGCATGATCGGCGACCCGAGTTTCAAAGCGGCGGAGCGCAGCCTGAACAGCGCGGAAACCGTTAAAGGCTGGGTGGAAAAAATACGCGCCCAGCTTGAGCCGTTTTTGAGTTTCGCGGGAGATAACGCCGCGATCATGGCGAACAATGCCGACTGGTTTGCCGCCATGAACTGCCTGGATTTCCTGCGCGACATCGGCAAGCATTTTTCAGTGAATGCCATGCTCAACAAAGAATCGGTAAAACAGCGCATCGACCGCGACGATGCGGGCATTTCGTTTACCGAGTTTGCCTACACCCTGCTGCAAAGCTACGACTTTGCCGAACTCAACCGCCGCCACGGCGCGGTGCTGCAAATCGGCGGCTCCGACCAATGGGGCAACATTACCAACGGCATCGACCTGACCCGCCGCCTGTACCGGCAGCAGGTATACGGCCTGACCATGCCGCTGGTTACCAAAGCCGACGGCACCAAATTCGGCAAAACCGAAGGCGGTGCGGTGTGGTTGAGTGCGGAAAAAACCTCGCCCTACCAGTTTTACCAATTCTGGCTGAAAGTAGCCGATGCCGATGTGTATAAGTTCCTGAAATACTTTACGTTCTTATCGGTTGAAGAAATCGATGCCATTGAAGCGAAAGACCAAGCCAGCGGCGCAAAACCCGAAGCGCAGCGCATTTTGGCCGAAGAAATGACCCGTCTGATTCACGGAGAAGAAGCCCTCAAGGCCGCGCAGCGCATTTCCGAGAGCCTGTTTGCCGAAGACCAAAGCAGCCTGACCGAATCGGACTTTGCCCAGCTTGCCCTTGACGGACTGCCCGCGTTTGAAGTTTCAGACGGCCTGAATGTTGTCGAAGCACTTGTCAAAACCGGACTGGCGCAATCCAACAAAGAAGCGCGCGGCTTTGTGAACGGCAAAGCGGTATGGCTCAACGGCCGGCCCGCCGAGCAAAACAACGCCAATCCGCCTGCCGACAAACCAGACGATGCCTTTATGCTTACCGATGCGCACAAACGCTTCGGCAAATACACCATCCTGCGGCGCGGCAAACGCAATCACGCGCTGCTGGTGTGGAAGTAAGGCGGGCAGGGACAAGACATTTAAGAGGCCGTCTGAAATGTAGAAATCCCTAGCGTTGTTTACAGTATTTCAAGGAAAATACCGTAAATGAACATCCACAAAAACACCCGCCTCGTCCCACACGACCGCCAAGCCATCTGGCTCGCCTACACACAGAACAAAGAAAGCGTTACTTCATTAGCACAACGCTTTATGGTCAGCCGTACCACCATCTATCGTGTGCTCAAAGCCGCACGAGTCCAATTACTTGTGCCGCAGAACAGCACCAACAATCGCTTCAAGCAGGCCTATTACGGAATGCGCCGTTTAGCCAAAGTGGAACGCGCCATCCAAGAGAGGCTTAAAAAACAAGCCAAACGCTACAACAAGTCTTATCCCGGCGAGATGGTTCATGTAGACACCAAACGCCTGCCGTTGCTCAAAGGGCAGAGAGTTAGCGACAAACGCGATTACCTGTTTGTTGCCATTGATGACTTCTCACGAGAGCTATACGCGGCTATCTTGCCCGACAAAACGGCAAACAGTGCCGCCGTGTTTCTTAATGAACACGTTATCAAACCCTGTCCGTATCTAATTGAATGCATCTATTCGGACAACGGCAGCGAGTACAAAGGTGCAGCCAATCATGCGTTTGGCGTTGCCTGTTTTGAGAACGGCATCAATCAGAAGTTTACCCGTCCTGCCCGTCCGCAGACCAACGGCAAAGCCGAAAGGGTAATACGGACGATTATGGAGATGTGGCACGACAAACAGCAGTTTGACAGCCCTAGTCATCGGCAGAAAGAGCTGTGCCGCTTTGTGAATTTCTACAATACCGTGAAGCCGCACAGCAGCCTGAAAGGGGATACGCCTTTTGAGGTGTTGCAGGCTTATTTTTCCCAACCTGTTGTGTAAACAACGCTGTTGATTTCTACAGTCCCAAGGCGGCGCACGCGTTCTTTGTTTACAGGCAGCGTTTGCGGCCAATCCGCAAAACCGCGTGCGTCGCGGTGCGGCACACCCTACGCGGATTCGCAGGATAAATGTAAAGGAGGCCGTCTGAAAGCCTTGCAATGGGTTTTCAGACGGCCTGTACGCCTGCTGCGGCTTATCCGCGCCTGTCTTTGAGCCGTTTGCCCACCGTGTTGAAGAAGCCGCGCAGCAGGTCGATGTCTTCGGTTTCGGGCGCGGCGCGGGAAAACAGGTTGTGCAGGCGGCGGACGATGCGTTCTCCGTTGCGGCGGCGGAAGAAGCCGATTTCGTCCATCAGCTCCGCCATGTGGGCGGTCATGCCGTCGATTTGGCTGTGGGTGGCGGGGTGTTTCGGCGGGATAAGGTGGGAGAGGTCGGCTTCGGTCTGGCTGTATATTTCGTAGCAGGCAACCTGCACGGCTTGGGCGAGGTTGAGCGAGGAGTAGGCTGGATTGCCGGCGATGGTCAGCAGGCGGTTGCAGCTTTGCACTTCTTCTATGCTCAGGCCGAAGGTTTCGTTGCCGAAGACAAGGGCGGCCTGCCTGCCTGCGCGGGCGGTGTGCAGGATTTCGGGGGTAAGCTGGCGCGGGGTTTGCAGGGCGGCGGTCAGTTCGCGTTTGCGGCCGGTGAGGGCGCAGCTGATGACGGTGTCGGCCAGGGCTTCGCCGAGTGTGGCGGTGATGCGGGCGCAGCGGAGCACGTCGGCGGCACCGGAGGCAAGGATGTAGCTTTCTTCGGGCAGGCGGAAGGATTGCGGATTTTGCGGGTCGAAGACGGGCGGCTCGGGGGTCATCGGGGTGGCCATCAGATTCGGGGCGACAAGGACGAGGCGGGTCAGCCCCATGGTTTTCATGGCGCGGGCGGCGGAACCGATGTTGGCGGGATGGCTGCTGCGGGTAAGGATGATGCTGATATTGTTGAGATAGTCGGGAGCGGTGGGTGTCATGTTTGCGGTTTTCTTTCCGGATGTTTTTCAGACGGCCTGCTGCGGTTTGAGGCCGTCTGAAAACGGATTGTGGGGCGGATTCGGAGCGTGTCGGCTATAAACCGTGTTACGGCTGCAAACGCAGTTTCTCCGCCCATTCGGCTTCGGCCAGCAGGGCGGTTTCGCCTTCGGGGCTGCGGCGGAGGATGCCCCGTCCGTCGGAGTAGACGATGCCGCCGCCGTCTTCGACGGCATAGGCCATCACGCTGTGCAGCAGGACGGTGTGGCTGCCGTCCGTGCCGACGCGGACGAGTTCCCAATCGGCGGGGATGGCGGCGGGGCGGCGGTCTTCGGGGTCGGCTTTTTTGTTTTGCCGCACTTTGATTAGGTTGCCTTCGATAAAGCGTTCTTCTTCGCTCTGCTGTTTGGCTTTGGCGGGGTTTGCACCGGATGTTTTGAGCGGTTCGCCGCCGTAGCGTCGGGTGAAAAAGTCGAGCCAGCCGAAGAGGGCTTTGGAGATTTTGACCGGAGCGAGTGCGAGGTCGCGCAGGCCGCTGCCGCCCTGACGGCCGGATCGGTAGGGGCGGCGGATGCAGTAGAGGCCGCCCTTTCCGTCGGGGCGGGGCTGGAAGTAGTCGTGTTTGTCGTCGGCAAGGACGGTGTCGAGCGTGCCGTCGGCGAGGTGGAGGCGGTTGACGGCGCGCGGGCTGAAAACAAGGCCGTGTTCGGTACGGGCAAGGCCGCAGGAGTCGTAGTAGAGGATGTCGCCGTTTGCGGGGTCGAAGGCGGGGTTGCTGTCGCGGCATTCGCCTTCGGTTACGAAGCGGAAGCGGTTGGCATCCAGCGGCATGACGGCGATGTTGCGCTCGCCCCAGCCGCTGCCGGAGAGCGACAGGGCCAGGCGTTTGCCCTGCGCGTCGCAGGCCATGTCGTGTATCGTGCAGTCGGCATGGCGCAGCAATAATCCTTCGGCTTCGTCGGGAGAAGCGGGGTTTTTGCTCTGCACCGCGCCGCCCTGCTGCAACACCGCGCCGTAAATCAGGCGGCCGTCGGGGGAGAACGCCGCATCGGCGGGGCGGATGTCGGAAAGGTCGAGTTCTTCCTGATACACGCCCATAAAGCCTGCGCCCGTTCCCTGTGTTTTCCATTCTTTTTTGCGGTGGATTTGTTTGAGGTTTTCGGCATACTGTTCCACCGCCGCGCAGGAAACGGGTTTGCTTGCGCCGTCTGAAAAACGGAACAGGCGGCTGTTCTGTATATAGAAGAGTGCGTTCATCTGATGGGTTTCCTGTCTGTCTGGTCTGCGGAAAACAGCGTATAATCCGCGCCTTTTTCCGCTTTCGGAAAAGCGCGCATTTTCACACAAAACCGCCGCGCCCCGCAAAAGCCGCCCTTTCGCACCGCCATCCGCCCGCCATTCCAAGGAAACCCATGAACCCCTTTCTCAATACCGCTTTCAAAGCCGCCCGCAAAGCCGGCGATATGATGATCCGTGCCTCGAAAGACCTCGGCAGCGTCCGTTTCGACAGCAAAGCGTTTAACGACTTTGTGTCCGACATCGACAAAATGTCCGAAACCATCCTGACCGACGCGCTGCTCGAAGCCTATCCCCAGCACAAAATTACTGCCGAAGAGGGCGGCAGCCGGGGCAATCCCCGCGCCGAATACGAATGGATTATCGACCCGCTCGACGGCACCACCAATTACCTGCACGGCCATCCGCAATATGCGGTTTCTATGGCTCTGCTGCACAAGGGCAAAATCCAGGAAGCCCTCGTCTACGCTCCCGAGCGCAACGATCTCTACATGGCTTCGCGCGGCAAGGGCGCGCTGCTCAACGACCGCCGCATCCGCGTTTCAAGCCGCACCGAGCTGAACCAGTGCCTGATCGGCACCGGCTTTCCCGTTGTCGATCAAAGCATCACAGACAGCTATCTCGCCATTTTGAAAGACATCTTCGCCAAAACCGCCGGCGCAAGGCGCGAAGGCGCGGCTTCTTTGGATTTGTGTTCCCTGGCGGCCAGCCGTTTCGATGCGTTTTTCGAATTCAACCTGAAGCCGTGGGACATCGCGGCCGGCGCACTCATCGCCCAAGAGGCCGGCGCAATCGTTACCGACACCGAGGGCGAGCAGGGCTGGCTGGAAAGCGGCAATATCATCGCCGCCAATCCGAAAGTGCTGGCGCAGATTTTGCCGATCATTGCCGCGCATACCAAGGCCGTCTGAAAAAGCGGAATGCCGGCAAACAAATGGCAACAGGCCGTCTGAAAAGTTTTCAGACGGCCTGTTTGTATTGTGAAACCATGTGCGGACAGCCGCTGCAATGCAGCCTGAAAGCCGCCACGCCTGCGCGGGGATAAGTTTCCGCAAGTGCGGGCGGGGCGCGGCCAAAGCCGCCATACGGTTTTCAGACGGCTTTTTGCGTTGCTAGCCGCCTTTCAATCCGGCGAGGCATTGTTTGTCGCGCTGCTCGAATGCCTTTGCGCCGCCGAGGAGGGCAAGCTGCTCCTGCGGCGTGAGGGAGGAGAATTTGTCGAGCTGTTTCTGGCTGAGTTTGTCCAGCGGTTTTTCCCACATGCAGACGCAGTAGCCGGCCACGAGTGTGCCTTTGTCGTCTGTCAGCCCCATGTTTTGCAGATCCTGCTGCCACTTGGGGGCAAAGGGGACGTTTTTGATGCAGGATTCGACGATGGCGGCTTTGGCTTTGGGCTTGCTCATGGCGCATTGCGACAAAAAGAAAGTGGCAGCGAAGAGGGAGGCGGTAATCCACAGCCAGATGCGGATGGTGCGGATTTTGCCTTTGGCTTTGCGCTCGGCCGCTTTGCGCGTTTCGCCGTTGTCCGTATCCGCATTCTGCCCGCCGTTTTCGGGCAGCGGGGCGTTTTCAGACGGCCTGTTCTCCGGTTCAGTCATGCAGGCTCTCCATGCGGATCATGACGACTTTTTCGCGCACGTTGTCGAGGGATTCGATAGCTTCGATGGCGGCTTTAATCTGTTTTTCCACGGTGCTGTGGGTGAGGATGACGATTTCGGCGGAGTGTCCGTCGCGCACGCCTTTTTGGATGAGGGCTTCGATGGACACGTTTTGCGCGGCGAGCAGGCTGGCGATTTGGCCGAGTACGCCGGGTTTGTCGTCGGCCTGGACGCGCAGGTAGTAGCTGCTGGTGATTTCGTCCATCGGCAGCATGGTTTGCGCCTGAACCTGGGCGGGCTGGAAGGCGAGATGGGGAACGCGGTGGCCGCTGTCGGCGGCAATGAGGCGGCTGGTGTCGATGATGTCGGCCACTACCGCGCTGGCGGTGGGACGCGCGCCCGCGCCTGCGCCGTAGTAGAGGGTTTCGCCCACCATGTCGGCGTGGACGCGCACGGCGTTCATCACGCCGTTTACGTTGGCCAAAAGGCGGCTTTCCGGCAGCAGGGTGGGGTGGACGCGTAACTCGATGCCTTTCGCGCTGCGGCGCGTGATGCCTAAGAGTTTGATGCGGTAGCCGAGTTCTTCGGCGTAGCGGATGTCGCGGCTGTCGAGTTTGGAGATGCCTTCGAGATAGCAGGCGGAAAAGTTGACGGGCGTGCCGAAAGCCAGTGCGGACATGATGGTGATTTTGTGGCCGGCATCGTGGCCTTCGATGTCGAAGGTGGGGTCGGCTTCGGCGTAGCCCAGCCGCTGTGCTTCCGCCAGCACGTCGGCAAACGTGCTGCCTTTTTCGCGCATTTCGCTGAGGATGAAATTGCTGGTGCCGTTGATGATGCCGGCGATGCTGCGGATTTTGTTGGCGGCCAGGCCTTCGCGCAGGGCTTTGATGATGGGGATGCCTCCGGCAACGGCGGCTTCAAACTGCACCATTACGTTGTGCTTTTCCGCCAGGGCGAAGAGTTCGCCGCCGTGTTCGGCGAGGAGCTTTTTGTTGGCGGTTACGATGTGTTTGCCGTGGCGCACGGCTTCAAACACCAGATCTTTGGCGATGCCGGTGCCGCCGTAGAGTTCGACGACGATGTCGGTGTCGGGGTGGCGCACGAGGGCGAATGGGTCGGACGTAACCAGCGTTTGCGGCGGGCAGACGGCGCGGGCTTTGGCTTCGTCGCGCGTGGACACCATAAAGATGTTTACCGCGCGGCCGAGGCGGCGGCCGATTTCCTCCGCATTGTCCCGCAATACTTCGACCGTGCCTTTGCCGACGGTACCCAAGCCCAAAATGCCGATATTCACTGCTTTCATCGCTGCTCCTTGTTAAGCGTTTCCCGAATGGTTAAACTTGCTGCAAAAAATGCGCAATGCTACCCGAAAACCCTTTATCCAGAAAGCGGAATATGCAGTTTCAGGAACACAGCCCCACAGACGCAGAGGCGTGGTCTGCCGACGAAAAAGGCCGTCTGAAAAACGGCGGCGCAACGTATGACACCCCTGTCTGCCTGATCGGCGGCAAAGTGCTGCCGGCATCCGAGGGCAGGCCGGAGGATTTGTCCGCAGAAACGTTTGCCAAGCTGTTTGCCGAACACGGCGTGCCGGAAATCGTCCTGGTCGGCACTGGGGCGAAACAGCGGTTTCTCCATCCGCGCCTCAACGCCGCGCTGGCCGCACACGGCGCGGGCATCGAATATATGTCCACCGCCGCTGCCTGCCGCACGCTGCTGATGCTGCAAAGCGAAGGCCGCAATGTGTGGGCATGGCTGTGGCCGTCTGAAAAGGCCGTTCCGCCTGCAAATCCGCTTTCAGACGGCCGCTAACCGTGCCATAATCCGCCGCCTTTGTTCCGCCTCCCCTCCAAACCGCCATGATCACCGAATTCAAACGCATCGGCATCGTTACCCGTCCGGAAACGCCGCAGATAGAAGATGGCCTGCACAGTCTTATCGCCTTCCTGCTGGCAGAAAGGCTGGAAGTCTTTATCGACCGCGAAAGCGTGGACGGCGGCGTAGTGCGCGAAGAAGACCTGAACCGCTGCCGCATTACCGACAAAGACAATATCGGCCGCGAATGCAGCCTGGTCGTCGTGCTCGGCGGCGACGGCACGTTTCTTTCCGCCGCCCGCAAAGTCGCTCCGTTCCGCATCCCGCTCATCGGTGTCAACCAAGGCCATCTCGGCTTCCTGACCCAAGTGCCGCGCGAGCGCATGATTGCGGAAATTGCCGGAATGCTTACCGGCAAACACTATGCCGAAGAGCGCATCCTGCTGGAAACCGACCTGATACGCGGCGGGGAAAGCGTGCAAAAATCGCTGGCTCTGAATGACGTTGTGGTTTCGCGTGGCGGCGCGGGGCAGATGATAGAGTTTGAAACCTTTATTAATCAGGAATTTGTCTACACCCAGCGTTCGGACGGCCTGATTGTTTCCACCCCTACCGGTTCCACCGCCTACGCCCTTGCCGCCGGCGGCCCCATCTTGCAGGCCAGCCTGCGCGCTTTCACACTCGTCCCCATCTGCCCGCAATCCATGACCAACCGCCCGATTGCCGTGGCCGACACCTGCGAAATCGACATTCTTATCACCAAAGCGGGCGACGCGCGCGCCCATTTCGACGGGCAGTCCTACATCGACATCCAAAGCGGCGACATCCTGCGTATCCGCCGCTACCGCCACAACCTGCGCGTGCTGCACCCCGTGGATTACAGCTATTACAAAACCCTGCGCCAGAAACTGCATTGGGGTGAGCAGCTCGTACCCATTGCCCAGCACGGATAAACGCACCCGCGCGGCCTTGAAATTCACGCTGCCCGTCCCACCTTGCCAGCGTGTGGCGTTTGCGTGAAAATGCGCGGCACACCAACAAGTTTAAGGAAAAAATATGTCTGACGAATCACCCATCATCTTTACGGAAAGCTGCTGCACCAAAGTGGCCGACCTGATTGCCGAAGAAAACAACCCCGATTTGAAACTGCGCGTTTTCGTCAACGGCGGCGGCTGCTCCGGCTTCCAATACGGCTTTACGTTTGACGAAATCAAAAACGACGACGATTTCGAAATCGTCAAAAACGGCCTGACTTTCCTTGTCGATCCGATGAGCTACCAATACCTTGTCGGTGCGGAAATCGACTATACCGAAAGCCTGCACGGCTCCCAGTTCGTCATCCGCAATCCCAATGCCGAAACCACCTGCGGCTGCGGCTCTTCGTTTTCTGTGTAAACCGCCCGCTGTATATGGCAAACGCCCGAGCGTTCGGGCGTTTCTTGTCTGAGAGCGAAACGTTTGTGCGCATAGGAGGGCAAGGCAGGCGGAAACTTCTTGAAAAATTTCCGCCAAACGGAAAAGGCCAACCGCAGAATGCTGTTTTTCCGCCTTTGGGCGTGCGGAGGCCTGCCGGGTTGGCCCGCTTGGGTTATAATCCGAAAAAATTTTACGCAAATTTAAAATCATTTTGAGCAGCGGCAGTTCCACGCGAATCCGGACGCAATTTTGATGAGCAAACCAGAAAGATTATTCGACGTTTACATTTCCTACCCGCCGGGCATCGACCACCGCCAGGTAGACAGCACCATCCGTCAGCACCTTACCGAAGAAGAGGCCGACGAGGTTATCCGTGCGCTCGAAGAACATCCGCAGGCCATTATTGCCGAACGCTGCACCAACGAGGAACGCCTCAACGCGCAAAACTATTTCGGCTATTTAGGCTTGGATGTCATCATCCGCATCTCGCTCGAGCTGATGGAAGATCCCGACGAAGAGCACAGCAAAGCCGACGCACTCGTGCCGCAGTGTCCCGTCTGCTTTACCATCTTTGAAGATCCCGATACCACCGAGTGTCCCACCTGCCACCTGCACCTCAAAACCGCCACCGAAGCCTTTATCTACCGCAAGCGTATCGAATGGCAGGAGCGGCTGGCGTTTGAGCACCGCAAACAGCACGAAATCGCCTACCGTATGCTGCGTGAAAAGCAGGCAGAGGAGCGCAAAATCCGCAATCAGATCCGCAATGAGCTGGAAACCGAGCTGTTGCAGGAACTCGGGATTTTAAGCGGCTGGCAGACGGTGCTGTATGACAAGCGTGTGCTGTTTGTCAGCTTGGCTGTGTTTGTGTTGGTGCTGATATTTTTCTCGGCAGGGTATCTGCTGGCCAAGCTGTTGTCTTAGCCGTTTTCCAAACTAAACAGGCCGTCTGAAAAAAGTGTTTTCAGACGGCCTTTGAGTATGTCCCGCACGTGCAAAATCAGAATTTTACGCCTTTATGCAGGGCGACGATGCCCGCGCTCAGATTATGGTAGTCCACGCTGTCAAAACCCGCATCCAGCATCATTTGTTTCAGCGTTTCCTGATCGGGGTGCATACGGATGGATTCGGCGAGGTATTGGTAGCTGTCGGCATCTTTGGCAATCAATTTGCCCATCAGCGGCAGGAGTTTGAACGAATAGAGATCGTACGCGCCTTCGAGCGGCTTGTAGATTTTGGAAAATTCCAGCACCAAGAGCGTGCCGCCGGGCTTGAGTACGCGGTACATTTCTTTGAGTGCCGCATCTTTATGGGTCATGTTGCGCAGGCCGAAGGCTACGGAGACCAAATTGAAATAGTTGTCGGGGAAGGGCAGTTTTTCCGCATCGGCCAGCGACACGGGCAGAACCAGCCCTTCGTTGAGCAGGCGGTCGCGTCCGACGGTCAGCATGGAGGAATTGATGTCGGTCAGCCACACTTCGCCTTCTTTGCCGACCCGCTTTGCCCAGCCGCGCGACAAATCGCCCGTGCCGCCGGCGATGTCGAGCACTTTGTCGCCTTTTTTCAGGCGGGCGGTCTGGATGGTGAAATGTTTCCACACGCGGTGCAGCCCGCCGGACATGACATCGTTCATGATGTCGTAGTTTTTGGCGACGGAGTGGAAGACTTCGGCCACTTTGCCTGCTTTTTCGCTTTCATTGACGGTTTGGTAGCCGAAGTGGGTGGATTTGTCGTTCATGGTATTGGCTTTCGGGATGGGATTTTTAACTTTGCCGTGCCGCATACGGGAAAATTGCGGAAACACGCTGTTTTGTGTCTGCACGGCCGGTGTGTTTCAGACGGCCTGCGCCATGCGGCAACGGTAGTTTTGCCGGCTTGCGTGCGGCGGCAGGTGCGGGTTTCAATGTCTGCTGCAGCCGCCTTTTTTGGCAGGAGCGGCTTCTTTTGCGGACGGGGTGCGCGACGCGCCGGCGGCTTCGAGGCGGGCGAGATAGGCGGGCCACATTGTAGCGTATTCGTGTGCCAGTTTATACAGGCAGCCCCAGTCGTAGAGGCCGCTGTCGTGGCCGTCTGAAAAAACGATTTTCAGGGCGTAGTTGCCGACGGGTTCGAGGTTGGCGATGGTTATGCCGAGTTTGCCTGTCTGCAACACTTCCTGCCCGGTGGCGTGGCCGCGCACTTGCGCGCTGGGTGAATAGACGCGCAGGTATTCGGCGGGCAGCTCTTTCGTTTCGCCGCCGTAAACAAGGGCGAGGACGGCGCGGCCGGGGCGCAGGCGGATTTCTTCGGGAGCGGGGTGTTGCATGTTGTACCTCGGATGATGGTCGGGTTTCGTCATGTCTGCTATTGCCGTGCGGGAAGGCGGAAAGCGGGGAAACCGTTGCGGCCATGTCGGAAAACCTGTCTGTATGGCGCGTTCCGCGCGGCAGAAAACGCAGGCACGGATTCTAGCAGAAGCGGCAGGCCGTCTGAAAACGCCGCGCGCCAGATTGTAAACGGCGGCGGCGGGCGTTATAGTGCGGCGGTTTGTTTGCAGGCCGCAAGGCCGTCTGAAAGGATTTTTTATGGATGCACAAGCCGTAAGCGCACACATTGCGGCATGGCTGCGCGATTATGCCGCCGCCGCCCGCGCCAAAGGATTTGCCGTCGGCATTTCCGGCGGCGTGGATTCCGCCGTTGTTTCCACACTGGCCGCCCGCAGCGGCGCGGATGTTTTGCTGCTGGAAATGCCCATCCGCCAGCAGGCCGACCAGGTCAGCCGTGCGCAGGAACACATCGCCCGCCTGCAAAGCGCGTTTGCCAACGTCAAAAGCCTGCGCGTGGATCTCACGCCCGCATTCGACCTTTTCGCCGACACCGTCAATGTGGACGAAGCCGCCTACCCCGCCAAACAGCTTGCCCTGGCCAACAGCCGCTCACGCCTGCGGATGCTCACGCTCTATTACTACGCACAGATCAACGGCCTGCTGGTGGCGGGAACAGGCAACAAAATCGAAGATTTCGGCGTGGGCTTCTTTACCAAATACGGCGACGGCGGCGTAGACCTCAGCCCGATTGCCGACCTTACCAAAACCCAAGTGTACGAGCTGGCCGACTATCTCGACATCCTCCCGGCCATCCGCGAGGCCGTGCCCACCGACGGCCTGTGGGACACCGAACGCACCGACGAAGAACAAATGGGCGCGTCTTATCCCGAACTCGAACGCGCGATGGCTGCGGCCGCCGCAGGCAAAACCCGCGATGATTTCTCCGGCCGCGAGCAGGAAGCCTTCGACATCTACACCCGCCTCAACCGCGCCGCACAGCACAAAATCCAACCCGTACCCGTGTGCAGAATCCCGCCGCAGATGCTGGCGTAAAGAAAAAGGCCGTCTGAAAAATAGTTTTTCAGACGGCCTTTTCCGTTTAGGTAGGGTGTACCGCCCTAAGGCGGCGCACGCGTTCTTTTGTTTGCAGGCAGCGTCTGCGGCTAATCCGCAAAACCGCGTGCGTTGCTGCGCGACGCACGCCCTACACGGCAGTCCGGGCAGAAAAAAGCAGGCCGTCTGAAAACCGCGCTTTGCCTTTTCAGACGGCCTGCAATCCGTTTCGGCAGCAGGACAAGCCGCCATCTGCAACCACAGCAAAATTCTCCCGCCGCCATTCCCTCGCTGGCGGGAATCTTTTGTGTCTAATTTAATATATTGTTCTACAACTATTTTATTTAGAATTTCCCATCTCAAACCTTACGATACACTTCATCAAAAGGCAGCCTGAAACGCTCGCCCCACACGCCCCTGTCGCCATCGCGCACGCCGCACGCCACAATCATATTGATTTCCGCGCCGCGCGGAAGCTGCAAAATCTGCTTCACACGGCGGCTGTCCAATCCTTCCAACGGGCAAGTATCCAGCCCGCGCTCCGCCATCGCCAACATAAACGTTTGCGCGGCAAGCGCACAGCTTTTGTGCACCACCACGCGCACATCCGTTTCGGTTACTTCGCGCTGCATGGTGCGAAACAAACCCACGCCGCGCGAAATCAGCCAACGCAGTCCCCCCAGCAAACCAAAACAACGCGCATATAAAAACGGCATCAGCTTGCCATAATAGCCCTCATAGTTCGCAATGCGCTTTGCCTGCCTATCAGGCGGGCTATTGCGGCGCACGTTGCCGCGTTCAAAATCCAACGCCGCCTGAGCATGGCTGCGGTAAGTGTCTTGACGGGTAACAAACACCACCATTTGCTGCGCGGTGGCAGCGGCAGTTTGCCCGAAACAGGCTTCGGCAAGCTGCGACAGCACCGTTTTGTCGGTAACGTGGTAAAACGCATAAAGCTGCATATTGGAGCTGCTGGGCGCAAGCTGGGCAAGCCGCAAACATTCGCGCACCACATCGGGGTCAATCGGCGTATCCGCATAACGGCGCACCGAACGGCGGTGTGTCAGCATTTGCTGCAAAGACATGGTGTTTCCTTATTGGGAGCAGGGATGATAGGTTGCCGCTTTGGGGGAAGGCTCTGCCTGCGGGGATGGCGGATGACGGGCAGGGTCGGGGTTTTGCAAAGGTTGCGGCACGCTGCCTGTCTGCCGCGCACGGGGAGACAGGCTGCCTCTGGTTTTTCCCATTCGGTTTTTATCAGTCGTATTCGGTGCAGCTTATTTTTTCATCGCCGCAGAACAGCTCGTTATTCTCTTTCAGACATTGTTTTTTCACCGCCAAACGGGCTTTGCCACGGCTTTGTCCTTCGGCGCGGAAAGTGGTGGTAAAGGCGGTAAGCCGGCAGACGTAAACGGGCTTGTCTGCGTCGCTGTTTTTGGTTTTGCCGATAACGATGGGAACGGGCACGGCGATGATGCCGACATGGCCGGTGTTATTGGTATTGCCCGTGTTGTCATGCTGCTCGGGAACGGGTACGGGGACGACGCAGGAGGCCAGCAGCAGGGCGGCGGCAAGGGTAAAAACGGCTTTCATGATATATCGCTCCAAATCGGATTCTGACTGTTTATTTTACAATTTAATCGTTGCAGGCGCAGCCGCACGGAGATGCCGTGCAGTAGGGAACGCGTGCGTCGCTGTGCGGCACACCTTATGGGATTTGGCGGGGCAAACGGAAATTGAGGCCGTCTGAAAATACGGTTTCTATTGTTTCAGACGGCCTCTGCCGTTTGGGTAGGGTGTGCCGCTCCAAGGCGGCGCACGCGTTCTGTGTTGCAGGCTGCGTTTCCAACCAATCCGTAAACCCGCAAAACCGTGTGCGTCGCTGCGGCGACACACCCTACGGGATTTGGCGGGGCAAACGGAAAGTGAGGCCGTCTGAAAATGCGGATTCTATTGTTTCAGACGGCCTCTGCCATTTAGGTAGGGTGTGCCGCTCCAAGGCGGCGCACGCGTTTTGTGTTGCAGGCTGTGTTTCCAGCCAATCCGTAAACCCGTAAAACCGCGTGCGTCGCTGCGGCGACACACCCTACGCGGGATGTTACGGAGCAAAGAAAGTGAGGCCGTCTGAAAAACTTTTGTGCTTTTCAGACGGCCTGTTGTGCGGCAGATGCCGGTTTGCTTATTTTTCCCGCGCCAAACGTTCTTTGCGTGCTTGCAGCCAGTGTTCGAGATAGTGGATGCTGGTGCCGCCTTCGGCAAAGCCCGGATCGACGAACAGGTCGCGGTGCAGCGGGGCGTTGGTTTTGATGCCGGTTACGGCCAGCTCGGCAAGGGCGACGCGCATTTTGGCCATGGCCTGTTCGCGGGTTTTGCCGTGGACGCAGATTTTTCCGATCAGGCTGTCGTAGTTTGGCGGGATGCGGTAGCCCTGATAAATATGGCTGTCGACGCGGATGCCGAAGCCGCCGGGCAGGTGGCAGCTTTCAATCAGGCCGGGGCTGGGAATGAAGTTGTAGGGGTCTTCGGCGTTGATGCGGCACTCGAAAGCATGGCCTTCGAGGATGATGTCTTTTTGTTTGTAGCGCAGTTTTTCGCCGGCGGCGACGCGGAGCTGCTCCTGTACGATGTCCACGCCGCTAATCAGCTCGGTTACGGGGTGTTCGACCTGTACGCGGGTGTTCATTTCGATGAAGAAAAATTCGCCGTTTTCATACAGAAATTCAAATGTGCCCGCGCCACGGTAGCCGATGCGTTTGCAGGCTTCGACGCAGGCTTTGCCGATTTTCTCGCGCTCTTTGGCGGTGATGCCGGGCGCGGGGGCTTCTTCGATGACTTTCTGGTGGCGGCGCTGCATGGAGCAGTCGCGCTCGCCCAGGTAGATGGCGTTGCCGTGTTCGTCGGCCAAAACCTGGATTTCGATATGGCGCGGTTTTTGCAGGTAGCGTTCCATGTAAACCATGGGGTTGCCGAAGGCTGCGCCGGCTTCGGTTTTGGTCATTTCTACGGATTTGACGAGGTCTTCTTTTTTCTCGACCACGCGCATTCCGCGCCCGCCGCCGCCGCCGGAGGCTTTGATGATGACGGGGTAGCCGACTTTGTCGGCGATTTTGATGATTTCTTCGGGATCGTCGGGCAACGCGCCTTCGGAGCCGGGTACGCAGGGTACGCCGGCTTCGAGCATGGCCTGTTTGGCGGATACTTTGTCGCCCATCAGGCGTATGGTGTCGGCGCGCGGGCCGATGAAGACGAAGCCCGATTGTTCGACCTGTTCGGCGAAGCTGGCGTTTTCGGCGAGAAAGCCGTAGCCGGGGTGGACGGCATCCGCGCCAGTTACTTCGGCGGCGGCGATGATGGCGGGGATGTTCAGATAGCTTTGCGGGGAGGGGGCGGGGCCGATGCAGACGGATTCGTCGGCGAGCTTGACGTGGAGGCTTTCGCGGTCGGCTTCGGAGTGGACGGCGACGGTGGCGATGCCCATTTCGCGGCAGGCGCGCAGTACGCGCAGGGCGATTTCGCCCCGGTTGGCGATTAAGACTTTTTTCAACATGATGGATTTCCTGTGTTGCGCGGCGGTGTGCCGGTTTTTTCAGACGGCCTCAACGCCTGCCTACTGCGTCGCGGATTTTCTGATCGGTTTTGTATTGGCTGAGCGCGTATACCGACCACAGGGCGGCGGGTATCCAGCCGATTAGGGTAATTTGCAGAATCAGGCAGATGATGCCGGCAATGGGTCGGCCGATGGTGAAGAATTGCAGCCAGGGCAGGAAAATGGCGAGAAGCAGGCGCATATCGGATTCCTTGCGTTTTTATGGAGGGTGTTTTGTTTCAGACGGCCTGCCGCAGCGGGGAGGCCGTCCCTGTCTGCACTCCGTGCGGTGTGCGGATGCGGGGATGATGCTTGCGAAAGGGTTTATTCGATGACAAACAGAGGTTCGCCGTATTCGACGGGGGTGGCGTTTTCTACCAGGATTTCTTTGATTACGCCGGATTTTTCGGCTTCGATTTCGTTCATCAGCTTCATGGCTTCGATGATGCAGAGGGTGTCGCCCGCTTTGACGGTTTGGCCGACTTCGACGAAGGGGGGGCTGGTGGGGCTGGCGGCGCGGTAGAAGGTGCCGACCATCGGCGATTTCTGGGCGGCGGAGAGGTCGCGGGCGGCAGGGGCTGCGGCTGCCGGAGCGGCGGCGGGTGCTGCGGCCGGGGCGGCGGCGGGCGCGGAAGCCTGGACGGGTGCGGGCGCATATACGGCTTGGACGGCTGTGGCGCGGGTGATGCGCACTTTTTCTTCGCCTTCAGTTACTTCGATTTCGGCGATGCCGGATTCTTCAACCAGATCGATTAGTTTTTTGAGTTTGCGTAAGTCCATTTCGGGTTCCTTGCGAAAATATGCGGCCGCCGGAGGGCGGCCGGTAAAAATATTCTGCGGCACGCAATGCGGCCTGAAACAAAAGCGCATTGTTACCAAAATGCCGCTAAAAGTCTAGTGGAATGTTGGAAAAACGGCTTTTTTGCAGCGAAATATCCGGTTTCCCGCAAAATTTCGCCTGCTTGGAAATACGTATGCCGGCGGGGTAAGCGGTTGTAAAAACGGATAAACGCGCGATGTTATGCGGCTTTTCGGCCGCCGCTTACAGCGAGGCCGCGTATTCCTGCGCACTCATCAGCGTGTCGGCATCTGCGGGATGGTCGGGGCGGATTCTGAACAGCCAGCCTGCGCCGTATGGGTCGCTGTTGGCGGTTTCGGGGGCGGAGGCGAGGGTGTCGTTGGCGGCGGTGATTTCGCCTGCAACCGGGGCGTAGATGTCGGAGGCGGATTTGACCGACTCCACTAGGGCGGCCTGTGCGTTGGCGGCGAACCTGCTGCCGGGTTCGGGCAGTTCGACGTATACGATGTCGCCGAGCAGCTCTTGTGCGTGGAAGGTGATGCCGACGGTGAGGCTGCCGTCGTCTTCGCGGCGCAGCCATTGGTGGTTGGCGGCGTATTTCAGGTGTTGGGGAATATTGTTGTCCATGATGGTAGTCCGTTGCTTGTGGTTTGGGGGGCGGGAGGATAGCAGGAGCGGGGTGTTTTGCCAAAACGGGTACGGCGGCTCAGGGAAATAAGTTGCATTTTTTCATTTTCCGACAAACGATTACGGAAAACGGGTGCATAATATGCACGGCGGTTGCTGCCGCCCAATACAGGAGTGAACGATATGAACAGATATTTTTTGGCTGCTGCCATGCTGTTGCCGGCTGCGGGTGCGGGCGCGGCGGATTACCTGACCACCAGCGAGGAACGTCCGCCGATCGTGATTATTCACGACGGACGCGGTTACGGCCGTTACGACGGCCACCACCACCGCCGTTATCTGCCGCCGCCCCCGCCGCCGCGCCGATATTTCCGTTATGACAACGGCGGCATTTCCGGCTCGGTCGAGTCGGGGCGCAACAGTATCCGTTTCAACAGCGGGGGAGGCGGTTTTATCGAGAGCGGAACGTATGACCTCCGCGGCTACCGCATCGACCCGCCGCTTCCGCCGCCGCGCGGATATTACAACCGCTAGACTGCGGAAAAGCGCAAATGCCTTTTGCAGCAGGCCGCAGGCGGTATGCGGCATGAAGCGTACAGGCCGTCTGAAAAAGCCGTCAGAGTGCTTTTTCAGACGGCCTTTCTGTTTGTCGGAGGATGCGGCGCAAACGGGCAGCGGCGGACTTTTATGTTTTTCAGACGGCCTGAAAACCGCCGCCCGCTCCGGCTGGATGATGCGGTTTGCAGAGCGGGACAGGCCGTCTGAAAGCGAGCCGGAAACGAAGCGGCTGCGCGGGCGGAATCTGTTTTCAGACGGCCTGTTTTTTAAATGCTGCCGCAGCGGTGGTTTCGCGCCGCCGCTGCGGTTACAATCGCCCGCGCAAACGGCAGGCCGTCTGAAAACCGTTTTTCAGACGGCCTGCCGTTTGCCAAACCCGCAAACCCGATTTTGAAAGCCCCGACATGGCCAAAGCCCCGAAAACCGTTTACCAATGCAGCGAATGCGGCGGCACTTCGCCCAAATGGCAGGGCAAATGCCCGCATTGCGGCGAGTGGAACACCTTGCAGGAAAGCCTTGCTGCACCTGAGCCGAAAAACGCGCGTTTCCAGTCGTGGGCGGCGGAAAGTTCGCAGGTGCAGCCGCTCGCGCACGTTACCGCGCAGGAAGTGCCGCGCAACCCTACCGGCATGGGCGAACTCGACCGCGTGTTGGGCGGCGGTTTGGTGGACGGCGCGGTGATTCTGCTTGGCGGCGATCCGGGCATCGGCAAATCGACGCTGCTTTTGCAAACCGTGGCCAAAATGGCGCAGAGCCGCAAGGTTCTGTATGTGTCGGGCGAAGAATCGGCACAACAGGTTGCCTTGCGCGCGCAGCGTTTGGAGCTGCCCACCGAGGGCGTGAACCTGCTGGCCGAAATCCGTATGGAAGCGATTCAGACGGCCTTAAAACAGCATCAGCCGGAAGTTGTGGTTATCGACTCGATTCAGACCATGTATTCCGACCAGATTACCAGCGCGCCAGGCAGCGTGTCGCAAGTGCGCGAGTGTGCCGCCCAGCTTACGCGCATGGCCAAACAGATGGGCATTGCCATGATTCTGGTCGGCCACGTTACCAAAGACGGCGCGATTGCCGGCCCGCGCGTGTTGGAGCATATGGTTGATACCGTTTTATATTTTGAGGGCGACCAGCATTCCAACTACCGCATGATACGCGCCATCAAAAACCGCTTCGGCGCGGTCAACGAGTTGGGCGTATTCGCCATGACCGAACACGGCCTCAAAGGCGTGTCCAACCCTTCGGCGATTTTTCTGGCCAGCTACCGCGACGATGTGGCAGGCTCGTGCGTCTTGGTAACGCAGGAAGGCAGCCGCCCGCTGCTGGTGGAAATCCAAGCCCTTGTGGACGACGCGCACGGCTTCGCACCCAAACGCCTTACCGTCGGCTTGGAGCAAAACCGCCTTTCCATGCTTTTGGCCGTACTCAACCGCCATGCCGGCATCGCCTGCTTCGACCAAGACGTGTTTCTCAATGCGGTCGGCGGCGTAAAAATCAGCGAACCGGCGGCGGATTTGGCGGTGATTCTCGCCATGCTCTCGAGCTTCCGCAACAAGCCTTTGCCAGAAAAAATGGTGGCTTTCGGCGAAATCGGCCTCAGCGGCGAAGTACGCCCCGTCGCGCGCGGGCAGGAGCGGCTGAAAGAAGCGGAAAAACTCGGTTTCAAACGCGCCATCGTGCCCAAAGCCAATTTACCGCGCAGCAAAAAAGAGTTTCCGAATCTGGAACTTTACGGCGTGGAGCGGCTGGATAAGGCGGTGGAACTGTGCCGTGATTTGGCGCAAAGCGATTAGGCGTGGAAAAACGGCACGGTTTGCAGCATATGGAAGACAATGCCGTATTCAGCCAAACAACGCCGCCCGCAGAAAACAGGCCGTCTGAAAATCACAATGTGTTTTTCAGACGGCCTGATGTTTTCCTGCGCCGCCAAATGCCGTAGCCCGCACGCTTGGGCGGCACACGCTACCGAGCAGTAGCACATTGTCTGCCGTGCCGTACACAGCGTAGGGGGTGCGGCGCAGACACGCAGCGCGTTTTGCCGACCAATTCCCCGCCAATCGGAAAAAGGCCGTCTGAAAACTGCAATATGGTTTTCAGACGGCCTGTTTGCCTATATGGGATGGGGGAGGCTTAATCCGGCTTTTTAAAATGACGGCGGCGTTCGATTTCGCTCAGATAGCGTTTGCGCAGGCGGATGGATTGTGGGGTGATTTCCACCAGTTCGTCGTCATCGATAAATTCCACCGCGCTCTCGAGCGTTAATTTAATCGGCGTGGTCAGGCGCACGGCTTCGTCGGTGCCGCTGGCGCGCACGTTGGTGAGTTTTTTGCCCTTGAGCGGGTTGACCACCAAATCGTTGTCGCGGCTGTGGATGCCGATAATCATGCCTTCGTAGATTTTTTCGCCGGGCGAAACAAACATGCGGCCGCGGTCTTCCAAGTTCCACAGCGCGTAGGCTACGGCTTCGCCTTGCTCTTGTGAGACGAGTACGCCGTTGTGGCGGCCGGGCATATCGGGTTTCACGGGCGCGTAGTCGTCAAACACATGGCTCATCAGGCCTGTGCCGCGCGTCATGGTCATAAATTCGCCTTGGAATCCGATCAGGCCGCGTGCGGGAATATGGTATTCGAGGCGGGTACGGCCGTTGCCGTCGCTTTCCATATTGGTCAGCTCGCCACGGCGGCGGCCGAGTTCTTCCATCACCGCGCCCTGGTTGTCGTCGGGCACATCCACGGTAAGGTTTTCATACGGCTCGCATTTTTGGCCGTTAATTTCGCGGAATACCACGCGCGGTTTGCCGACGGCCATCTCGTAACCTTCGCGGCGCATGTTTTCCAGCAAAATGGTCAGGTGCAGCTCGCCGCGTCCCGATACGCGGAATACGTCGGCATCGGCGGTGTCTTCCACGCGCAGGGCAACGTTGGTGAGCAGCTCTTTTTGCAGGCGGTCGCGGATTTGGCGGCTGGTTACGAATTTGCCTTCGGTGCCGGCCAGCGGGCTGGTGTTGACCATGAAGTCCATCGTCAGCGTCGGTTCGTCCACGCTGAGCATCGGTACGCCGACGGGGTTTTCTTTATCGCAAATGGTTACGCCGATGCCGATGTCTTCAATGCCGGAAATAATCACGATGTCGCCGGCTTCGGCTTCATCTTGCGGCACGCGCTCCAAGCCTTTGAAGCCGAGCAACTGGTTGATGCGGCCTTGGGCGACTTGGGTTTCGTGGTTCATTACGGCAACAACCTGGCCGGGTTTGATGCGGCCGTTGAGAATGCGGCCGATGCCGAGGCGGCCGGTGTAGTTGTCGTAGTCCAGTTGCGAAATTTGCAGTTGCAGGGGTGCATCGGCATCGCCGCTTGGCTCGGGCGTGTGCTTCAAAATGGTTTCAAACAACACGCGCATATCGTTTTCGGTGCCGTCTTCCTCCAAGCGTGCAAAGCCGCTCAAACCCGACGCATAAACAATGGGGAAATCCAACTGTTCGTCGCTTGCGCCGAGCTTGTCAAACAACTCGAAAGTCTGGTCAATCACCCAGCTTGCACGGGCGGACGGTTTGTCGATTTTGTTGATGACCACAATCGGGCGCAGGCCGAGTGCCAAGGCTTTTTTGGTAACGAAGCGGGTTTGCGGCATCGGGCCTTCCTGTGCGTCAACCAGCAATACCACGCAATCCACCATGCCTAATACGCGCTCCACTTCGCCGCCGAAGTCGGCGTGTCCCGGAGTATCGACGATATTGATGTGGTAGCCCTCGTATTCGATGGCGGTGTTTTTGGCGAGTATGGTAATGCCGCGTTCTTTTTCGAGGTCGTTGCTGTCCATCACGCGCTCGTCAACCTGCTGGTTGGCGCGGAATGTGCCGGACTGGCGCAAGAGCTGGTCTACGAGGGTGGTTTTGCCGTGGTCGACGTGGGCGATGATGGCGATGTTGCGGATTTGTTTCATGGTTTTATTCTTCGATGCTGGATTTGGAAAACCGCGCATTATAACACCGTGATGCAGCGGGGGCAGATTTTTGCGGCTCGGGCGGATGGGAGGTGTGTTTTAGTTAAACTATGTAAATCACAAAAACAATTGAGAGCATTTATTAGTATTGCCAAGTTTAAAAAACCATTGCAAACAATCAGGTAATTTCAGACGGCATCATCCCCGCAGCAAGGTCTTTCCTGATAATTGTTTGTATTTTAAAAGGAAAGTTGCATTTCGTTTTCCCGCTGCTAGAATGGCTCCCGATTCAGAAAAACGCGCCGCGAGAGCGGGAACGCATTAAGCTGCCATCACCCAAACCACCACATTTATTTTTATTAATCAAATTATTAAAAGGAAAGAAAACATGAAAGGCGATAAAGCTGTCATCGATTATATGAACGAACTTCTGGCCGGCGAGCTGGCTGCACGCGACCAGTATTTCATCCACTCCCGTATGTATGCCGAATGGGGCTACAACAAACTCTTCGAGCGTTTGGGACACGAAATGGTTGAAGAAACCGAACACGCCGAACAGTTTATCCGCCGCATTCTGATGCTGGAAGGCACGCCGAACATGGTGCCCACCGCGCTGAATATCGGCACCGACCTGCCCTCCATGCTCAAAGCCGACCTGAACACCGAATTGGAAGTTCGCGCCGCTTTGAAAAAAGGCATCAAACTGTGCGAAGAGAAACAGGATTATGTTACCCGCGACATCATGGTCAAACAGCTTGCCGATACCGAAGAAGACCATGCGCACTGGCTCGAACAGCAGCTCCGCCTGATTGATCTGATGGGTTTGGAAAACTACACCCAGAGCCAGCTCTAAAAAGAAACGCGCAGAGCAGAAAGGAACAAATATGCAAGGCGACCGCACCGTTATCCGCGGGCTGAACAAAAACCTCGGCCTGCTGCTGGTAACCATCAACCAATACTTCCTCCACGCCCGTATCTTGAAAAACTGGGGTTTGGAAGAATTGTCGGAACACTTCTACAAACAATCCATCCGCGAGATGAAATCGGCCGACGCGCTGATCGAGCGCATCCTCCTGCTCGAAGGCCTGCCCAACCTGCAAGAGCTGGGCAAGCTGCTGATCGGCGAGAACACGGTTGAAATCATCAAATGCGATTTGGCCAAAGAAGAAGAAAAACACGCCGAGCTGGCCGCCGCCATCGCCCTGTGCGAAGAGCAGCAGGATTACGTCAGCCGTGCGCTGCTGGAAAAGCAGAAAGACATCAACGAAGAGCAAATCGACTGGCTGGAAACCCAGCAGGAGCTGATTGCCAAAATGGGCTTGGAAAACTACCTCCAATCCGGGGCGCAAGAGGACTGAGACGGGAAAACCCGCCGCTGCAAACCACTACCGAAACAGGCAGCACCCTGCACCCGCTCACGGCATACCGCAAAACGGTATGCCGCTTTTTTTTGCCTGCTTGAAAAAGGCGGAACGGACGCTGCCGTTCGTCTGCTTCGGCATGGCGGGGCAGGATGCGTGGTTGGCGCAAAACAAACAGGCCGTCTGAAAAATGTTTTTCAGACGGCCTGTTTGTTTTTTCTGTTTCAGATTTTTCCTGCTTCAAACCGCCGTTAAAAATTGAACAGCACCAGGCTCAGCGCGATGACCGCCATGCCGGAAGTCAGACCGTATACGGTTTCGTGGCCGTCCGAATAGCGTTTGGCGGCAGGCAGCAGCTCGTCCAGCGCGAGAAAGACCATCACGCCCGCAATGATGCCGAACACCGCACCGAATACGGGCGGGGACAGAAAAGGTTTCAAAAACACATAACCCAACACCGCGCCCAAAGGTTCGGCCAAACCGGAAACCAGGCAGGCAAGTACGGTTTTGCTGCGGCTGCGGGTGGCGAAATATACCGGCGCGGCGATGGAAATGCCTTCGGGAATATTGTGCACCGCAATTGCCAGCGCAAGCGGCAGGCCGACGGCGGGGTTTTCCAGCGTGGCGAAAAAGGTGGCCAGCCCTTCCGGAAAGTTGTGTGCGGTAATGGCGACGGCGGCCATAATGCCGACGCGGGCGGCGTGGCGGCGTTTGTTTTCCTGAAACGCGGGGTCGTGCGGGTCGAGCGTTTCATGCGGGTTGGGAATCATGCGGTCGATGAAGGCGATAAGGGCCAAGCCGGCGAGAAAGGCCAGAGTGGCGGCGGCAAAGCCGCGCTGCTGCCCGTAGGCCTGCGCGAAGGCTTCGGCGGATTTCGAGAAAATCTCGGTCAGCGACACATACACCATCGCCCCGCCGGCAAAGGCCAGGCCGAAAGAGAGTACGCGCGGATTGGGCGTTTTGGAAAAGACCACCATCGCGCTGCCGAACACGGTAAACAGCCCGGCGGCGGCGGTAATGGCAAAAGCGGTAAACAGATGGGGGAGGGCGGCGGTCATGGCGGAATTCTTGTACGGAAAAGCGCATAGTATTATCTTTAATAATTATTATCAACTATCGCAGAGATAAGGAAACGGCTTATCCGGCAAGAGACACAGGCCGGGCGGAAGGCACTGTCCGAAATACGCTTTTTCAGACGGCCTGCATCATTCTGGCGGCTGCGGGATGCAGGCGGGCTGCGGCCTTTGCAAAACCGCCGAATGCGGATGCGGTTTGGGGAAAGGTAGCGCAGCGTGTAAAAACATATCCGGCAGGCTGCAATATGGAAATCCGTTCCAAACGGGGACAAAGGCTACGCTCTGCCGCTCCCGTTCCCATGCGGGCAGAACGTTTTGCCGGCCGCAGGAAAAAACCGCTGCGTCGGGCAGGCATGGCGGCGGTGTTTTGCATTTGCCAAACGCGGACAGGATGGCCGCAGCCGGCATCCCGTATGTTTTTTCAGAAGGACGAAATGCAGATGCGGCGGGTACAGGCCGTCTGAAAACCGCTTTTCAGACGGCCTGTTTGTCCGTTTCCGCCCTCCTTAGGGCGGGTGCAGTCCAAGTGGGGTGCGTATCCGTTTTCCCGCCGCAGGGTGTGTCGCCCGGGCGGCGTATGCGTTTTGCGCCATACGGATGCAGAGGCCGTCTGAAATCCCAAGCCGCGCGTATGGCTGCGCCGCATACGCTACACGGGCCGTTGGCGCGAAAGCAAACAAGAGGCCGTCTGAAAATACGGTTTTCAGACGGCCTCTTGGCGGGGCTGGGTCAGTATTGCTCGGTGATGAGGCCGTTTTCGTCCCATACGGTGCGGCTGACGAGTTCGTCGTCCTGATAGACGGATTCGGACTTTTTCGCGCCGTTGCTGTGCCATTCGAGCATGATGCCGCTGCGTTTTTTGTCTGCGAAGGCGAGTTCGGCGGTGAGGCGGCCTTTTTCGTCCCATGACACCATTTCGGCGGGTTCGTCGTTTTTCATGACGACTTCGCTTTTGGGGCTGCCGTCGGGATACCATTGTTTCCATTTGCCGTTGGCTTTGTCGGCGTGGAATTCGATTTCGCTTTCTTTGCGGCCGTTGGGGTAGTAGCGCGCGCCCGTGCCTTCGGTCAGGCCGTTTTTGTAGGGCATGACGGCGGATTTGCCGCCGTTGTTGTACCAGTTGGTCCATTCGCCGTCGGGTTTGCCGTTTTGGTAGGGGGCGTGCATTTTTTTGCGGCCGTTGAGATGCCAGAGCACGAGGATGCCGTTGTCGAGCTTGGGGACGAACTGCCGGATTTGCGACAGGGGGGCGCGGTAGGGGTCGGAGTATTTGCGCCGCGACGGGTAGTAGAAGTCCTGCACTCTGGCATGGCTGCCTTCGGGGGTGTATTCGCGTATGTAGGCGTAGGCGGCAGGCTCTCCGGTGGGGCGGCCCTGTTGGTTGAAATAGATTTTCTGCGGGGCGGCCAGGGCGGCGGCGGTGCAGAGGGCGAGGAGGGCGGGGAGGAGGTGTTTTCGGTTCATGGTTGGTTTTGCCGGTAGGTTTTGATGTTGGCGAATTCGTAAAGGCCGAACTCGGAGAGTTCGCGGCCGTAGCCGGAGTCTTTGATGCCGCCGAAGGGCAGGCGCAGGTCGCTGCTGGTGTGGCGGTTGACATATACCGCGCCGGTTTGCAGCAGGGCGGCGTAGTGTCGGGCGGCCCGTTCGTCGGCAGTGTAGATGCTGGCTCCGAGTCCGTAGGGGTTGTCGTTGGCGAGGGCGACGGCGTGCTGCGGGTCGCGGGCGCGCAGGATGGCGGCGGCGGGGCCGAAGAGTTCTTCGCGGTAGGCGCGGCAGCCGGGCGGGACGCGGTCGAGGACGGTGGCGGGGTAGAACGTGCCTTTCCCTTCGGGCAGGTAGCCGCCGCAGAGGAGGATTGCGCCGTGGGCGACGGCATCCTGCACCTGCATATGGAGTTTTTCGCGCAGGTCGGCGCGGTGCATGGGGGCGAGGGTGGTGGCGGGGTCGAAGGGGTCGCCGCTTTTGAGTTTGGCGCATTCGGCCAGAAAGAGGCGGATAAAGGGTTCGGCGGTTTCTCCGACCAGGATGATGCGTTTGGCGGCGTTGCACGATTGTCCGGCATCGCGGAAGCGGGAGTAGCAGGCATCGCGGGCGGCCTGTTGCAGATCGGCATCGGGCAGGACGATGAAGGGATTGCTTCCGCCGAGTTCCAAGACGCTTTTTTTCAGACGGCCTGCCGCTGCGGCGGCGAGTTTGCGGCCGGTGGCGGCGGAGCCGGTGAAGGCGAATGCGTCGGCGGCGGCGATGGCGTGTTCTACGTCGCCGTGGGCAAGCCAGGCGGGGATGAGGGGAAGGCTGTCGGACACGGTGTCGAACAGGGTCGCGCTGATGCGGGCGACGCTGGGGGCGGGTTTGACGGCGCAGGCGTTGCCGGCGCAAAGGGCGGGCACGGCGAAACGGAGTATCTGCCAGACGGGGTAGTTCCACGGCATCACGGCGAAAACGATGCCCAGCGGGGCGAAGTGGATTTCGCTGCGGGCGGCGGGGGTGGGGACGGTTTGGGGGGAGAGCAGGGCGGGTGCGGTGCGGGCGCAGTGGCGGACGAGTTCGACGGATTTGGCCAGCTCGGCTTCGCATTCGCGCAGGCAGCGGCCGACTTCTTCGCAAATCATGCGGGCGAGGCGGCCTTTGGCGGCTTCGAGGCGGCCGGCAAAGGCTTCGAGCAGGGCTGCGCGTTCGCCGGCATCCAATGCGGCGAAGGCGGCCTGCCTGACGCGCAGGCGATCCAAGGCCGTCTGAAATTCCCGTATGGTTTGCGGCGGCCGCTCGTAGAGGGTGTCGCCGCTGAGGATGTGGGTGCTGCGGAACAAGGGCGGGTTCTCCGTTTGGTCGGTGTGCTTGTGCGCGAATGGTTTGAAGCGGTTTTCAGACGGCCTCAACGGTTTCGGCGGTGTGCGGCTGCGTTTGTGTTTTCAGACGGCATCTGCGGCAGGCCGTCTGAAAAGGCGCGGCGGTCAGGCGCACGGGTTTGTCTTTCTTTTGTGTTTTCAGACGGCCTGTTGCCGGTCTGTGCGGCGCGTGCCGCTTTTGCTGCTATTTGCTTTTCCTGCCTTTGCCGCCCTGTTTGGCTTTTGCGGCTTTGATCTCTTGCCAGCCGCCGTTTTTCCAGCAGTAGTCTTCGTGGCCGTAGTCGCGGATGCTGATGCGGTGTTCGACGCGGATGCAGCCTTTGCGGATGACTTCGACGTTGCCGACAAAGGCAATGACTTTATCGGGGTTGTCGTAGGGCACTTCTTTAAACTGCCGTGTGGCGGGGTTGAATAGGTAGAGTTCGTCGGCGGACAGGGTGTAGGCACCGACGATGCGTACGGCGATGTCGGGACGGCCGTCGCCGTTGTAGTCGCGGATTGCTACCAAGTCGCGGATTTTTTCTTTGAGGACGGGGAAATCGACGATGTCTTCGATGACTTGTACTTTGCCGGTTTCCCGATCGGTGATTTTCACCTGATAGCCGTTGTCGGAGAGGACTTGGGTTTCGACGGCGAAAGGGAAGCCGGCAGGGGTGGGGACGGAGTAGGTTGCAACGGGCGTGTCGGCAAAGGCGTTGGCGGCGGCAAAAATCAGGCAGGCGGCGGACAGGCGGCGCATGGGTTTTCCTTTCGGTTTGGCGGTTGGGCGGTTACTGCGGTGCCGGATCTGCGTTTTCAGACGGCCTCTGTACGGGCGGGCAGGGCGGCAGGAAAAAACGCGATGATACGCCCTTTGCCGCCCGGTATGAAAGGGCAGGTACGGACGGCGGATTTTACGGGCGGATGCGCGGCGGGAATATAACCAATCTGTCTTACGATACAACCAGCCGTTCCTTTGTTTTTCAGACGGCCTCCGATAGAGTGGCGGCCTGTTTTTATCCTGCGGAAATCTGTTTATGCGCCTGCTGAAAACCCCTACCGTGCTGCCCGGTTTCAATGTCAGCCTGGGCATAACCGTGCTGTGCCTGTCGCTGCTGGTGGTGCTGCCTTTCGCCATGATGGCGGCGGCATCGGCGCAGGCGGGTTTTGCCGCGTGGTGGGAAACGGTGTCCGAGCCGCGCGTGCTGGCGGCGGTGTGGCTGACGCTGAAAATGTCGTTTCTCGCCACGCTGGCCAATATCGTGTTCGGCACGCTGACGGCCTGGGTGCTGGTGCGCTACGAATTTCCCGGACGCTCTTTGGCCAACGCGCTGGTCGATCTGCCTTTCGCCCTGCCGACGGCGGTTACCGGCATCGCGCTGGCCACGCTTTACGCGCCAAACGGCTGGCTGGGGCGGCTTTTGCCGTTTAAGGCGGCCTTTACGCCTGTCGGCATTTGGATTGCGCTGGTGTTCGTGAGCCTGCCTTTTGTGGTGCGGGCGGTGCAGCCTGTGCTGGAAGAGATGTCGGGCGAATATGAAGAGGCGGCCGCCACATTGGGCGCAAACCGCTTTACGGCTTTCCGCCGCGTGCTGCTGCCCGAAATGATGCCCGCACTCTTGACGGGCGCGGGCATGATGTTTGCACGGGCAACGGGCGAATACGGCTCGGTCATCTTCATTGCGGGCAATGTGCCCAAAGTGTCGGAAATCCTGCCGCTGATCATCATCGGCAAACTCGAACAATATGACGTGCAGGGTGCATCGGCGGTGGCTTTGTTTATGCTGCTGGTGTCGTTTGCCATACTCACGGCCTTAAACATCGGACAATGGGCATTGGGCCGCCGCGCGGGAGCAAAAGCATGAACACCAATCCGAACATTACCGAACCGAAGTGGCTGCAGCGGCTGCTGACCGCCGCCGCGCTGCTGTTTCTGGCCGTGATGCTGGTCGTCCCGCTGGCCGCCGTGTTTTACGAAGCCCTCAAAGGCGGATGGCGGCTCTATCTTGCCGCGCTGGCCGATCCCGAAGCATTGGGCGCGGTGAAACTCACCCTGCTCACGGCCGCCGTTGTCGTGCCCGTCAACGCCGTTTTGGGCATCGCAACGGCCTGGCTGCTCACCCGATTTGACTTTCGCGGCAAACAATTGCTCACCACCCTGCTCGATCTGCCTTTTTCCGTATCGCCCGTTGTGGCCGGCCTGATGTTTGTGCTGCTGTTTGGCGCGCACACCGCATTCGGCGGCTGGCTTGAAGCACAGGGCATACAGATTATCTTCGCCATACCCGGCATCATACTGGCCACCCTGTTTGTAACCTTTCCTTTTGTCGCCCGCGAGCTCATCCCCCTGATGCAGGCGCAGGGCGACAGCGAAGAGCAGGCCGCGCTGATTCTCGGCGCAAGCGGATGGCAGATGTTTTGGCGCATCACCCTGCCCAACATCAAATGGGCGCTGCTTTACGGCATCATCCTCACCAACGCCCGCGCCATGGGCGAATTCGGCGCGGTGAGCGTGGTTTCGGGGCACATACGCGGCGAAACCAACACCATACCGCTGCTGGTCGAAATCTTATACAACGAATACAACTTCACCGCCGCCTTCGCCCTGTCCAGCATCCTCGCGCTGCTGGCGCTGGCCACCCTCGCCGTGCAAAACCTCATCGCCAAAATCCAAGAACGCAGACTCGCGGCGGCGCAAAGGAGACAACCATGAGCATCACCATCGAAAACATCAGCAAACACTTCGGCACCTTCCACGCCCTGAAAAACCTCTCCCTCACCGCCCCCACAGGCAAACTCACTTCACTGCTGGGGCCCTCCGGCTGCGGCAAAACCACCCTGCTGCGCATCATTGCCGGGCTGGAAAACGCCGACAGCGGCCGCATCCTCTTCGACGGGCAGGACGTTACCGCCAAACGGGTACGCGAACGGCAAACCGGCTTCGTCTTCCAGCACTACGCCCTGTTCCGCCACATGAGCGTTGCCGACAACATCGCCTTCGGCCTGACCGTCAAACCAAAATCCGAACGCCCGTCCAAAGAGCAAATCCGCGCCAAAGTGCGTGAGCTGCTGGAACTCGTGCGCCTGCCCGCCCTGGCCGCCGCCTATCCGCACCAGCTATCCGGCGGCCAACGCCAGCGCATCGCCCTGGCCCGCGCCCTGGCCGTAGAGCCGAAACTGCTGCTGCTGGACGAACCCTTCGGCGCGCTCGATGCCAAAGTACGCAAAGAGCTGCGCAGCTGGCTGCGCGACATCCACCACGAGCTGGGCATTACCAGCATCCTCGTTACCCACGACCAAGAAGAAGCCCTCGAAGTGTCCGACCAAATCGTCGTCATGAACCACGGCCGCATCGAGCAGACCGGCAGCGCGGGCGACATCTACCTGCGTCCCGAAAACGCCTTCGTAACCGAATTTCTCGGCCACACCGACGCATTTGAAGGCCGCATAGAAAAAGGCGCGTGGCACTATGAAGGCTACACGCGCCCGCTCGACGCACAACGCCGCTGGCAGGAGCAGACCGCCACCGGCTACATCCGCCCGCACGAATGGCAGATCGACAACGAAAAGCCCATGCTGCGCGGCAGCGTCTCCTCCGTCCGCTATGCCGGCGCACTCGCCAGCCTCACCGTGCAAACCGAATCCGGCCGCCTCATCCGTGCCGACCTTCCTGCCGCCGAAGCCGCCGGACTCGGCCTGCACGCGGGGCAGAGCCTGTCTCTTTCCCCGCGCCAGGTATACGTTTTCGGCCAAAGCGAGCTCATCGACTTCGCCATTTGAACGGCGCGGCCGCCGCATGGCCGCCAACCGGCTAATAATCGACGCGGATGGCCGCTTTTTTCTGCCCCGCGCCGTATTCCTGCGCCGCGTCGCAGCCCAAAGGATACAAATCGAGCTTGTCCATCAGCAGGCGGTCGCCGTCTTCGCCGGGGTTTTCCGTGGTCAGCAGCTTGTCGCCGTAGAAAATCGAATTTGCCCCCGCCATAAAACACATGGCCTGCATGGCTTCGGGCATACCGCTGCGGCCGGCCGACAGACGCACATAGCTTTGCGGCATCGTGATGCGCGCCACGGCGATGGTGCGCACAAATTCCGTCCAATCCAAATCCTCCGCATCGGCCAGCGGCGTGCCTTCCACTTTGACCAACTGGTTGATCGGCACGCTTTCGGGCTGCGGGTCGAGATTGGCGAGGCTGGCAATCAGACCCGCGCGTTCGGCGCGGGTTTCGTTCATGCCGACAATGCCGCCGCAGCACACTTTCAAGCCCGCGCCGCGTACCTTGCCCAAAGTGTCCATACGGTCTTCGTGGCGGCGGGTGTGGATAATGTCGTTGTAGCGTTCGGGGTCGGTATCGAGATTGTGGTTGTAATAGTCCAAACCGGCGTTTTTGAAATCTTCGGCCATGCCCTCTTCGAGCATACCGAAGGTGCCGCAGGTTTCCATGCCCAAGGCCTTGACCGCGCGGATGATCTCGGAAACGACGGCAACATCCTTGGGTTTGGGGCCGCGCCAGGCCGCGCCCATGCAGAAGCGGCTTGCGCCGCGCGATTTGGCGATGCGGGCTTTGGCCACGATTTCGTCCACATCCATCATCTGCTCTTTGCCCAGATTGGTGTTGTGGTGCGCCGACTGGGGGCAGTAGGCGCAGTCTTCGGGGCAGCCGCCGGTTTTGATGGACATTAAAGTGGAAAGCTGGATTTCGCGCGGATTGAAATACTGCCGGTGGGTTTCGGCGGCTTGGAACACGAGCTCGAGAAAAGGCAGGGAAAACAGGGCTTCGACATCGCATTTTTTCCAATAACGCGCGGTCGGATGCGGCTTGGGCTCGGTTTTGCGGCGCAAGGCAACGGGGGAGACGGTCATATTGTGTTCTTTCTGAAAATCGGCAGCGGCGCAATGACGCTGACCTGCCAGCCGCAGTCGCAATGACGGCGGCGGCTTGGTTGGAAGCAAAAAACGCGGCCTGCACACGGAAGCCGCACACAGGAGCGGGCGCAGTGTAGCCGTTTCGGCCTGCGGCGGCAAAGGTTTGGCCGTCTGAAAATGCCAAACGGAATGATGCCGCTCCGAATCCGTGCTTTCAGACGGCCTAATGCTTCCCTATCCCGCCCAACCCTCTGCCTGCAAAAGCCGCGTGCGTGGCAGAGCCACACACCCTACCTTAGCGGCAGAGGCCGTCTGAAAACACAGCCACGCCGCAAATCTACTCCCTCCCCTGCGTTTACGCGGGGGAGGGCTGGGGAGGGGGTGGCGGTTTGCAGAACCGCTTTGTCTGCTTTCCTGCAAATGTCTGCCTAGCGGCAAAAGCCCCCACCCTATCCCTCCCCCGCAGGCGGGAGAGGGAACAAACGAGGAGGCCGTCTGAAAACTGTAATGCGTTTTTCAGACGGCCTCATTTTTCCTATTCCGCCAAACACCGCCGTTTGCAAAACCGCGTGCGCCGCTTGGGCGGCACACCCTACCGAGCAGCCACATTACCCGCCGTGCCGAAGCAATGTAGTGTGTCGCACAGCGACGCACGCGTTCTCCCGCTGCATAAACCGGAGCGGCCGTCTGAAAACACCCGCTCCACAATAAATCTACTCCCTCCCCCGCAGACGTGAGAGGGAACAAACGGCAGAGGCCGTCTGAAAACTGTAATGCGTTTTTCAGACGGCCTCATTTTTCCTATTCCGCCAAATACCGCCGTTTGCAAAACCGCGTGCGCCGCTTGGGCGGCACACCCTACCGAACGGCCACATTACCCGCCGTGCCGAAGCAATGTAGGGTGTGTCGCACAGCGACGCACGCGTTCTCCCGCTGCATAAACCGGAGCGGCCGTCTGAAAACACCCGCTCCACAATAAATCTACTCCCTCCCCGCAGGCGGGAGAGGGAACAAACGGCAGAGGCCGTCTGAAAATATGGTTTCAGACGGCCTTTCGGTTCGACATTTACGAAAGCAGCATTTCCTGCATCAGTTTCATGCCCCACTGCCAGCCCTGCATTTGGCCGTTGAGGCGGCCGCTTTGCGGGGCGGGGATGGGGGTGGCGCGGATGCGTGCGGCGAGCTGCTGCGCCCAGTCGGGCGGGCAGTCGGGATCGTTTTGGCCGATGACGAGGGCGGCAGGGCAGGGGCAGCGGGCGCGTTGCAGGGTGTGTTCGGCATCGTCGGGGAAGGCGGCGGCCAGCGGGGCGGCGAGGATGATGTTGCGTACGCGGCGCAGGGCGGCCATGTCGGCACGGTAGAGCCAGGCGAGGACGGCGGACACGCCCGCGCCGTGGGCGACGATGGCGGCGTTGCGGCTGTGGACGGTGTCCCAGGCCTGCTGCACGGTGTTTTGCCATGCGCTTATGCTTTGGATGCGGGCGGCGGCGGCGGTTCGGACGGTGGGATAGCTGACCGCCCAGCGGTCTATCCACATTTCGGCTTCGTCGGTATCGCGGACGAGCAGGAGGGTGAGGTCTTCGAGTTCGTGGCTGTGCATGGCGGGCAGGGCTGGGTTGGCGGCGGGGAGGGGGTGGACAAGCGGGAGGCCGTCTGAAAACGTTTCAGACGGCCTCCCGCTTCTGGGTCAGCGGTCGATTTTGGTGCGCAGGATTTTGAGCGAGGGGTAGGCGAGGGTAATGTCGTAGTCGCGGCCGTTTTTGGTGGCTTCGGCTTCGAGGGCGGCACGGCCGCGATATACGTCCGGCTCGATGTTGTGGACTTGGTAGCCTTTGGCTTCGAGGAGTTGTTCGGCTTTATCGAGCCTGCTGTCGAAATCGGGGTCGTCGTAGATTTGTTCTTCGATGCGCTCTTCGAAGTCGGTGTCGGCGTGGCGGTGGTGGCCGTGTGCGGCGGCGGTGGCGGCCATCACGGCCAGCGCGGCGGCGAGGATGGTTTTTTTCATATTCTTTCCTTTTGTGTTGCGTTGAAAACAAAGGCCTGTCGGCGGCGGGATTTAATCACAGGCGGCAGGGGAGGTAAAGGCCGTCTGAAAACGGGGTTTCAGACGGCCTTTGCTGTGTGCGGCTTTATTCGGCGCAGGCTTTTTGGTTGGCTTCGTAGCGTTTTTGTTCGCGGCGGAAGTCTTTGTCTGCAAGATAGGTGGAGGGGATTTCCTGCTCGAACCAGGTGGCGATTTCGGCGAGGGATTGGCGGCAGGCGGCTTTGTCGCCGGTGTGTTTGTAGCTGTCGGCCAGGTCGTTGTAGGTTTTGATTCTGAGGGTGTAGGCGGTGAATCTGCCGCATTGGTCGGCGTATTGCCGTTTGGTTTCCAGGGCTTGGGCGTAGCGTTTGGCGCGGTAGGCCGCCTGATAGCGTTTTTCGGCGGCTTTGCTGCCTGGGGCGGTGCACAGGGCGGGGATGGCGGTGTATGTGCCGTCGAAGCTGCCTTTTGCTCCGCAGTAGCTGCGGCATCCGTCATCGCCGGAAATATCGAGCTTGTCTTTGTTTTTGCCGCTGAATTGGAAACGGACGACGCAGCCTCTGCCGTCGTGCCAGCTGCCGTTTTTGATGCGGCCTTCGAGTTCGCATTGGTGGCCGTTGTGGTAGTTGACGGCAAGCAGTTTGAAGCGGCTGCCTTTGATGTCGATCATGCCGTCGGTTTCGTCGTCTGCGCCGGTGGCGTACTGTTTGGCGGCGGCGGTGGCGGCGAGGGTGCAGAGGAGGAGGGGGATGAGGGCTTTTTTCATGTTGCGTTTCCTTGTTGCGGGTTGGCGGGTTTCAGACGGCCTTAAAGTGCAAAGGCCGTCTGAAAAAAGGTGAAAGGGGGCGGCCTAATTGGGTTGGAATACGAAGCGGCGGTGGTCGAAATCGTAAAAATAGCGGTCGATAGGGTTGAATGCGGAGGGGTAAAACAGATAGGGCGCAGGCTGCGCGGGCGGCTTGGGCGGGAAATAATAGAGGCGCGGGCGGCCTTTGCTTTGTATGCCGGCGGCGGCGAGGCTGTCCGGCCAGCGGCCTTGTTCGGCGTGGAAGCGTTCGATTTTGGCGGCGGCTTCGAGGGCGCGGCTTTGGGCAAAATAATCGGCGTATTTTATCCAGCCGCAAAGCAGGGCGGCGGCGCAAAACCATACGGCGGCTTTGGCCAGGTAGAGCGTGCGCTGCGGCCGTCTGAAAACGGCTCGGAACAGGCAGGCGGCGATGGCGGGCAGCATGACGATGGCGACGAAGGCAAGGGCGAACAGGCCCGATTGCATCCATATCCACAAGGCGGCGGCAGCGGAGCTCCACAGAATGCCGGAAGCGAGCTCCCAAAGTAATTCGCGGCGTTCGGCTGGGGGCATATTTGCTCCTTTTTCAGACGGCCTTCAACCTTTAATCTTTAAACCACACAAAACACGCGGCCGCCAGC
This sequence comes from Kingella potus, assembly GCF_900451175.1. NCBI lineage: Bacteria > Pseudomonadati > Pseudomonadota > Betaproteobacteria > Neisseriales > Neisseriaceae > Kingella > Kingella potus. The sequence continues at coordinate 400,907 of NZ_UGJJ01000002.1, forward strand.
GCTATTTTTTACCGCTTCCCGCCCATCTGCCGTGCGGGCGGGAAGCAAACCAAAAGGGCGGCGGGCTTTTCAGACGGCCTCTGGGCGGTGTGTTGCCGTTTGTCAGAAGGCATAGTCGTATTCTGCAAGCAGCGGTGCGTGGTCGGAAAATTTTTCGTCTTTGTAAACGTGTGCCGACACGGCTTTGGCGGCCAATTCGGGCGTAACCATCTGATAGTCGATACGCCAGCCCACGTCTTTGGCATAGGCTTGGCCGCGGTTGCTCCACCAGGTGTAGCCCGGGTTGTCGGGGTAGAGCGTGCGCCAGATGTCTGTCCAGCCCAAGTCGCCGATTATCCTGCCTATCCATTCGCGCTCTTCGGGCAGAAAGCCTGAGTTTTTCTGGTTGCCCTTCCAGTTTTTCAGGTCGATGTTCTGATGGGCGATGTTCCAGTCGCCGCACACCACAATGTCGCGTCCTTCGGCTTTCATGGCCGCGAGCATGGGGTAGAACGCGTCCAGAAAGCGGAATTTCGCCTGCTGGCGTTCCTCCGCGCTGCTGCCGCTGGGCAGGTAGAGCGAAATCACGGAAAGCTGGCCGAAGTCGCAGCGTACGAAACGCCCTTCGCGGTCAAACTCTTCCACGCCCATGCCTGCGGTAACATTGTCGGGCGCACGTTTGCTGTACACCGCCACACCGCTGTAACCGCGTTTTTCCGCGCAGTGCCAATGGCCGTGCATCCCGTGCGGGTTTTTCATATCGTCCGACAAATCGGCTTCCTGCGCTTTAAGCTCCTGCACGCAGACAATGTCGGCACCCGAAGCGGCGATGTAGTCGAGAAAACCTTTTTTATAGGCCGAGCGGATGCCGTTTACATTGGCGGAAATAATTTTGAGCATGGGTGTGAAAACGGGTAAATAAAGACGGCGGCATTGTAACCGATTTTTTCAGACGGCCTGTATGGTGCGGCGGCGCGGCAGAGGCCGTCTGAAAAAGTAAAATATGCCCATACGCGCGTCATTCCACTATAATCCGCGCTTTCCGTCTGCCAACAGAAAGCGCGAAAATGTCCGATTTCCGTCAAGATTTTTTAAAATTTTCCCTGGCTCGAAACGTGCTGAAATTCGGCGCGTTCACCACCAAAGCCGGCCGGCAGTCGCCCTATTTTTTCAACGCCGGGCTGTTTGCCGACGGCGCGTCCGTGCTGCAGCTGGCACGGTTTTACGCCCGCGCGGTCATCGAAAGCGGCGTGAAGTTCGATATGCTCTTCGGCCCGGCCTACAAAGGCATCGTGCTGGCATCGGCCACAGCGATGATGCTGGCGGAGCAGGGCGCAAACGTCCCGTTCGCCTACAACCGCAAAGAAGCCAAAGACCACGGCGAAGGCGGCGTGCTGGTGGGCGCGCCGCTCAAAGGCCGCGTGCTGATTATCGACGACGTGATTTCCGCCGGCACATCGGTGCGCGAATCGGTGCGGCTGATTGAAGCCGCAGGCGCGGAGCCCGCCGCCGTGGCCGTCGCGCTCGACCGCATGGAAAAAGGCGCGGGCGGCCTGTCGGCCGTGCAGGAAGTGGAAAAGCAATACGGCCTGCCCGTTATCGCCATCGCCACGCTCGACGATTTGTTCGCGCTGCTGCAAAACCATGCCGAATACGGCGGCTTTTTAGAGCCGGTCAAAGCCTACCGCGAACGCTACGGCGCGGTATGAAAACGCCGCAGGCCGTCTGAAAACCCTTTCCGGCAATTCCCGACAAAAACACCGACAGACGAAACACACTATGCCCATCTGCTCCTGCCCGCACTGCAACACCTTCCTGAAAGTCAAAGAAAGCCAGCTCAACATCGCCCAAGGCTTCGTACGCTGCACCGACTGCCAGGGAATGTTCAAAGCCAAAGACTTCGTTGCCAAACAGCAAATCTCCTCCATCGACTGGATGGCCGACGGCGTGAGCGACATCGAAGCCGTCCGCCGGCTCGGCACCTATGTGCGCGGGCGCAACGCCTTCGACAAACAGCAAATCGACTACCTGCTCGAACACCCAGCCGACGGCAGCACACCCGCCGCCGTGCCGCACGAACGCCCACGCTCCTCCGCGCAGGCCGTACCCCTGCCCGAGCCGCCCGCCGCCGCCGTTTCAAGCAAAAGCGGCGAGGGCACCAACTGGACGCTTGCCACGCTCGTCGCCCTCACCATCCTCATCCTGCAACTCTTCTACATCCTGCTCACCCGCTGACCGCATGAACGCCGCCGATTTTTCCGCCTTCGCCCGCAGCTTCCGCGAAGCCGCCCCCTACATCGACCAACTGCGCGGCAAAACCCTGGTGGTCGGCATTTCTTCCTGCCTGCTCGAATCCGAACGCTTCCGCCCCATAGCCGCCGACCTCGCCCTGTTGGCCGGACTGGGCATCAGGCTGGTGCTGGTGTACGGCAGCCGTAGCCAAATCAACGCGGCCTGCGAAGCGGCGGGTATCGAAATCCGCTGCCACTGCAACCGCCGCATCACCTCCGAAGCCGTACTCGGCATCGCCAAGCAAGTCTGCGGCCGCCTCTCTGCCGACATAGCCGCCGCCCTCACCGTCGGCCTGCCCCACGCCCCGCGCCGCCGCCGCCTGCGCATCGCCTCGGGCAACTTCGTTTCCGCCCGCCCCGCCGGCATTATCGACGGCATCGACATGGGCTACACCGGATGCGTGCGCAAAACCGACACCGAAGCCGTCGCCGCCGCCCTCGACAGCGGCGCACTCGTCCTGATCGGCCCGCTCGCGTCTTCGCTCGGCGGCAAAACCTTCAACCTTTCCATGGCCGACACCGCCGCCGCCCTTGCCGTCGGCCTCGCCGCCGAAAAGCTCGTTTTCCTCATCGAAGAAGAAGGTATTTTGGACGGAAACGGCCGCCGCCTCTCCAACCTTTCGGCGCAGGAAGCGGAAGGCCGTCTGAACAGCGGCGGCATCACGGCCCGGCAGCACAGCCTGCTGCACACCGCCCTTGAAGCCGTCGCGCAAGGCGTGCCGCGCTGCCAAATCCTCTCCGGCCTGTCCGACGGCGCACTCATCGGCGAACTCTTTACCCACAGCGGCACCGGCACCTCCGTGGCGCAAGACCCTTTTGCCGCCATCCGCCCCGCCGCCGAAGGCGACATTCCCGCCCTGATCGCCCTCATCCGCCCGCTGGAAAAAGCCGGCATCCTGCTGCACCGCAGCCGCGAATACCTCGAAAGCCACATCGGCAGCTTCTTTGTTCTCGAATACGACCGCCAAATCTACGGCTGCGCCGCGCTCAAAACCTTTGCCGAAGCCCCGCAGAGCGGCGAACTGGCCTGCCTTGCCGTCTCGCCCGACGCGCAGCACGGCGGCTTGGGCGAAATGCTGCTCGAGCGGCTCGCCGCCGAAGCGCGCAGGCGCGGCCTGCAACAACTGTTTGCCCTCACCACCCAAACCGGCGAATGGTTTGCCGAACGCAGCTTTCAGACGGCCTCCCCCGAAGATTTGCCCGCCACACGGCAGGAAATCTACCGCCAAAGCGGCAGACAGTCGGCCGTGTTCGTGCGGCATTTGTAACACCGCCCGAACCCGTCCGCAGGCCGTGCCGCCGCAGCCCCGCCGTCAGTAGTGCCGCCTAAGCGACGCACGCATTTCTGTAAGCAGCCGTAGGGTGTGTCGCCCCAAGCGACGCACGCGTTCCAATGTTTTACGTTCCCAACGTTTAAGGCTGTCTGAAAAACGCAAACCTGTTTTTTTGAACTGCACCTCAAAAGTCGGACACCATCCCCCAACTTATGAGGTGCAGTTTTTTATGGCAAAGCATTCAAACGGATTCAAGTTGCAAGTAGCAAACTACTATTTACAGGGACATGGTAAAAAAACATACGGCTAAAGTTTTTCGCTTAGACCATGCTACCGTACGCAAATGGGCAACCCGTTATGTTCTCCATGGAGAGGACGGCATCAACCGGCGGCACGGCATTACCGTTTGTCCTTTGGATTTCAAGTTGGACGCCGTTAGAATGATCATAAATGAGGGACTATCCCAAAAAGAGGCATCCGCCCGGTTGAATCTGCCAACCGATTCCCTACCCATCCAATGGCTGCGCCGGCCCCGCCAATACGGCACCGACGGTTTGAAAGCCAAACCGAAACGCAGGAAGCCAAAGCAACCTGAGGCCGCCAAAAAAGCCGACCGTCCCAAAACCAAAGAAGAGCTGATGGAAGAATTGCTTTACCTGCGTGCAGAGACGGCTGTCTTAAAAAAACCGATGCCTTAATCCGAGAGGAAGAAGTGCGGCAGAAAGATGCCGGATCGCCGCAGGATTAAGGCAGAACCATCCTTTGGAACTGCCGTTGGCAATTGTCGGACTGCCGCGCAGTACCTTCTGCCACCAATCGGCTGCCCGGTCGGCAGAAGACAAATATGCCGATTTGAAACAGCATATCCCCACTGTTTGCCTGCAACACAAAGGACGGTACGGTTACCGTCCGATCGTTTAAAGGAGCAACAGGCAAAACGGCACCCGACATCCTGCAACGCAATTTCAAATCGGACACACCCAATGAGAATGGGTAGCGGACGTTACCGGGTTCAATATTGCAGGAGAAAGGCTGTATCTGTCGCCGGTGATGGATTTGTTTGGCGGGGAAATCATCAGCTGCCGCATCCAAACCCGCCCGACTTTCGTTTGGCCGGCAAGATGCTCAAAGGGGCATTGGGGAAACTAAGTCCGCCTGACAGGCCGGTACTGCATTCGGATCAGGACCGGCAGTATCAGACGGGTTTTTATCAAAAGCAGTTGCAAGACACAGGATTGGTGCAGAGTATGTCCTGCAAAGGAAACTGTTTGGACAATGCGGCGATGGGAAGTTTCTTTGGAACGTTGGAGTCGGAATGTTTCCATACCCGCAAATATGCTTCCATTGCCGAATTGGAAACAGCCTTGCATGAGTACATTCATTATTACAACCGCGACAGGATTAAGCTCAAATTAAAAGGACCGAATCCTGTACAGTACAGAATCCAGTCCTTGAAAACCGCTTGATTAAACTGTCCAACTTTTTGGGGGCAGTTCATCGCTGCGGCTTTGTTTTAAGACGGCCTATTTCTTGCCGTCATAGCCGAATAGTAAGGCCGTCGGATTGTCGGTATCGCCCTCGTCCAAAGCCTGTGCGCCTTTTAGCGTGCGGTTGATTTGGGCAGAAGGCAGGCAGGCCGAAGCCGCTGCCTTCTCGGTCGTATTTGGCCGGATAGTAGCCGCCGCGCATTTCGATTTCTGTGCCGTCTGCCGCTACGGCTTTGAAAGGCCGCGCCTCTACCCATTCGGGTTCTACGCCTGTCATGCGCCTTTCCAGTTTGGCAATTTGCGGACGGTAGCTTTCCAGCAAGTCCCATACGCCCTGTACCGCCCGCCATTCCTCTGCCGTCAGTGTCGAAAGGGCGCGTTCCACATCGGCCGCATTCCAGCCGCTGCCGTCGAGCAGACGCTGCATATTGCCCGCATTGCCGGTATTCAGTGCTACGGCGAAAAGCTGTTCGCGCGTCAGTTTGCCCAAGCCCTGATAGTCGGTCATGCCGCCGATACGGTTTTTCAGACGGCCTGTATGTTTCGCCAGCGGTTTGAGCGTTTCATAGAGTTTCTCCGAAATTTCCGCCTGCATCTCCGCCTCTCTGTCCGCCGCCTGTTTCAGCGGCAGCATAAAGTGCGTGAAGAATGCGCCGCCGTCTTGGCCGTTGTCGAAAATGCGCGTGATGGTGGAGGTTTTCAGATGCCCCCAGTAAAAGCCGCGCAAAAACGCGCCGGTTTTCTGCCAGCCCGTGGCCGCTTCGCGCCTGTCCTGCGCCTTGCGCCCCTGCGCTTTGGCCGAAGCGTCCAGCGTGGCCGCCAACTCGTCGCGCACCGCCTGATAGCTGCGTTTTTTCTGTCCCGAAAGCAGCCTGTCTTTCAGACGGCCTAAATGTTCCAACTGGCGCACGGTGTCGGCCAGGCCGCGCATTTCTTCCACCGTCATATCGCGCCAGCTTTTGCGGCTGATTTGTTCCACGTATTCGGGGTCGATGCCGTGATGCACGCCCGCCTCTTCCATCTCGCGCACAAAAACATGTATCGATGGAACTTTATGTCCCGTCTGCGCTTTTGCCAAACCGACGTACTCCAACAAAGCGGAAATTTGCTCGGTATAGCCCAAATCCGCCACGCCATTGTTCGGATTTCCCGCACGTTTGCGGCGCAGCCTGATTCTTTCCTGCGTCTTAAAAATCTTCCTGCGCAAATCTCTCATTTCTTCGCGAGTCCGCAAGGTTTCCCCCGCCATCGCATTCTGAATCAGCTGGTTGCGCTTGTGTGCCGCCGCTTCTTCAATATCGCCCGCTTTGAACGCTTTTTCAGATGACTTTGCCGCCGCCGCTTCGGCACGGGTGAACACGCTCGGGCGCAAGTCGCGCACAAGCATTTTTTCGATTTTCTCCTTCGCCAGTATCTTTGCCGCCTGTTTCAGTAGCGATACCGTCCCAACCGCAGCATTCAGCCTGTTGGTCTCTTCATTGACGATTTTCCTGCGCACCTTCTCGTCGGCGATGGCTTCCTGCTGGATCTCCTTGCGTGCGTCGTTCAGCCGGTTCAACTCCGCCGCGATAATCCGCGCTCTCATTCCGTTGTGTACCGCCAAATCCGCCGCCTCTTCAAAATCGGCCTGCGTCGGCAGGTCGCCTTTTTCCGCCAGCAGGTTCAGGCGGGCGGTGTCTTCAATGGCTTCCTGCGGCGGCTGCGCTTCGGCCAAAGCCTGCACCAAATCCATGCCGTCTGCAAACACGGGGTCGCCGTTTTCATCGAGTATCAGCCCTGCCGCAATATCGGGGTGCATTCCGCCCGTTTTGGCCGTCATGCCGCGCGATTTCAGCACATCCGCCCAGTCGGCAGGCAGGCCGTCTAGGCTTGCTTCGTCCAGCCGCACGGCGTTCAGGGCGTAGGGGTTTTCCACATCTTCGCCCGCCTTCTTCTCTTCGCGCGGCACATAGTGGCGGCTGTACCAATCGCGTCCCGAAAGGCCGTCTGAAAACCGCTCTTCCAAATCGCGCACGTCGGCCTTGCCGTGGCTGTCGGTCGGCAGGTATCCCGCTTCGGCCAATGCTTCCGCCATGCTGTCTATGCTGCGGCCTTTGCTTTTGCGCAACACCGGCATACCGAATACCGGAGCGGTAATCTTGTCTTTCGGGTCTAAACCCCACTCGCGCACCAACTCGTCTTTGTTCAGCCCGCCTAATTTGGCGATGGCGGTCATCAGGGTGTCGGTTGACGGGTCGAGTGATACATCTCGTTTGCGCGGCTGCACGTCTTGCAAAATCTCGGCCAGACGCTTATCATCAAAAGCAGGCGTGTTGCCGTCTGAAATCTCCGCAGTTGATACGCGAGAGGCTATTTCGGACGACAACGCGCCTTTTTCAATGTTGCTCAACTTGTGATCGTAATAGCGGTGTCCGTTTTTCGCACGTGCAACAACAGCGCGTACGGTGTAATCCGTTCTATCGATATTCAGCCCCGCAAGGTAATACTCATACGCTTCAACATCGGGATGCTTCGCTACATCCTCATTTTCAATCGTATCGATATGTACCGCGTTTTCGATAATCTGCGGAATCGCCGCCACGCTTTGAAGATGTGCCGCGTTTTTGTAGTCGTGTTGCAAAACTTCTGTGATCGCAGAGCGTGAAATTTCAATTTCTATCCCCGTATCCTTGTTCACATAACTGCCGCGCAACTGCTTGCCGTATTCCAGCGCATTGCGTTTGAACTGTTTGAGATCGTCCGAAGCCGCAATCTCTTTGCCGGTAATCCGTACCGGCTCGCTTTGTGCCAACTTGCGTAAGGCTTTGCGTTTGCGGGCGCGTTCTTTTTCCAAGGCAGGATTGCCGTCTATCCTGTCCTCATCGGTCATCTTGGCCGTCAGAAGCTGCCATGCGCGGTAAACGGGTTGGCGCATGATGTTGCGCCGTGCGGCCATTTCGGCTTGCTCGAAATCGGCCTTGTATTCCTTTTTCAGACGGCGTATCTCGCGGCTGCGTGCGTTGCGGGCAAAGGCCATATCGCGCAGGGCGCGTCTGCCCAATTCGTCTTCTGCTTCCCTCCGCGCCGCGTCGTCCATTGCCTGAAACTCCGCATCGTCTGCAAACAAGAGCTTCGCCCCGTTCACATATTCCGTTTCCGCAATCTGCATATCACTGGCAATCAGGCGGTCGAATACGCCGCGTATGTCGTCGGAAAGCTCCACATTCAGACCGGCCAGCGTTTGGTAAATGCGTTTGAGCAGACGCGCCACACGGCTGAATACGCCGCGCAAGGCTTCGCTCGGGGCTTTGCCCTCAAACAGATAAGCCTCCATACCGCGTGCGAATTTCTCGTGATGCTCCCGCTGCTCGTTCAAACTCATCGCCGCCCAAGCGTCGCCGTCTTTCACGCCGAACCAGTCCAACACCGTTTGAAAATCCGCCGCAATCTGCCGCTCGCCGTCCGACCATTCCGCAGGCGGCACAGAGCGCAAATCCCGCTCGATACGGCTCATCGTTTCCAGCTCGAAATGGCCAAACTCATGGATAAAGGTGGAAGCGTCGGCGTTTTTCAGCAGGGTAATGGTATTGCCCATGCGGTCGAACATACCGCGTGCGTCTTGTAGCAACAGATAATCGCCAAATTGTGCCGCCTGTTCCAGGTCTATCCCGTCTGCCCGCAGCCGCGACTCCTCGTCGGCAATCCATTGCGGCAGATGCTGCTCCACATAATCAAACATCGCCTCACGGTCGCCCGCCGGCAAATCCAGCCCTGCCAACTGCTCCCGTGTCAATAGCATTGACTCATGTCTGCCACGCTTGCTTGTTTTCCTGCGCACCAAAAACAAGCCTGCCTGCCTGTATCCGCCCGGTGTCCATGCATCATCCAGCGCTTCAAGTGCTATTGATTCACGCATCCGGTAGGCAGCCATATTGCCCGCCAAACCACGCATTGTGCGCAGCCTCTGCGTTGCCGCCAGCAGCTCTTGTTCCGAACGGCGGGCTTGCGCCTGACGCGCCTGCTCCGCCAGCCGTTTGTTGCGCACCGTAACCAGCCGTTTTATATATGACGGCAACGGCAGTTCCATCTGTTCGGCCACAAACTCCACTGCATCCAGCCAGCGGTTTTCCTGCTCCGCGCCGAAATCCGCACTATCAACCGAAGTGTAATAGTCATGGCTGGGGTGGTGCGGTTTGCTCGCATGATCGGAAATCCGTACCGACAATCCCTCTGCTGTCTGCGGGTTATCCGCATAAACATAAGTCGAATCCGATAAATTGCTGCGGTCAACGCGGACATTCAAACCCATCTTCTCAAACGCCCGCACCATTGCATCCGCTGCCTCGCCGATTTCCCGCCGTACCTTTGAATCCGACTGATACAGAATACTGTCGTTATCCGCCGAAAACGCACCGCTGTTGGCCGTGGCGGATTTGATTTGGTTGGGGTTGAAAGCCGTGAAAATCCCGCCCTGTTCCCAATGGTTGATGAACACGCCGTCATGGCCGTTTTCTTTCAGCACGGGCGCAATGTCGCTTTGCAAATCCCTATCTGCCGCATAAGCCTTTTTCACTTCGCTGTATGCGGAATCGCCCTGGACGGTAAACGGATTGCGTACATTCAGGAAAGATTGAAGCATTTTTCTGCCGAAAGTTTTCGCCAGTTTTTTATCGCCTGCAAAATAAAACCCGCGCCCCAGCCAGCCGTTACCCTGCTTCTCTGTATCGAACACGTCAAAATCCGCCCGCGTGCCGTGATACACCACCAGCGGCTCGCCCGTATTCGGATTGACGACTTTTGAAGCATTGGCCGCATCGTTTTCCCAATCGCCAAACCAAGCCTTAAATGCCGGCGTGCGCACCTGCACCCACTGGCGGTAGTCCAGTTCGGTTTTGCCTGCCGATTTGGCCACGTTGTAGGCTTCTCGCCCGCCGTAAGCTGCCGCCATTTCTTCAAACTGCGCCTGCTCGGCGGTCATGTCTTGATGGAGATGGCCGTCTGCGTTATCATCGCCGTATGCCCTCTCCCCGTTTCGGACGTAGAGATTGGGGTTGGTCGCCATCGCAAGAACGCGGTCAGTATCAATCGTTGAGGGATACTTTCTCATTGAAATACCGCGCAAATCGCGCCGTTTCTTACTGGCCTCTTCCATGTAGAAGATAACGCCGTCATCAAACCTTTTCACATACGCCACACGCGGGCGGCCTTGCTCCGATACAAAATCTGTGCGAATGCCGTCAGGCGATGAAACAATTTCGGGAATGCGGGCAAAATCGTCTTTGCCGACAGCAATCTGCCCGTGAAGATTTTCTGAATCGCCGCCGTGCCGTTCTTTAACGTGCCTTACCGTATCCACGCCGACCGAATGCGAGAAATTGCCCGCATCGGGAATGGTTGGCAGTTCGGGCGTTTGGATGTTTGTCCAAAATACCGCCTTATTGCTTACGCCGCTGCCTGGCTCATCCCACAATTGCGCCGCCGCGTTCCAGTCTTCACTGTGCGTCCAACCGCTCGGAGGATTGGCCGCCAACGCCTGCGAAAACACCCCGTCCCGCGTCAGACTTTCGCCCACCACATTCAGTCGGCCGTACCGCCCCATAAACTCATCGGGTGTCATATTCAGACGGCCTGCATAGCTTTGGATGTGCGAAGCCCATATCGAAGCCGCATCATCCGCCCCCTTCGCATCCATCCTGCCCGTATCGGCAAGCTCCTGCTTAAACCGCGCTTTGAGGCCGTCAAACTCGTGCTGCCGCGCCTGATACGCCTCTGCGTCCGCCTGCGCCCGCTTCGCCGTTTCCTCAAATTCCGCCGCCGCTTCCGACTCTTCCCACGCCATGGCCTCCGCAGCGGAAAACGCATCCGGCGACAAACGCGCGATATTGGCCAGATGGTGCTGCGCTTCCTGCGGCACAAAGGCATGGAAGTCCCCGCGCGTCATCTCCACCATCCCGCCCGTGGCCGCCGCCTCGGCAATCTGCGGCGCAAGTGCGGGAACCGCCTGCGCCACCGTATCGGCCAGCCCCGACTGCATCAGAGCCTGCGCATCGAAGTAAATCTTATTGTTTTCCCCGTAGCTTTCATTGACGAAATCCGCCTGCAAATCCGCCGCCCGCGCCGTCAGCTTGGAAGCCGCCACCGCATCCGCCTGCCGCTTCAAATGCTCCGCGTGTTCCTCGGCCTGCCGCGCTTTCAGACGGCCTTCCTGAAAATTCCGATAGCCCTCGACGGGCGCGGTCGGAATCTCCGCCAAAGCCTCCATCACAATCTCGCGCGGTGTCCACTCGCCCGTAACCGTCTGCGCCGCCGCCTCGCCTGCCGCGCCGCCCGCCATCTGGATGCCTGCCTCGCCCGCAGCACGTGCCGCCGCCCCCGTAAGCGAACGCGTCCCCGCCATCAGGCGGCCGGCCAACCCTGCCGTCAAGCCGTCGAACACCCCTACTGCCACCCCGCGTTTCTTCGCCTTTTCCCGCGCCTCATCCATCAGCGCGGGATCGGCCAGCACCTGCCGGACAGCTTCCTCATGCGTCAAACCCGACAACTTCGCCGCATTTCCCTCCACCACCTCCGAGAGCGTGGCGGCATATTCCGTTGCCGCAGAGCCGCCGCCCATTACCGCCGCGCCCACTGCCGGATTTTTCGTTACCGCTCCCGCCGCCAGCGCAGGCACAAACTGCCCGAAAGACTCCGCCGCCGCATTCGCCGTCATATAGGGATGCGTCAGCGCATACCACGCCGAATCGCCGAAGCCCGTCGTCTGCGCAAAGCCCGCCCTGTCGTCCTGCAAACGCCGCGACGGCGCGAATTTCCCGTCCGTCCAGCCGCCCAAGTCCGAATAAAGAGCCGCCCGGGCGCGGTCGGTCTGTTTCCAAAAATCCCCGCTCAAAAAATCCGAAGGCGCAGGCAGCGTCATCTTCGGCAGCGCGGGCAAATCCCCTTTCTGCAGCTTGTCCTTGGTCGGCGGCGTCAGCACCTTTTGGTAAAAATCCGTCCCCGTTGCCAAAGCCTGCCCCAAAGGCGTACTGCGCAGACCTGCCTGCGCCGCCGTATCGAAAGTCTTTCTGTCTGCCGCCGCAAACAGCAGATTGTTTACCCCCTTGAAAAAGCCCCGCGCCGCAGAATTTGCCAACTCGCCGATTGTCCCGAGCTGCGGCGTATCGTCCTTGGCCAAGTTGTAAAAATCAGGCTGCGTCATCTTGCCGCGCAGCGTCCCCAAGCCCTGCGTGTCGCGCCACACCTTGTCAAACTGCTCTTGCAAAACCGCGCTCACCGGCGCGTCGTTCACCGCCTGCACCGGCACGCCCAGCCGCTGCGCCGTCTGCCGCCGTTTGGCCGCCTCGTCGGGCGACACCCCCGCGCCCGCTTCCGCGTTCGCAATCAGAGAACGCCGGTGCTGCAAATATTCGTCTACTCTTTTTTCTGCCTCGCGATAACTCATTTTCCTGTCTCCCTCTTCCGTTTCAACTCGTCCGCCGCCCGTTGTTCCGCCGCCGTCATCTTCAACGCCTTCTCTTTATCGTCCCAAATCCAACCCGCCTTAATGGCGATTTCTTTCTTCGCCTGCATTTTCTTAGCCTCTGTTAATAACTCCTGTTCCGACGGTTCCCGCCCCAGCTTCAAGCGCAGATCGTCGTTCATCGCCTGCACATTCTCCGCCAGCGCGTGATAGCGTTCCGCGTCTGTTTGGCGGTCCACCTCGTACAGCCGCGCAATATCGTTCACCACATCCGCCTCATCACGCCAGCCGTTGGCCAGCGCATTGCCACGGTTGGCCACCGTCGCCTGCGCCGTTTCCCGCCGGTAACTACGAAACTCCCCCGACGCATGAGCCAAAGCCTTGGCGTGCAGATTTCCCGCCATCCTGTCGTAGGAAGAACGCAGCAACTCCCGCTGCGCATCATTGCCCAAACCGGCCGACAACTCATCGAACTTCGCCTGCAACGCCTTGCCGTATTCGTCGGCCAGCGGCATCCCGCTCTCCCGCTGCAAAGCATTCAGCCCCCGCTGGTTGAGCAAACCGCTTTCGGGGTTGTACAGCAAATCGTCATAAGCCGCCGAGGTCTGTTGGAAGTTTTGCTGCGGTAGCGGCCGTCTGAAAAAAGAAAAGCCCGCAGGGCGGCAACTCTGCGGGCGGGTTCAAACCTTAATGCGTTAAGGATTAAACGCGCGAAGTATAGCAAAACCAAGTTGGAACTACACCCGAAGGAGGGTATGAAATTGGAAATATACGCAAGCCCATTTGTCCGCGCCTGCATCGGCATTGTCGTACTGGCCGTAGCGTTCGGCCTGTTTGCGCTGCTGATTACGCCGCTGGTGCGGGTTTTACATTAGAGGCCGTCTGAAAAAAGGAAGAAAACACATGAAACCAAGCAATCTGCCAGAAATTGGCCACGGTATCACGTGGACAGGCGCAATCGGCAGCTTTGTCGGCGCGGTCAAATCCATAGACCTGCTGACCGTTGTCGGCGCACTCGTCGCCGTCGGCGGCTTTCTGATGAACTGGCATTACAGCCGCCAGCGCGAAAAGCGCGAAGCGGAAAGACGCGAAGATGAGAAGCGCGAAAACGCGCGGCGCGAACAGATACACGAAATGGAAATGGCCGAACGCCGCGTGCGTTTGGAAAAACTCAAAGGGGAGTGCCGTGAATAACAAAAGCAAATACGCCATAGGCGGCCTTGCCGTTTCCGCCGCCTTTTTTACCGCCCTGATGCGCCACGAAGGCTACCGCGCCGCACCCTACCGCGATTCCGGCGGTGTGCCCACCATCGGCATCGGCAGTACGCAGTATCCCGACGGACGGCGCGTACAAATGGCAGACCCGCCCGTTACCCCCGCGCAGGCCGTGGAAATCAGCCGCGTCCACGTAGCGAAAGACGAAGGCCGTCTGAAAGCCCTCCTGCCCGGCGTGAAACTCTCGCAGGCCGACCGCGCCGCGCAATACAGACGCGGACAGGCCGACAAGGCCGCCGAAATCAGCCTTGCGCTGGCAGAGGCGGCAAAACAGCAGGCCGCAGCCGCGCGGCAGGCGAGCGCAGACTATCAGGCCGCAAAGGCCGAACGCGAGCAGAAAGAAAGGATACGCTATGTGCAAGTGCAGAAAACCATCGAACGCCCTGTTTACCGCAGCGATTGCATTGACGCTGACGGCCTGCGCCAACTCAACGCCGCCATCGCAGAATAAACCGCCCGCCGATTTGGTGCAGCCCTGCGCCAAGTTGCAGCCATTGGACGGAAAGACGGGTGCGGACATCCTGCCCTGGGCATTGCAGACCGTGCATCTGTACAAAGACTGCGCCGAGAGACACAACACGCTGGTGCAGGCGGTGGCAGAATGAAAAAAGGCCGCCTGTTCGCCAGACGACCTGTATTATTTGTCCCTAAATTGCCCCTAAATTTTTAACCTATTGAATTATATAGATTTATTGGTGCGGATGGGGAGACTCGAACTCCCACGTTTTGCAACGCCAGAACCTAAATCTGGTGCGTCTACCAATTTCGCCACATCCGCGCGTAAAGCGCCGGATTATACGGCAGCGGGTGGTTTTTGCAAGTGTGTCCGGCGGGTTGTACAATCGCGCCCTTTCGGAATCCGTTTGCTGCGGATGATATTGCGCGCGTTGCGCGGCGGCCGTCTGAAAAGCGTTTTTTCGGCGGGTGGGGATGTTGGTTAGGAAAGAAGGTTTATGTCGGATTTGCTGGTGCGGGATTATCTGCAAACCCAGGGTTTGAAGCTGTCTGCCGATGATGTCCGTGTGGCGTATCTGGCGGCGGAGGCGGTGGTAAACATGGGGCAGGCGGAGATTGACCGCAGTGTGTTGTGGAACGGGGAGGCTGCCGCCTTGCTGCCTCGAAACGGGGATACGGAAGCTGTGCTACGGCAGGTGTTTATGGCTTTGGATTCGGTGTATTCGCGTTCGGATGTCCGCTCGGCGGCGGTGTATGCGCTGCTGCCGCAGCAGGTGTTGCTGTGTCTGTCGGCGCAGGGGCGGCCGGTTGCGGAGGTGTTGTCTTTGGACGCGGAAACGGAGCGGCGGCATTTGGCGTGCCGTTCGGCGGGGAGCGGCTGGCTGAATCTGGCCGGCGATGTGCCGCGCTGGTTGGAAAACGGTGATTTGGCCGGAGCGGAACATGCGGATTCGGGCAGTCAGGCGGCTTTGCCGGTGTGTTCGCCGAGCGGGCGCGTGCTGGGTGTGGTGTATGTCGAGTCGGCGGAGAAAAACGCGTTTGGTGAAGATGTGCTGGCGCAGTGGGTGGCTCTGGCTTTGGCTTTGGCCGCGCCGCTGCGGGTGTTGGCTGGCGATGCGGGGGAGGCGGAGGATGAGTAAGCTGAAATTCGTTGCGTCCTGCCGCCTGCCGACCGAATGGGGTGTGTTTGCGCTGCACGGTTTTGAAGAGGAAAACGGGCAGGATCATGCCGCGCTGACGATGGGGGATGTTTCAGACGGCCTGCCGGTGCTGGCGCGGGTGCATTCGGAATGTCTGACGGGCGACGCGCTGTTTTCGCGCAAATGCGACTGCGGACCGCAGCTTGAAGCGGCAATGCGGGCGGTGCAGGGCGAGGGGCGGGGCTGTATCGCCTATCTGCGTCAGGAGGGGCGGGGCATCGGTTTGATCAATAAAATCCGTGCTTATGCTTTGCAGGACGGGGGGTTGGATACGGTGGAGGCCAATCTCGCCCTCGGCCTGCCGGTGGATGCGCGGGATTTTGGTTTGGCGCAGCAGATTTTCGCCCATTTGGGCATCCGTTCGCTGCGCCTGCTGACCAATAACCCCGACAAGGTGGCAACGCTGGAACGTGCGGGCATTGCGGTGGCCGAACGTGTGCCGCTGCATGTGGGGGAAAACGCGGAAAACGTACATTATTTGAAAACCAAGGCCGAGAAGCTGGGGCATTTGTTTTGAAACGTATGGCGGGCGGGATAAAAAATCCACGGCCTTGCCGCCTTGTCTCTTTTCTATTTTGTTCCGCTATATTTAAAGTTGCTCCCGCCCGTGCGGGGGGTATGTTTCCGAAAAATGGGTTTTCTCTGCCGCAGCGGGGTTTTCAGACGGCCTCAAAGGCTTTATGCGGCATCCGCAACAAACAGAAAGGAAAAACAGAATGGGCATGTTGCTTCTTACCCTGGCGGTTTGCGCCGTTGCCGTGCTGCATCTGCACACCTGTTTCAGCGAGGCGGTGCATCTGAACCGCTGGCCGGGCTGGCAGATTATCCTGATGTTCGCGCTGACGGGTACGCTGTTTGTCTATTTCATCAGCCGCACCGCGTTGCTCAAAGGCGCGGCGCAGCTTGTACTGATTGCGGGCGGTCTTGCCGCCGCCGCATATTTGTGAGGCCGTCTGAAAACGGGTTTTGCCGCTTTTCAGACGGCCTGCATGATGTAAGACGTATTCATATTGAAAGACCAAGCGATGACCGCCTTCCATAACTTTCCCACTCCCGAAGCCGCCGCCCGCGCCCTTGCCGATACCGTGGCGCGGGACTTGCGCACCGTGCTGGCGCAAAAGGGCGATGCCGTGCTGGCCGTGTCGGGCGGACGCTCGCCCGTATTGTTTTTCCAAGCCCTGTCGCAGGAAGATTTGGATTGGGCGCAGGTGTCCGTAACCCTGGCCGACGAGCGCATCGTCCCCACCAACCATCCCGACAGCAACACCCGCCTCGTGCGCGGACACCTGCTGCAACACCGCGCAGCGGCGGCGCAATGGCTGCCCTTGGTTGAAGACGGCGGCAGCGTGCCGCCGCCGGAAGAAGCCGTGCGGATTGCGCTTGCACGCTACCGGCCGGCCGACGTGCTGGTGCTGGGCATGGGCAACGACGGCCACACCGCTTCGCTGTTTCCCGACGCGCCGCAGCTTTCAGACGGCCTCTCGCCCGATTATCCGCAGCCGCTGCTGCACGTTTCCCCGCCTGCCGCGCCGCACGAGCGCATTTCCCTGACGCTGGCTGCCGCCGCCCGCGTGCCGCACGTTTATCTCGCCGTTGGCGGAGAAGAAAAACGCCGCATACTCGAACAAGCCCTTGCCGCACCCGCGCAATACCCCGTCGGAAGGATGATTGCGGCGGCACAAAGGGCGGCGGTATATTGCAGCCGCACAGCCTAGGCAGATACGCCTTGCCGAACGGCTGCCCGCCGCCCGTTTTCAGACGGCCTCTTTACACAGGCCGTCTGAAAACATGAAAACAAAACAATACGAATAAAGGAGACAACCGTGTTAAACCGCATCAGCGAATCGCTGGACCAACTGTCCGCCGCCGAACGCAAAGTAGGCGAGTGCGCCCTTGCCGACCCCAAATGGTTTGTCCACGCCGCCGTGGCCGACATAGCCGCCCGCTCCTCCGTCAGCCAGCCCACCGTTATCCGCTTCTGCCGCAGCATGGGCTGCAAAGGGCTGCCCGAATTCAAGCTCGACCTTTCCGCCGATGTCAGCCGCGCCGGTATGCCCTTCGTCCACGAGCAGCTCAACGAAAGCGACGACATGGCCGCCGTGATGGAAAAAGTGCTCGGCAACACCGCCGCCGCCATCCTCGGCGCACGCCGCTTTCTCGACGAGGCCGCCCTCGAAAAAGCCGTGTCCCTGCTCTGCGGCGCGCGCCGTATCGAGTTTTACGGCATGGGCAACTCCGGCATCGTCGCCCAAGACGCGCAGCACAAATTCTTTCGCTTCGGCATTTCCACCGTCGCCTACTCCGACCTCCACATCCAACTGATGGCCGCCGCCGTATTGAGTCCGCAGGATGCCATCGTCGTCATTTCCAAATCCGGCACACCCTCCGGCCTGCTCGAAGTGGCGGCGGCGGCCAAAGAAAACGGCGCGGCGGTAGTCGCCGTTACCCGCGCCGGCTCCCCGCTGGCGGAGCTTGCCGACTGCGTGCTCAACGTATTCACCCAGGAAGACAGCGAACGCTACACCCCCATGATCTCCCGCCTGCTGCAACTGACCGTTATCGACATCCTCGCCATCGGCCTCGCCCTGCGCCTGGGCGAAACCGCCAGCCTGCAACTGGCCAAAGGCAAACAAACCCTCCGCACCCGCCTGCCCGCCGCCGGCCATTGAGCCGCCGCAGCATCAGGAAAAAAGATGGCTTACAGCGAAACACTGGCGCAGGAAGTCCGCAAATTGCTGGCACAGAAGCTGCCGCCGGAAGTTTTAGCCGCCGAGCTTGAAGAAAAGAAAATGTTTGGCGGACTGGCGTTCATGATTCGCGGAAAAATGGCGGTCTGTATCGGCGACGAAGCCGGAGCGGAAGTGATGGTCGTCATCGGACAGGATTTGCAGCAGCAGGCCATGCCGAGGACCGGCGCGAAAACCACAGTCATGCGCGGCAGACCCTATCGGGGCTATATCGATTTGGATCACGAAGGACAGAAAGAATTGTCTTACTGGCTGGATTTGGCCTTGGAATATAACCGGACACAGGCCGGCAAGCATTAAAGCCCGCCATCGGATACGGCGGCAGGCGCATTCACACCCGTCAAAGGAACACCCATGAAAACACTCGCCGTACTCACCGGAGCGGGCATCAGCGCGGAAAGCGGCCTGCAAACCTTCCGCGACGGCGACGGCCTGTGGGAGGGATACCGCATCGAAGACGTATGCACGCCCGAGGCTTTCGAGCGCAACCCGCAGGCCGTTATCGCCTTTTACAACGCCCGCCGCCGCGCCGCCGCTGCCGCCCTGCCCAATGCCGCCCACAAGGCACTGGCGGATTTGGAACGGCATTACCGCGTGGACATCATCACACAAAACGTCGACGACCTGCACGAACGCGCCGGCAGCAGCAGCGTGCTGCACCTGCACGGCGAGCTGGGCAAGCTGCGCAGCACGGCGGACGACACCGACATCATCCCCTGGCAGGGCGACCAAACCGCTGCCGACTGCGACCGCTACGGCAACCGCCTGCGCCCGCACATCGTCTGGTTCGGCGAAGACGTGCCGCTGATGGATGAGGCGGTGCGGCTGGTGTCCGCCGCCGACATCGTGATGGTAGTGGGCACCTCCTTGCAGGTTTATCCCGCCGCCTCGCTGCTGCACTATGCCCGCGCCGATGCGCCGCTGTATCTGGTCGATCCCAAACCCAATATCACCACCGCGCGTGTCGAAGTGCTGGCAAAAAAAGCCGCCGAAGGCGTGCCGCAGCTCGCGGCGGATCTGGCCGTCGCGGCACGGCGCGGCTGACTGCGCCGCAGCACAAACAAGAGAGGCCGTCTGAAAACCGGAAACAGGTTTTCAGACGGCCTCTTTTCCGTTTGCCCCGCCGAATCCGTGCAGGGTGTGCCGCCAGAAGGCAATGCGCGCGTTCCGCAGACATATTGTTACCCTTGTGGTGCTTGGCGGCGGATGTCCGGTAGGGTGTGTCGCGCAGCGATGCACGCGTTCCATCCAAAGTGAAAAAACGGTCTGCAAGTTGCAAACGGTATTTCGGACACGCCGCGTACGTGTTTTCAGACGGCCTCTCCCCTGTTTTCCAACCGCTGCAAGCGCGTGCGTCGTCTTGGGACGACACACCCTGCATAACGGCGGAGGCCGTCTGAAAAAGCGCGATGTTGCATTTTCAGACGGCCTCTGTGTTTGCGGCGAAACAAGTCAAAAGCATCCGTTCGGCCGTCTGCATAACAGGCAGGGTGTGTCGTCCCAAGACGACGCACGCGCCGCCGCCGCGCAAAAGCTGTTTGAACATTTGTGCAAACGGTGTTTCGGATGCGCCGAATCTGTTTTTCAGACGGCCTGGTTTGTCCGTTGTTTAATCCGCTGCGTAAATAGCCGTAACCGTGCGTCGCCGTGCGACACACCCTACATAACGGCAGAGGCCGTCTGAAAACCGCAAAACGGGTTTTCAGACGGCCTCGGAGCGTTTTGCCTTACAGCCTTACTTCCACATACGCGCTTTCGTGGAGCTGTTGCAGAAGCTGGGCGGAGGCGGCTTCGGCTTTCTGGCGCATGATGTACTGGCGCAGGGCGTTGCGTTGCCGTTCTTCGGGCGTGCCGGCTTCGCGGGTGTCGGTAAGCTGGATCAGGTGCCAGCCGAACTGGGATTTGACGGGGCGGCTGATTTGGCCTTTTTTCAGTTTTTTCACCGCTTCTTCAAATTCGGGCACCATCACGCCTTCGCCGAACCAGCCCAAGTCGCCGCCTTGTGCCGCGCTGGTGTCCTGCGAATATTGTTTGGCCAGGTCGCCGAAGTCGCGTCCGGCTTTGGCCTGGTTTTGGATTTTGCGGATGACGGCTTCGGCTGCGGTGGCGGCATTGTCTTTTTCGGCTTTGATGAGGATGTGGCGGGCGCGGTATTGGCGTACGGGTTCGCCTGCGGGCAGGGCGATGCCCTGCTGTTTGGCGCGGGCGAGGGCGGCATCGATTTCTTCGTCGCTGACGCGGGCTTGTTGGAGGACGGCCTGCTGGCGGACTTTTTCGGCGATGATGCCTTCGGCGGTGTCTTTGCGCAGGGCGGCGCGGCTGATGCCGTTTTTGGCGGACTGGGCGTAGAGGTTTTCGACGGTGGTGTGCCTTTGTGCGGCGGCTTGGGCGAGGGCTTCGTCGGTTTCGGCTTCGGTGGCGGTGATGCCGCGCCGTTTGCCGGCCTGGACGACGAGGGCGCGGTTGACGAGCTGGGAGAGGACGTGGCTGCGCAGTTCGTTTTCAGACGGCCTTTGCGCGGCGGGCAGGCTTTGTCTGGCGGCTGCGGCCGCGCTGTCGAGCTGGCGCATGGTGATGACTGCGTCTCCGGCAACGGCGGCAATGCCGTCTACGGGGCGGATGTCGGCGGCAAAGGCCGTCTGAAAGGCGGCGGCGGTAAGGGCGGCCGCGAGGGTCAGGGTGTGTTTTTTCATTTTACTACCTCGTTGGTTTTGATGTAGCCGGGGATGGCGGGGCGCAGGGTTTCGTCGGCTTTGTTGCCGATGTTGCTCAGGCTTTTGAGTTGCAGGGTGAAGAAGAAGGCGTTTTTGTAGTCGGGCTTGTCGCGTTCGGTGTTCCAGCCGGTTACGTAGCGTTGGGCGGCCGCGCTGACGCTCCAGCAGCCGCAGGCGTTTTTGTATTCGAGTCCGGCGAGGATGTCGAGGGGGCGGCCGATGTCGAGGGCGTGGTTGTAGCGGGCGAGGCCGTAGAGGTTGGGGGTTATCGGCCATTGCGCGCCGAAGTCGATCTGGTTGATTTTGTCGCGCAGGTAGAGGCCGTTGTCTTGCAGGTAGATGGCTTTGTCGCGGCCGTAGCGGTAGCGCAGGCTGAGGGCTTTGCCGTCTTCGGGGCGGTAGCGGATGCCGGCGGCGATGTTTTCGAAGCGGGAGCGGTTTTCGTTGAAATGGACGGTGGTGTAGGCGTTGATGCTGCGGCTGACTTCTCCGTCGGCAAAGGCAATCCAGTCGGAACGGGTACGTTTGCCGGTTTTGACGCTGCCGTCGGGCAGGACGTTGTCGTCTTTGAAGTAAAACTTCTGGCCTATGCCGGCACGCAGGCGTTCGGCTCCGTTTTCGCGGTCGAGATAGCGGGTTTGCAGGGCGGCGGTAAGGCTGTTGGCGGAGTTGATGCGGTCTTGTCCGGAATAGAGGTTTTCGCGGAAGAGCTGTCCGTAGCTGAAGCTGTTTTCGGAGGTGTCGAAGCTGGGCAGGTCGTTTTGCGATTTGGTGGGGATGTAGTTGTAGAAGAGGCGCGGCTCTAAGGTTTGGATGCGGCTGCGGCCGAAGAGGCTGGTTTCGCGTTCGAAGGTCATGCCTGTGTCGATGTTGGCAATGGGCAGGCTGCGGCTTGCGGTGCGTCCGGGGCGGCCGGCAAAGCTGTCGAGGATGTAGCGGGTGTAGTGCAGGCCGATTTTGGGGCGGACGTAGCCCCAGCCGTTGCGGAATTCGCGGCTGAGGGAGGGATAGAGGACGAAGCGTTGGCCGGATTGTTTGCTGTCGTGGGTGAAACGGGTGTATTGGCCGTTGATAGCGAAGAGGTTGCCGGCAAAGTTTTTCTGCCAGTCCGCGCTCAGGCGGGGCAGGATGGCGTAGGGTTCGTCTTTGTAGCCGTCGGCATTGGCGAGGGTTTGGTATTTCTGTACTTTGAGGTGGGCTTCGAGCCATTCGCCGAGTACGTCGGTTTGGTAGTCCAGACGGGCTTCGCGGTTGAGGTTGACGTTGCGGGCGATGTCGGCGCGGTCGTAGAAGTCGCGGTAGTAGTCGTTGTCGGAGACTTGGTTGAAGTCGATTTTTCCGCTCAGGCCTTTGCCGAAGTTTTGGAAGTGCTGCCAGCGGGCGGTGTAGCGGTTGTTGTGGCGGCTGCGGCGGTCGTCGGGCATCCATTTGCCGGAGATTTCGCCGTTGTACTGCGGTTGCAGGTAGCGGAATTCGCCGCCGATCTGTACGCCGCGCGCGCTGATGATGCCGGGAGTGAGGGTGGCATCGTAGTTGGGTGCGAGGTTGAAGTAGTAGGGGGTTTCGATTTCGGTGCCGTCGGAGCCGACTTTGAGGGTGGGGACGAGCAGGCCGCTTTTGCGGTTGCCGTTGAGCGGGAAGTCGGCCCAGGGGGTGTAGAGGACGGGAACGCCGCGGAAGACTAGCTTGGCGTGTTTGGCCACGCCCACGCCTTTGTCGTAGTCGGCTTCGATGCTTTGCGCGCTGATATACCAGGATGCGTCGCCCTTTTGACAGGTGTTGAATTCTACGTCTTGGAGCTTGTAGAAATTTTTGTTTTCCAATTCGGCTTTTTCGGCTACGGCTTGCAGGCGGCGGCCTTCGCGCTCGGCCTCCATGGACACTTTGTCGGCTCTGCCGCTGCCTTCGGTAAGGTTGTATTGGAGCTTGTCGCCGCGTACGGTGGAGCCGTTGTCGTCGAGGATGAAGCCGCCGCCGGCGCGTACGGTGTCGGTTTTTTGGTCGTAGGAGACTTTTTCGGCGTTGAGGACTTGCCGGTTGCGTTCGACGATGACACCGCCCTGCGCTTCTACGCCGACGGCGGTTTGGCCGCGCAATTCGTCCGCGCTGACGCGGGTGTAGTCGGGCGGCAGGGTTTCTTCGCCGCTGCGGAGGACGGGGGCTTCGGGCGCGGGAGCGGTCCGGACGGCACCGTCCGCGCCGCATTTGGGGCAGGTGCTGCCCAGGCGCGCGTCTTGTGCGGATGCGGCCGAGGCAAGTGCCGCGCCGACGGCGAAGGCCAGCGGCCTGGCTAGAAACGAATGTGCCAAAGTATCACCCTAAAACGTTTTTTGACAGTTAAAATGGCGGCCATTTTAACTGTTCCGCAGCAAAACCGCCATGCAACGACAATCCGAACTGCAAAACCTGCTTGCCGGTGTTTATCCCGGCCAAGCCTTTGATTTGGCCTTTGCCGCCGCCGATGCCGATTTCCGCCGCTATTTCCGTGCCACGTTTGCCGACGGGCGTACGGTTATCTGTATGGACGCGCCGCCCGACAAAATGAGCGTTGCGCCATATCTGAAAGTGCAGAAGCTGTTTGCCATGCTCAATGTGCCGCAGGTGCTGTATGCCGACGAGGAGCGCGGCTTTGTGCTGCTCAGCGATTTGGGCAACACCACCTATCTGGCGGCGATGCGGCACGACCAGCGCGAAGCCGTCCACAAGGTGCTGCTGCTCGAAGCCATAGACGAGCTGGTTACTCTGCAAAAGGCTTCCAAGCCGGACGTGCTGCCTGCATACGGGCGCGAAACGCTGCTGCGCGAAGCGAATCTGTTTCCCGAATGGTTTGCCGCCAAAGAGCTGGGCAGGCCGTTGAATTTCAAGCAGAAGCAGCTTTGGCAACAGAGCATGGATGTGCTGCTGCCGCCGCTTCTGGCGCAGCCGCAGGTGTATGTCCACCGCGATTTTATTGTCCGCAATCTGATGCTTACGCGCGGCCGCCCGGGCGTGCTGGATTTCCAAGACGCGCTCTACGGACCGATTGCCTATGATTTGGTGTCGCTGCTGCGCGATGCGTTTATCGAATGGGAAGAAGAGTTTGTGCTGGATTTGGCGATACGCTACTGGGAAAAGGCGCGCGCCGCCGGTCTGCCCGTGCCGGAGCAGTTTGATGTGTTCTACCGCTGGTTTGAGTGGACGGGCGTGCAGCGTCATTTGAAAGTGGCGGGCATTTTCGCGCGGCTCTACTATCGCGACGGCAAAGACAAATACCGTCCCGAAATTCCGCGCTTCCTCAACTATCTGCGCCGCACCACCCGCCGCTATGTCGAACTCGCGCCGCTTTACGCGCTGCTGTTGGAGCTGGTGGGCGATGAGGAGTTGGAAACGGGTTATACGTTTTAATAGGCAAGGCAAAAGCATGAGGCCGTCTGAAAAATATTTTCAGACGGCCTCATGCCGTATGGCGGTCAGGACGGCGGCGGTTTGTGTTCCGAATCTTTGTTTTTCGCCGTTTTCCGGCTGTGTGCAAAGACGGTGTGCGGCAAACCTGCGTACAGCAGCAGGAAGAATGCGGCGGCAAACAGGAAATTGCGTGTGGGCCGGGAAGGACGGAATCAGTTTTTTTCAGACGGCCTTTCGGGTGCGCCGGCGGGCTGTTTGTAGCGGTTGTAGGCGAAGAGGTACTGCTGCGGGAAACGGCGTACCCAGTATTCGACATTTTCGTTGATGATGCGTGCGTCGTGGGCTTTGTCGCCGTTGAGCGTGCCGCGCAGCGGCTCGATGTGCAGCACGAAGCCTGTGCCGCCGGGCAGGCGTTCGCCGCAGAAGAAAAAGGTTTGCACGTCTTTGACCTGCGCCAGTTTGGCCGCCAGCGTCATGGTGTAGGCGGGACGGCCGAAAAAGTCCGCCCAAACGCCGTCGCCGCCTTCTGCCGGAGAGGGAACATGGTCGGGCAGCAGGATGACGGCCTCGCCCGCACGCAGGGCTTTGATAAGCTGCTTTACGCCTTGCACGCTGGTGGGGGCGGTTTTGCCTTTGCCGCGCACGCGTCCGGCCTGCATCACAGCATCGAATGCTTTGATTTTCGGCGGTTTGTACATGGCGGTCAGCGGGAAGGGCAGACGCTGGCTGATGCAGCGTCCGGCCAAATCGTAGCTGCCCAGGTGCGGTGTAATGAGCAGCAGCCCGCTGCCTGTAGCGGCGGCTTCTTCGATATGCTCCCAGCCGTGCGTTTCCCGAAACAGGGTTTCGATTTCCCCAGGCCGTCTGAAAAAGGCAACGGGCAGCTCCAAGCCGCCTTTGGCAGTTTCCCGCAGCACGGCTTTCACGTCGTCATCGCCGCAGGGCAGGGCGGCAGTCCGCAGATTGTCGCGGATGCGTTCGCGGTCTTCGCGGCGCAGGTAAAAAGCAAGGCCGCCCCAAAAATACGCCAGCGCGTGCAGGGATTTGAGCGGCAGGGCGGCAAGGAGGCGGCAGAGAAGGAAAATGGTGCTTTGCATGGTGTGGTGTGCCGGTGCGGGGTGGGCGGCGATTGTAAGGCAAAAGGCCGTCTGAAAAAAAGGCGGTGCGGTTGCGGCGGCGTGTGGAAAGCGGGGCAGGGCGGTTTGCCGTTTTCAGACGGCCTGCCTGTCCGATACCCGCCGTTATTTTCATGTTGTAAAACGGGAATACCGTATTGGAAATCCTGCTGCCCGTGGACGGCAATAATTTCACGTTTTCTTTTCGCATCTGTCATGCTTGAGTAACCGGATACGCGGATTCGCTCAGCAGCGTGGGCTTGGTAAGGATAAAGCTACTTGGAAATTAAGTAAGGGCTATCAAAGCGACAAAAATAAGGCCGCCTGAGAAGGCGTTATGCCGCTTTGCATTTCTGATTTGACAGATACGGTCGTCAATAATCCGTTCCGTCATAGTGATTGCCGGATTTATCAGTTCCGCTCAGCCGGCCGTTTGTCCAGATGTCAATATTTTCAATTATGCCTATGGATGTGTTACGGATAGTTTTATTTTTATATAAAGCAGTTCCTATCTCCCAGCCGGCTGAGGCGGCTATGCCGAGGCCTCCGCCGATACGTGCTCCATTCAAAGCACCAGATTTCCCGGCATTGCCGATAAATCCGCCAATAATAGAACCGGCAGTTCCGTCAGCTGCCACTTTACCAATCGACGGCCGCAGTCCTTCTCCACCTGAAACCAAGCTGTATTCATCAATAGATAAGCCCATTGCTGTTACACTTTTGTTCATGGCGAAAAAAAAGAAATAAGCGAATGTAAATAAGAGCCAGGCATAATCTATATTAAATTTTGCTTTTGATTGTTTATAATTCCACGAGCTACCAATTCCATCACGCCACAATTTCATCTTGTCCATAGTATTTCCTTAAAATATAACCCAATCTTACAGCATGAAATCCTGTATAAACTCAAATTACACTCAAAAAGAGAATTTTTGTTACCGAAAAAAGAAAATACGTTAGAAAATCCGCTGAAAAACAAAACTGCTGATTGTCCTTGCCGCGCTCTATTGAATAAGAGGCCGTCTGAAAACCCGTTTTACGGTTTTCAGACGGCCTCTCTGCCTTATCGGCAAGCTGTGTTTACAGCGAACGCGCCACTTCCACGATGTCGAAACATTCGAGCTGGTCGCCTTCCATGATTTCGTTGTAGCCTTTGATCATCAGGCCGCACTCGAAGCCCATGCGCACTTCTTTCACGTCGTCTTTGAAGCGTTTGAGCGACGAGAGTTCGCCGGTATGCACGACCACGTTGTTGCGGATGAGGCGGATGCGGGAATCGCGTTTGACCACGCCGTCGGTAACCATACAGCCGGCGATATTGCCCACTTTCGATACGCTGATGACCTGGCGTATTTCCACTGTGCCGGTAATCTGCTCTTTCTCTTCGGGCGCAAGCATACCGCTCATGGCTGCTTTCACGTCGTCGATGGCATCGTAGATGATGTTGTAGTAGCGGATTTCCACGTCTTCGTTTTCGGCCAGCTTGCGGGCGGAGGCATCGGCGCGTACGTTGAAGCCGATGATGAACGCGCCGGAAGCGATGGCAAGGTTTACGTCGGATTCGGTAATGCCGCCTACGCCGCTATGCAATACATTGACTTTCACTTCGTCGGTGGAAAGTTTTTTCAGGCTGCCGGCAAGGGCTTCGTAAGAACCCTGTACGTCGGCTTTGATAATTACCGACAACGACTGCGCCTGGTTTTCGCCCATGTTGTTGAACATGTTTTCCAGCTTGGCAGCCTGTTGCTTGGCCAGTCGTACGTCGCGGTATTTGCCCTGGCGGAACAGGGCGATTTCGCGGGCTTTCTTCTCGTCGGCCAATACCATCGCGTCTTCGCCTGCGTTGGGTACGTCGGAAAGGCCGAGGATTTCGACGGGAATCGACGGGCCGGCTTCGGTAATCGCTTTGCCGTTTTCGTCGGTCATGGCGCGGATTTTGCCGAAGGCGGTGCCGGCCAGCAGCATATCGCCTTTTTTCAGCGTGCCGCTTTGTACCAGCAGCGTGGCTACTGCGCCGCGTCCTTTATCCAAACGCGCTTCGACGATGATGCCTTTTGCGGGTGCGGCGGCGGGCGCGGCCAGCTCCAATACCTCGGCTTCGAGCAATACGGCTTCAAGCAGTTTGTCGATATTGAGGCCTTTTTTGGCGGACACGTCGACAAACTGGACGTTGCCGCCCCAGTCGTCGGGGATGACTTCGTGCGCGGTCAGCTCTTGGCGGATGCGTTCGGGGTTGGCGGCATCTTTGTCGATTTTGTTCACGGCCACCACAATCGGCACGCCTGCCGCTTTGGCATGGGCGATGGCTTCGATGGTTTGCGGCATGACACCGTCGTCGGCAGCCACGACGAGAATCACGATGTCGGTGGCTTTTGCACCGCGTGCGCGCATGGCGGTAAAGGCTTCGTGTCCCGGGGTATCCAGGAAGGTAATCACGCCGCGCGGGGTTTGCACATGGTATGCGCCGATGTGCTGGGTAATGCCGCCCGCTTCGCCCTGTACCACTTTGGCGCGGCGGATGTAGTCGAGCAGCGAGGTTTTGCCGTGGTCGACGTGGCCCATCACGGTAACGACGGGCGGGCGCGGCAGGGCTTCGGCTTCGGCAAGCGATGCGCCGTCGTCCAAGAAGGCCTCGGGGTCGTCTGCGGCGGCGGGTTTGCCGATGTGGCCGAGTTCTTCCACCACAATCAGGGCGGTGTCTTGGTCTATGGATTGGTTAATCGTTACCATCATGCCCATTTTCATCAGGGCTTTGACCACTTCCACGCCTTTTACCGCCATTTTGTGCGCCAAGTCGGCCACGGTAATGGTTTCGGGAACCAGCACTTCGTATACCACCGGTTCGGTCGGTGCTTGGAAGGCGTGCTGGTTTGGCTCGAGTTTGAGTTTTTTGCCTTTTTTGCCGCCGCCGCGTACGCGCTCGTCGTCGCGGCCTGTGCTGCGGCCTTTTCCGCCTTTTGCACCCTTGCCTTTGGTGTTGCGGCCTGCGCCGTCATCGTCGCGGCTTTGGCGGCGTTCGTCTTTTTTACGGCTGCCGCCGCTCGGATTGGCGGTGTCGGCGGACGCGTCTGCGACTTTGGCGGCAGGATGGGCGGGCGCGGCGGCAAGCGGTTTTTTCTCGCTCGGTTTCGCGCTGCGGTTTTCGCCCGCTTTGGCGGTTTTGGCAGCCAGAGCTTCTTCCTGCGCCTGTTTCTTCGCGGCTTCGCGGCGGGCCTGGCGTTCGGCGCGCTCGAGTTTTTCACGTTGCAGCTTTTCCTGGTGTTCGCGCAGGGCGGCGGCGCGGCGTTCTTCTTCGGCGCGGCGTTCGGCTTCGGCGGCATTGACCACTTCCACCGGTTTGGGCAGCGGTTTGGCCTTTTTCTCTTTGGCTTTTTTCGTCGGTTTGTCTTCTTTGCCGGCTTCGGTTTTGGCTGTTGCAGCTTCTTCGGTTTTGGCTGTCGCAGCGGACTCGGAGGCCGTCTGAACGTCCGGCTGCGGCTCTGCTGCGGGAATTTGGGATGTCGGCTCTGCCGTTGCGGAGGCCGTCTGAACGCTCTCTGCTTTTTGCTGGGCGGCGGCGCGGACTTTTGCGGCTTCGGCTTCGGCAGCGGCGCGTGCGGCGGCGCGGACTTCGTCTTCTGCCGTGGCGGCTTGCGGTGCGGCAGGGGGTTCGGAGGCCGTCTGAACGGCAGGTTCGGGTGTGGCGACTGCCTGTTCGGCATCGGCCGGAATCACGACTTTGCGGCTGCGGCGGCGTTCGACGGCCACGCCGGCCACGGTGGTTTTTTCCACTTTGGTGCGGCTGATGCTGATGGTGCTGCCGACGGTCTGTTCGCGCAGCTTGGCTTTGTCGGCTTCGGTGAGGGTGTCGCTGCCGCTGTTTTTGGTGATGCCGTGTTTTTTCAGGTGTTCGAGCATACGCTCGACCGACATTTTGGATTCGGCGGCAAATTGTTCTACGGTGCTCATACGGCCTCTCCTTGTTGTCCGTTGTTGTCTTCAAACCAGTGGGCGCGGGCGGCGAGAATGATTTTCTCGGCCTCTCCGGTTTCCACGCCGGTGATTTCGATCAGTTCGTCCACCGACAGTTCGGCCAGTGCGTCGCGGTCGGTAATGCCTGCCTGCGCCAGGTCGCGCAGCATGTCTTCGTCGGTGCCTTCCAATGTGCGCAGGTCTTCGGCGATTTCTTCCAGTTTTTCTTCTTTGGCCATCGCCAGCGACAGGATCGCGTCGCGGGCACGGCCGCGCAGGGTGTCTACCGTGGCTTCGTCGAAGCCGATTTCCACCAGTTCTTCCGAGGGGACGTAGGCGATTTCTTCCAGCGAGGTAAAGCCTTCTTCCACCAGCACGCCGGCGGTTTCTTCGTCTACGTTGAGGTGTTCGGTAAACAGGTTGCGCACGGCCGCGTCTTCGGCGGCGTGGCGTTCTTCGGCCTCTGTTACCGTCATGATGTTGAGCTGCCAGCCGGTCAGGTCGGCGGCAAGGCGCACGTTTTGGCCGCCGCGTCCGATGGCGGGGGCAAGCTGGTCTTCGGCAACGATCACGTCGACGGCGTGGTTGTCTTCGTCGATGACGATGCGGCTGACTTCGGCGGGAGAAAGGGCGTTGATGACGAATTGGGCGGTATCGGGCGACCACAGTACCACGTCGATGCGCTCGCCGCCGATTTCGTTGGTAACGGCGTTGACGCGGCTGCCGCGCACGCCGATGCAGGTGCCCTGGGGGTCGATGCGCTGGTCGTTGGCTTTGACGGCGATTTTGGCGCGGTGGCCGGGATCGCGTGCGGCTTCGCGGATTTCCAGCAGGCCGTCGGCAATTTCGGGTACTTCCTGCTCGAAGAGTTTGGCCAGAAATTCGCGCGATGAGCGGCTGAGGATGACTTGTTTGCGGCCGGACTGGCCGATTTCTTCGACGCGCTGGAAGAGGGCGCGGATGCGGTCGCCGCTGCGGAAGTTTTCGCGCGGGATGCATTGGTCGCGGGGGACGAGTGCGTCGAGTTTGCCGGGGATCAGTTCGACGATGATGCCGTGGCGTTCGGTGCGTTTGACTGTGCCGGTGATGATGTCTTCGCGGTTTTCGAGGAAGTCGGAGAGGACTTTTTCGCGTTCGGCATCGCGGATGCGTTGCAGGATAATCTGCTTGGCGGTCATCGCGGCCTGGCGGCCGAAGCCTTCGTTTTCGATTTGTTCTTCGTAGTATTCGCCGATTTGGATTTGCGTGCCGGGGATTTCTTCCTGGATTTCTTCGATGGTTTTTTCTTCGTCGGGGTAGGTATAGTCTTCGTCGGCAACAATCAGCCAGCGGCGGTAGGTGCGGTGTTCGCCTGTGTCGCGGTCGATTTCGACGCGCACGTTCATGTGTTCGCGTCCGGCTTTTTTGCGGGCGGCGGTGGACAGGGCGACTTCGAGTGCGTCGAATACTACGTCGGCATCCACGTTTTTCTCGCTGGCCAGTGCTTCGGCCAGTTGCAGCATTTCACGGCTCATAATGGTGTCTCCAAGTTTAGAATTTGAATTCGGGCTTCAGCCGCGCTCTGTCGATGTTGTCGAGCGCGATGGCGGCGGTTTTGCCTTCGTAAGACAGGGTAACGGCCGCTCCGTCGCAGCCTTCGATGCGGCCGATGAAGTTTTTCTGCCCTTCGATCGGCAGGCGGGTTTTGATTTTGGCTTCCTGTCCGGCGAAGCGGACGAAGTCGGCGGCTTTTTTCAGCGGGCGGTCGAGGCCGGGGCTGGAAATTTCAAGGTTTTTGTAGTCCACGTCTTCCACGGTGAAGAGGCGGGAGAGGTGGTTGCTGACGGCGGCGCAGTCGTCTACGGTGATGCCGCCTTCTTTGTCGATGAACACGCGCAGCGTTCCTTGTGCGGTAAGCTCGAAATCCACCAGTTCGTAGCCGAGGCCGGGCAGGGTTTTTTCCAACAGGTTCTGAATGTCCATTTTGCTTTCGTAGAAAATAAAAAAATGGCCGCGCGGCCATTTCTCAGAGTTACTTGAAAAATTTGGCGGATTATAACGTGGCGTGGAAAAAAAGGGAAGTTTGGGCGGAATAATTTGTTTTCATTGTTTTCAGACGGCCTCAAATGCCCCGGCTGCCGTTTGAGGCCGTCTGAAAAGGGGCTGCGGGCGGTCTGCTTGCCGCTGCGGCGGCGGGGGCATAAAATCGGGCGCGTTGCCCGCCGTTCCGAAGAGTCGGGCGGCGTTTGCGAAAGAATAAGAAAGCCACAACCATGACCACTGTTTACAATTTTTCCGCCGGCCCGGCCGTGCTGCCCGATGCCGTGCTGCGTACCGCGCGGGAGGAGATGCTCGATTACAACGGTACGGGTGTTTCCGTGATGGCGATGAGCCACCGCTGCGATACGTTCCAAAGCATTCTCTACCACGCCGAGCAGGATCTGCGCCTGCTTTTGGGCATTCCCGCCAATTACAAAGTCTTGTTTTTGCAGGGCGGGGCGAGTGCGCAGTTTTCCCAAACGGCGATGAATCTGGCACACGGGTTTGCGCGTATCGATTCGGTGGTGAGCGGCAACTGGTCGCAGATTGCGCACAGGGAGATGGGCAAGCTCGCCGCTGCCGAAATGCATTTGGCGGCGCACGGCGGCGAACGTTACGGTTTTCTCGACGTGCCGCCCGCAGAAAGCTGGGATGTGTCGCCGCATTCGGCTTTTGTGCATTTTGTTGCCAATGAAACGGTGCACGGGCTGCAATACGGCGGGATGCCGAAACTTTCAGACGGCCTGCCGCCTTTGGTGTGCGATATGTCGAGCGAAATTCTGTCGCGCCGCATTAATGTTGCCGATTTCGGCCTGATTTACGCGGGGGCGCAGAAAAATCTGGGGCCGGCGGGGGCGACCATCGTTATCGTCCGCGACGATCTGCTCGACCGTTGTCCAGATCATATTCCCGCCGTGTGGAGCTATAAGGCGCACGTGGAAAAACAGGGTATGTACAACACGCCCGCCACTTATCCCATCTATATCGCCGGACTGGTGCTGCGCTGGCTGCACGCGCAGGGCGGGGTGGAGCAGATGGAGCGGCTCAACCGCCGCAAGGCGGAAACGCTTTATGCGGCGATAGACGGCAGCGGCGGCTTTTATCAGAACCGCATTGCCGCCGCCGCCCGTTCGAAAATGAATGTGGTCTTCACCACGGGAAACGCGGATTTGGACAGCCGCTTTGCAGCGGAAGCCGATCTCGCCGGACTGCGCCAGTTGAAAGGTTATAAGACTGTGGGCGGGATGCGGGCGAGCATTTACAACGCCATGCCCTTGGCGGGTGTGGAAGAATTGGTGCGTTTTATGGATGAGTTCCGCCGCAGAAACGGTTGAGATGCGGGTGCGTCGGATGCTGACGCGCTTCTGAGAGGCCGTCTGAAAAATTGTTTGGAAGCCTGTTTGGCCGTATCCGTGTTTTTCAGACGGCCTGTTTGTTTTTGTTTGCCGCAAGGAGTCGGGCGGTATGGACGATATTTAAGCCCACCCAAAATTTCGTCCTGTATTTTGCTGTGCTTATGACGCTGAATCGGTTTGGTGTCTGCTCTTAATCTGAATCAGGCGGTGTTTTGTGCGGCTGTGGTTTTTGAGGCTTGCGCAGGTGTTGCGGCAGAAATGTGCAGAGGCCGTCTGAAAATACGGTTTTCAGACGGCCTCTCTTTATCAATATCCGGATCTGCCCGCTTATGCTTTGAGCGACTCGAACACTTGGAAATATTCGGGAAAGGTTTTGGCGACGCAGCCGGGGTCGTTAATGGTGATGGGTGCGCCGAGCAGGGAAACGAGGGAGAAACACATGGCGATGCGGTGGTCGTCGTAGGTGTCGATAACTGCGTCGGGAGTCAGGGCGGCGGGCGGGGTGATGCGGATGGCATCGGGCATCTCTTCCACGCCTGCACCGACTTTGCGCAGCTCGGCGGCCATGGCGGCGATGCGGTCGGTTTCCTTCACGCGCCACGAGGCGATGTTGCGGATGGTGCAGGGCGAGTCGGCGGCAAGCGCGACGACGGCAAGGGTCATGGCGGCATCGGGGATGTGGTTGGCATCGATGTCGAATGCGCGGATCGGGCGGTTTGCCGGACGGGAGGCTTCGATGAAGTTGTCGCCCCACACGATGTCCGCACCGATTTTTTCCAACTCGGCAGCGAAGGCGGTGTCGCCTTGGACGGCGTTTCTGCCGATGCCGGTTACGCGGATGGGGCAGCCGGAAAGCAGGCCGGCGGCGAGGAAATAAGAAGCGGAGGAGGCATCGCCTTCCACATTGACGGCGGCCGGGGCGTGATAGCGGGCAGCAGCGGGCAGACGGAATGTTTGATAGGCGCTGTTTTCGACGTGTACGCCGAACTGCACCATCAGATTCAGGGTAATGTCGATATAGGGCTTGGAAATGAGTTCGCCCGATACGCGGATTTCAAAGGCTTCGCCCGTGAGCGGCAGTGCCATCAGGAGGGCGGTAAGAAACTGGCTGGACACGCTGCCGTTTACGGTAACGCTGCGTGTGCCGTTGTCATGCCGCCGTCCGATGGCAAGCGGGGGGTAGCCGGAGTTTTCGAGATAGCGGATGTCCGCGCCGGCGCAGCGCAGGGCATCGACGAGGTCGCCGATGGGGCGTTCGTGCATACGGGGGATGCCGCGCAGGGTGTAGCGGCCGCCGAGTACGGCCAGCGCGGCGGTCAGCGGGCGGAAGGCGGTGCCGGCATTGCCGAGGAACAAATCGGCTTCGCCCACGGGAAAACGGCCGCCGCAGCCGTGTACTTTGAGGCCGTCTGAAAGGTTTTCCGAGAGGGCTTCGGTGCGGATGCCGAGTGCGGCGAGGGCTTCAAGCATACGGGCGGTGTCGTCCGATTGCAGCAGCGAACGGATGATGCAGGCGTTGTCGGAGAGGGCGGCCAAGAGCAGGGTGCGGTTGCTGATGCTTTTGGAGCCGGGCAGGGCGACGGTTGACGGTTTGAGGCGGCGGGGGGTAAGACGGAGGAAAGATGGCATGGCGGCGTGCTGGAACAAGTAAACAAGGCTTGCTATTATGCCAAGAATTGTTAATTTGAGGAACGGACGAAAATGGCAGACGTAATCGCAATCGACGGCCCGAGCGCGTCGGGAAAAGGTACGGTGGCTTCGCGCGTGGCGGAGGCTTTTGGTATGGACTATTTGGATTCGGGCGCACTGTACCGTTTGACCGCGCTTTATGCGCAGCGGCAGGGTGCGGCATGGTCGGATGGAACTGCGGTGGCGGTTTTGGCGGCAAACCTGCCTGCGGAATTTGCGGACGGAAAAATACTGCTGGACGGCGAAGACGTGGGCGCGGAAATCCGCAGCGAGGCAGTCGGCATGGGTGCGTCGGAAGTGGCGCGGCATCCGGAAGTGCGTACCGCGCTGCTGCAACGCCAGCGTGATTTTCAGACGGCCTCCGGGCTGGTGGCCGACGGGCGCGATATGGGTTCCGTGGTGTTTCCCGATGCCGTACTCAAAATATTCCTGACCGCTTCGGCGCAGATAAGGGCGCAACGCCGCGCCGCGCAGCTCGGCCTGCCGTGCGAAGGTGCGGCGTTTGAGCGCATTTTGTCGGACATCGAAGCCCGCGACGAGGCCGACCGCTGCCGCGAGGCCGCACCGCTCAAACAACTCCCCGACGCGCTGCTGCTGGATACCTCGGATATGGGTATCGAAGAAGCAGTAAAAAAAGTGATTGATTGGTATGAACAAAAACAAAAGTAAGATATAATCCGCGCTTTCGTTTTCAGACGGCCTCATCCGAACGGAATGGCCGTCTGAAAACATATGTGTCGGCCGCCCGCCGGGAGGGCGCGCCGCTTCCCCAACCCCAAACCCCGCGTGCCCGGCAACGCAAAGAAAGATTTAGCAAATATGGAAAATTTTGCCCAGTTGTTGGAAGAGTACTCCGCCGTTCAGGAAATGAACCAGGGAGAAGTGATTACCGCCGAAGTGGTGGCCATTGAAGACAAATTCGTCATCGTCAATGCCGGCCTGAAATCGGAATCGCTGATTGACATCAACGAGTTCAAAAATATGCAAGGCGAAGTGGAAGTCAAAGTAGGCGACTTCGTTACCGTTACTATCGAATCCGTGGAAAACGGCTTCGGCGAAACCAAACTCTCGCGCGAAAAAGCCAAACGTGCCGCCGACTGGATTGCTTTGGAAGAAGCTATGGAAAACGGCGACATCCTCTCCGGCCTGATTAGCGGCAAAGTCAAAGGCGGCCTCACCGTGATGATCAACAGCATCCGCGCCTTCCTGCCCGGCTCGCTCTTGGATGTCCGCCCGATTAAAGATACCTCGCACTTTGAAGGCAAAGAAATCGAATTCAAAGTCATCAAGTTGGATAAAAAACGCAACAACGTCGTTGTTTCCCGCCGCGCCGTTCTCGAAGCCACTTTGGGCGAAGAACGCAAAGCTCTGCTGGAAAACCTGCAGGAAGGTACGGTAGTCAAAGGCGTGGTGAAAAACATTACCGACTATGGTGCATTCGTCGATTTGGGCGGCATCGACGGCCTGCTGCACATTACCGACCTGGCATGGCGCCGTGTGAAACACCCGAGCGAAGTGCTGGAAGTCGGTCAGGAAGTGGAAGCCAAAGTTCTGAAATTCGACCAGGACAAACAGCGCGTCTCCCTCGGCGTGAAACAACTGGGCGAAGATCCTTGGAACGGCCTTGCCCGCCGCTACCCGCAGGGTACCCGCCTGTTCGGCAAAGTGTCCAACCTGACCGACTACGGCGCGTTTGTCGAAATCGAACAGGGCATCGAAGGTTTGGTGCACGTTTCCGAAATGGACTGGACCAACAAAAACGTCCATCCGAGCAAAGTCGTCCAATTGGGCGACGAAGCCGAAGTGATGATTCTGGAAATCGACGAAGACCGCCGCCGCATCAGCCTGGGCATGAAACAGTGCCAGGCCAATCCGTGGGAAGATTTCGCCGCCAACTATAACAAAGGCGACAAAATCAAAGGTGCGGTCAAATCCATTACCGATTTCGGCGTGTTCGTCGGCCTGGCCGGCAATATCGACGGTTTGGTACACCTTTCCGACCTTTCTTGGAGCGAAACCGGCGAAGAAGCCGTACGCAAATACAAAAAAGGCGAGGAAGTGGAAGCTGTCGTGTTGGCCATCGATGTCGAAAAAGAACGCATTTCCCTGGGCATCAAACAGCTCGAGGGCGATCCGTTCGGCAACTTCATCAGCGTCAACGACAAAGGTTCGCTGGTAAAAGGCACGGTGAAATCCGTGGAAGCCAAAGGCGCGGTTATCGCCTTGGCTGAGGAAGTGGAAGGCTACCTGCCTGCTTCCGAATTTGCCGCCGACCGCGTGGAAGATCTGACTACCAAGCTGAAAGAAGGCGACGCAGTGGAAGCGGTTGTGATTACCGTCGACCGTAAAAACCGCAGCATCAAGCTGTCGGTCAAAGCGAAAGACGCTAAAGAAAACCGCGAAGCCCTGAATTCCGTCAATGCCGCAGCTACTGCCAATGCCGGTACCACCAGCCTGGGCGATCTGCTGAAAGCCAAACTGTCCGGCAATCAGGAATAAGCACGGGAAACAGTCATGACCAAATCAGAGTTAATGGCTCGTTTGGCCGAAGTTTTTGCCGACAAGCATCCTTTGTCGCCGCTGATGTCGAAAGATGTCGAATACAGCGTCAAGGTGCTGGTGGATACGATGACCCGTTCGCTGGCACGCGGACAGCGTATCGAAATCAGAGGCTTCGGCAGTTTCGATTTGAACCACCGCCCCGCGCGGCAGGGCCGCAACCCGAAAACGGGCGACAAAGTGGATGTGCCGGAAAAACACGTTCCGCACTTTAAGCCCGGCAAAGAGCTGCGCGAGCGTGTCGATCAGTCGGCTGCCGTCTGAGCCCGGGTTTGAAAGCAAGGGTGCCGTATTGTGCGGCACCCTTTTTGCATCTGCCGTTTGCGCAGTGCCGCACGGATGGGCAGGGTAAACATTGTGTATAATGCACGGCATATGCAAAAGGCCGTCTGAAAATTATGTCCGACCATCATTCCAAGCGTTTTACCCCTCCTCCTTACCACAACCACAGCCCGCTTACCTGGTATCAGGCCGCTTCGCAGCAGCCCGCATTTATCCGCGATGCCGCACAGGCGCGTGCCATCGGACATCTCGACCGCTTATGGACAGAGCTGATGATGTTCAAGCGCAAGCGCAACCGCTTTCTCGGACGCAGCCTCCGCTCGCCTCAGCTGCCCAAAGGACTTTATTTTTATGGCGGAGTGGGGCGTGGAAAAAGTTTCCTGATGGATGCGTTTTACGGCTGCCTGCCTTACCGACGCAAACGCCGCGTCCATTTCCATGCTTTTATGGCGGAAATCCACCGCAGGCTGCAAGGGCTGAAAAGCGAGGCAAACCCGCTCAAAGCGGTGGCCGCAGAGATTGCCAAAGAGACACGGGTTTTGTGTTTTGACGAATTCCATGTCAGCGATATTGCCGATGCGATGATTTTGGGGCGGCTGCTGGAAAACTTGTTCAACGAAGGCGTGGTGCTGGTGGCAACTTCCAATTATGCCCCTTCCGAACTGTACCCCCAGGGGCAGAACCGCAGCAGTTTCCTGCCGACCATCGCGATGATTGAAGAAAAACTGACCATTCTCAATGTAGACGGCGGCGAAGACTACCGCCATCGCTCGCTGACTGCGGCGGATGTTTTCTACATTCCTGCCGATACGCAAAACGAGCGCAAACTGGCAGAACTGTTTGCCCAAGTTACAGATGGACAGGCAAAGAGGCCGTCTGAAATCGAAATCCACGGACGCACCCTGATGTGCAAAAGCCATACTGAGAAAGCCGTTTGGTTTGATTTCCGCGTATTATGCTTCGGGCCGCGTTCGCAGGCGGATTATCTTTATCTGTCCGAACGTTATGAGATGATTTTTGTCTCCGGCATTGAGAAGCTGGGCGAAAGCGAAAAAGCGGAGGCGCGGCGGCTGACTTGGTTGATTGATGTGATGTACGACTACCGTGTCAAATTCTGTGCCACTTGCGAAGTGCCGGCGGACGAGATCTATATCGAAGGCGATTTTGCTGCTGAGTTTGT
This sequence comes from Kingella potus, assembly GCF_900451175.1. Lineage (NCBI taxonomy): Bacteria > Pseudomonadati > Pseudomonadota > Betaproteobacteria > Neisseriales > Neisseriaceae > Kingella > Kingella potus. Next base: position 439,298 of record NZ_UGJJ01000002.1, read on the forward strand.
GCGCACTGCCAGCCGGCTTACCGAAATGCAGTCCCAAGAGTATCTCAACCTGCCGCATCTTGTTTTGGCGGGAAAGGATTAGGCTTAGTGGGAATGTTGCCAACAAATTCAGCGTGATTCGGAAAAACTTGCTACAATTCGGCGGCTTTTTTACTACCCGTTTCAATTTAAATAAGGAAAATTTTATGACCATACAGCGTACTCTTTCCATCATCAAACCTGATGCTGTCGGCAAAAACCTCATCGGCAGGATTTACAGCCGTTTTGAGGAAAACGGTTTGAAAATTGTTGCCGCAAAAATGAAGCATCTGAATCAGAAAGAGGCGGAAGGTTTTTACGCGGTGCATAAAGACCGTCCGTTTTTTGCCGAATTGGTCGAATTTATGACCAGCGGTCCGGTCATGATTCAGGTGCTGGAAGGCGAAAACGCTGTTGCGAAAAACCGTGAGCTGATGGGTGCAACCAATCCTCGTGAAGCGGCTGCCGGTACGATTCGTGCCGATTTTGCCGATTCTGTCGGCGAAAATGCGGTACACGGCTCGGACAGTGTGGAAAACGCAGCTGTCGAAATCGCCTATTTTTTTGCCGCGACAGAAATCAGCCCGCGCTAAATCCGTCTGTATATCTGCTGCCGTACTGTGTGCGGCAGCAAAACCGTTAAATAAACCGTTAACGTAAGGCCGTCTGAAAAACAAATTAACGCATCCGGCTTCTTTGTCGGCTGCCTTACTTTAACGGTTTGGGCAAGTCCGTACCCAAATAAGAATATATGAAAAACAATCTGCTGAATTACGATTTGAAAACGCTGACCGAATGGTTTGCCGAAATGGGGGAACGCCCCTTTCGTGCCAAGCAGGTTATGCGTTGGATGCATTGGGGCGGTGCAGCCGATTTTGCCGAAATGACCGACTTGGCAAAATCACTGCGCGCCAAGTTGGAAGAATACGCCTGTGTCGGTGTGCCTGCGTTGATGGCCTCTCAGGAATCGCGCGACGGTACCAGGAAATGGCTGTTGGATGTCGGTACGGGAAACGGCGTGGAAACCGTGTTTATTCCGGAATCGGAGCGCGGTACGCTTTGTATTTCGTCGCAAGTGGGCTGTGCTTTGGAATGTACGTTTTGTTCCACCGGCAGACAGGGTTTCAACCGCAATCTGACTACCGCCGAAATTATCGGACAGCTTTGGTGGGCAAACAAAGCCTTAGGTGCTACGCCGAAAGACGAACGCTTGATTTCCAATGTGGTAATGATGGGGATGGGCGAGCCCTTGGCAAATTACGATAATGTCGTCCGTTCCTTGTCGGTCATGCTTGATGATCACGGTTACGGACTCAGCCGCCGCCGTGTTACCGTATCCACATCGGGTATGGTGCCGCAAATGGACAGGTTGAAGGAGGATATGCCGGTTGCGCTGGCCGTATCGCTGCACGCTTCCAATGACGGTGTACGCGACCAAATAGTGCCGCTGAACAAAAAATATCCGTTGGCAGACCTGATGGCGGCGTGCAGGCGGTATCTGGTTAAAGCTCCGCGAGATTTTATTACATTTGAATATGTGATGCTTGACGGTATCAATGATAAAGCGGAACACGCGCACGAGCTGTTGGCCTTGGTGGAAGATGTACCCTGCAAATTTAATCTGATTCCGTTTAATCCGTTTCCCAATTCCGGCTACAAGCGTTCGCCTGCCGAGAGTATCCGTATTTTCAGAGATATATTGCAACAGGCCGGATTCGTGGTTACTGTGCGAAAAACGCGCGGCGACGATATAGATGCGGCGTGCGGCCAGCTGGCGGGGCAGGTAAAAGACAAAACCCGCCGTCAGCAGAAATGGCAGCAGTTGTTGGTTCGACAATAAGGTGTGAATATGAAACATTTTTTGAAAGCAGCATTGTTGGTGTGCATATTGGGCGCGTGCGGCGGCACTTCGATAAAACAGCCTAGCAGGCAGGAGCGTACAGAGGAAATATCGCGCATTAAAACGCAGTTGGCGGGCGAATATATGGGGGCGAAAGACTACCGGCTGGCAGTTACCACCATTGAAGAAGCTTTGCAGGCCGACCGCAAGAATGCTACCGCATGGCTGATGCGTGCGCAGATTTACCAATTCCTTAAAGTGAATGACAAAGCGGTTGCCAGTTTCCATGAGGCTTTACGTTTGCAGCCGGACAGCGCGGAAATCAACAACAACTATGGCTGGTTTTTGTGTAGTGCAATGAATAATCCCAACGCGGCCATTCCCCATTTTGACAAAGCGTTGTCTGATCCCACTTATCCTTCGCCGCAGGTTGCCTATATGAACAAAGGCATTTGCAGCGCGAAAATGGGTCAGTATTCGCTGGCGCAGGCTTATTTGGAGCGTGGTATTGCCGCCGCTCCGGATTTTATGCCGCTGCGCAAAGAGCTTGCCCGCACCAAAATGCTGGCTGGGCAGATTAAAGAGGCGGACAAGTTGTTCCGCCAGTATCAAAGCCAAGTGGATGCGTTGGATGCCGGAGATCTGCTTTTGGGCTGGCAGCTTGCGCGGGCAACCGGAAGATCGCAGGCAGCTTACGAATATGAAGCGCAATTGCGGGCAAACTATCCCTATTCGGAAGAACTACAAACCATTTTGGCAGGACATTGAAATACATGAGTGAGCATACGGAAAACCAGGTATCGGAAAATCCCGCCGGAGAATTCGGCAGATTATTGCGTACGCAGCGCGAGAGACGGGGCTTGTCCATTGGCGAAGTGGCGGAACGTTTGAAACTTTCGGCCAAACAAATCGAAGCATTTGAGGCTGGAAACTATGAAAGTATGCCCGAATCCGTTTTTGTCAGAGGGTTTCTGCGCACTTATGGCAGATTCCTCGAACTGGACGATGAATTGGTTTCGTCCTATCTCGACCGCATTATGCCCGGTTCTGCCGTACGCAGCCGTGCGGCGGAAGCGGACAGGCAGGGTACTTTAAATTTTCAAAACCAGAAAACCGGCAGACAGTTTCCTACTTGGATTTTCGGGCTGTTGGTCATTATTGCCATCGGTGCGGGCGTTTACGCCTGGCAGGGCAAATCTCGGGAAGAAAACAGCAAACAGACGACGGCCAGTGAAGCGGGGGCCGGTTTGGAGCAGGTGGCAGCACCGAATATCGATACCACCAATGTTTCCGTCGTACCGATGCCGGCTGCAGCGTCTGCTGCTTCTCAAGTTGAGGAAACAGCTGATACCGGCGCGGCGGCGGGCGAATTGCTGCTGAAAACCCGCTACCGTTCTATGCTGGTGGTAAAAGACAAAACCGGCAAGGAGCTGCTCCACCGGATCGTACCGGCCAACAGCGAACACCGTTTTTCCGGCGGAGCGCCGTATCAGGTTTCGATAGGTATCGCCAAAGGTGCACAGGCTGCTTACGGTTCGCAGGTAATCAATCTTTCCGAGCATATGCAGGATAAAAAAACCGCTTCGTTTAGTGTCGGCAACTAAAAAACAAACAACATGAGCACATCATCACGCCGTCAGACATATCAGGTAAAAATCGACCATATTACCGTAGGATCGCAGTCCCCCGTCATTGTCCAGTCTATGACCAACACGGACACGGCGGATGCAGAGGCCACTGCCTTGCAGGTTCAGGAATTGAGCGAGGCCGGTTCGGAAATGGTGCGGATTACGGTCAACAATCCCGACTCTGCCGCCAAAGTGGCGGAGATACGGCAGCGTTTGGACGATATGGGCTGCAATACGCCGTTAATCGGCGATTTTCATTTTAACGGCGAACGTCTGCTGGCCGAGTTTCCCGAATGCGGCAGAGCTCTTTCCAAATACCGCATCAATCCGGGCAATGTCGGAAAAGGCGCGAAAGGCGATGAAAAATTTGCCTTTATGATCCGTATGGCGGCAGAAAACGGCAAAGCGGTGCGTATCGGTGTCAACTGGGGTTCGCTCGACCAAAGCCTGGCCAAGCGTATGATGGATGCGAATTTGGCTTCGTCCTCTCCGCAACAGCCCGAAGCTGTAATGAAAGAAGCGTTGATTGTTTCCGCATTGGAATCGGCGCAAAAAGCCGCGGACTTGGGTTTGCCGGAAGACAAAATCATACTGTCCTGCAAAGTCAGTGCGGTGCAGGATTTGATACAGGTATACCGCGAACTCGGCGGACGCTGCCGTTATCCGCTGCATCTGGGACTGACCGAAGCGGGCATGGGCAGCAAAGGCATTGTGGCTTCCACCGCCGCATTGTCGGTGTTGTTGCAGGAAGGCATAGGCGACACTATCCGCATTTCGCTCACGCCCGAGCCGGGTACGCCGCGCACACAGGAAGTGGTGGTGGCACAGGAAATTTTGCAAACCATGGGTCTGCGTTCGTTCACGCCGATGGTTACCGCCTGTCCCGGCTGCGGCCGCACCACCAGCACCGTGTTCCAAGAATTGGCACGCGACATCCAGCATTATCTGCGCGAGCAGATGATTGTTTGGCGTTTGCAGTATCCCGGGGTGGAAAACCTGAACGTAGCGGTAATGGGCTGCGTGGTAAACGGGCCCGGCGAAAGCAAGCTGGCCGACATCGGCATCAGCCTGCCGGGAACCGGCGAAACGCCGATTGCGCCGGTTTATGTGGACGGCGAACGCAAAGTTACCCTGAAAGGCGACAATCTGGCAGCGGAATTTTTGGCAATTGTGCGCGAATACGTCGAAACCAATTACGGCGAAAACGGCAGAAAACGCGAGCGCAGCCGCATTATCCCGATTCAGACGGCCTGAATGCGGAAAGAGCCGGCAGAGGCCGTCTGAAAACAAAACAAGAAGAGAAAAACAACATATGAAACACGATCTTCGGGAACTCCTATTACTGCTGTATCTGAAAAACAATCCCAAGCTGGCGCACCAGATATACATTTATTCCTACCTGGGCATTACCGACGTGATGCACAATCCTTTCCAGCTTGTCGGCGCGGATCTGCCGCCGAACATGAAAAAAAGCATCATCCTGCAAAACATCCCTGCCGGAGAAATGCTGCAAGCCTTTATTTCGCCGGTTGAAAACGGTGGCTACGAAATAGAAAATTCAGTTATTTACGGCAATAAAACCGGTGTTTTGGTGGAAATCGGCCTCGACAAAAACAAGATAGACCGCTCCGGAAAATACCGGCAGTTCCAGCAGCTTGCCGACAGTATGCTGCGCCAGTTCCGCGATTTCTAAACGGCGGACAACTCTGTTTTCAGACGGCCTGGCGGTTACGGCTTCATATCCGCAGTCAGGCCGTCTGAAAAACGTTTCCACAGAAAGCCACATGATTTATGGGACAAAAAATCCAAGCCGTCAAAGGCATGAACGATCTGCTGCCCGCAGAACAAAAAGATTTCAAACTCAGCTCTGCCTTCTGGCAGGCCTTTGAAGAGGCCGTTGTCCGTTGGACGCGCCGTTTCGGATACAGCCAAATCCGTACGCCGATTGTCGAGCAGACCGGCCTTTTTGTCCGCTCCATCGGCGAAGAAACCGATGTTGTCGGTAAAGAAATGTACACTTTCGCCGATTCCAACGACACACTCAGCCTCAGCCTGCGTCCCGAAGGTACGGCTTCCTGCCTGCGCGCCGTAGTCGAACACAACCTGCTGTACAACAGCCCGCAGAAACTTTGGTATATGGGGCCGATGTTCCGCCGGGAACGGCCGCAAAAAGGCCGCTACCGGCAGTTTCACCAAGTCGGCGTGGAGGCTTTGGGTTACGACGGTCCCGATGTCGATGCCGAAATGATCGCCATGTGTGCCGACTTGTGGCGCGAGCTCGGTATTGCCGGCCAACTGACGCTGGAAATCAACAGCTTGGGCAACAAAGAAGAACGTTCTGCCCACCGTAGTGCGCTGGTGGATTATCTGCAAACTCATGAAAACGCATTGGACGAAGACAGCCGCCGCCGTATGCGCACCAATCCGCTGCGCGTCCTCGACAGCAAAAATCCCGCTTTGCAGGACATCTGCAATGCCGCGCCGCGCCTGTCCGACTATCTCGGCGAAGCCTCGCTGGCGCACTACACAGGCTTCAAACAACTTTTGGACGCACTGGGCATCGCCTATACCGAAAACCCCCGCCTCGTACGCGGCCTCGACTACTACAACCTTACCGTATTCGAATGGACGACCGACAAACTCGGCGCACAGGCCACCGTTTGCGGCGGCGGCCGCTACAACGGCCTGATTGGCGAACTGGGCGGCAAAGACGCGCCCGCCATCGGTTTCGCCATGGGCATCGAACGCCTGCTGCTGCTGGTGCGCGAATACGGCCGTTTGCAAACCGAAGCCGCACACGACGTGTATGTCGTGCAGCAGCCGGAGGGGTTGGCGGCAGCCATGCGGTATGCGGCAGAGCTGCGGGCTGCGGGTTTCAAGGTCATGCAGCACAGCGGCGTACAAAGCCTGAAAAACCAAATGAAAAAAGCCGATACTTCCGGAGCCCGCTTTACCGTCATCATCGGCACGGATGAAGCGGCGCAGGGTACGGCCACCCTCAAAGACATGAAAGGCGCACACGGGCAGCAGACCGTTCCCGCCGCCGACCTGACCGAACTCATCAACCAATGGAAGAACGCATAAATGGCCGCACACATCGACGAACAACAGGAACTCGAAAACTTTAAAGATTTCTGGCGCAATTGGGGGCGTTGGCTGTTTGCCGCCCTGCTTGCCGGAGCCGCAGGCTATTTCGCATGGGTCATGTACCAGCAGAACCAAAAAACGAAAAACGGCGAAGCCGCCTCCGCCCTGGCCGCCTTAGTCGGCAAAGCGCAAAACAGCAAAGACGAAAAAGCCGTACAGTCCGATTTGGCCGGATTGCAGCAAAACTACCCATCCAGCATCTCCGCCGCACAGGCCACCATGATGGTTGCCGCAGAAGCCTTTGACAAAGGCCGCTTCGACGAAGCGGAAAAACAGCTTTTATGGGTGATGCGGAACCAAAAAGAGCCGTTTGTCCAAGCCCTTGCCGTCCAGCGGCTTGCCACCGTACAGATGGAGCAGAAAAAATACGATGCCGCCCTCGCCACTCTGAACACGCCGACCGATGCCGCCTTTGCAAACATCATTCAGGAAACACGCGGCGACGTATACGCCGCACAGGGAAAAAACAAAGAGGCTGCCGCTGCCTACAAACAGGCATTGGACAAAACGGCGCAGGACGCACCCGGCCGCGAACTGTTGCAACTGAAAGCCGAAGCAACGCAGTAACGCTGGCAGAGGCCGTCTGAAAACCGCCGCAGGGCATCCGCACAAGCCCTGTTCCTGCCGGCTTTTTCAGACGGCCTCCCGCCGTGCTGCGGCCGAATCCGTCATTGTTTGTTATTGTTTATGTTCAAAAGCACAAGGAAATACCGATGAAACTTCCTCTCGCGTTTATATTCGGCAGCAGTATGCTGCTGGCCGCTTGCCAAAGCGGTCCGTCGCTGGGAGCCAACGGCTCGGCGGAGCTGGCAAATATCCGCCATGTCTGCATCTTGGCGCGGCCGGCAGCCAAAGATCCGAATCCCGAATTAAAAGGGGAAATTGCTGCTGCCCTGAACAAATACGGCATCAGCAGCGAAGCCGTGGATACCGATGCCGGCCGCCAGCGTCTGTACGAGTCCGACTGCCGTTACAACCTCCGTTACAATACCAACGGCAGAGGCAACAGCATCAACTACATCTCCCTGCTTATCCGCACGCCCGAACATTCTGTCGCCAGTTTGCGCGCGTATCCCAATTTCACGGCAGGCGGCCGCCAGGCGGAAATCGACCGCATCATCGGCCAACTGTTAAACAAAAAATAAACCGGTACAGGCCGTCTGAAAACCATATATCCGTTTTTCAGACGGCCTGTAAAAAAAGCAAAACATGAAACCAACCATCGCCCTTGTGGGCAGGCCGAACGTCGGCAAATCCACCCTGTTCAACCGCTTAACGCGCAGTAAAGACGCGCTGGTACATGACCTGCCCGGCCTCACGCGCGACCGCCATTACGGCCACGGCCGCCTCGGCAGCAAGCCCTATCTCGTCATCGACACCGGCGGCTTCGAACCGGTGGTGGACAGCGGTATTTTGCACGAAATGGCCAAACAAACCTTGCAGGCGGTGGACGAAGCCGATGCCGTCGTTTTTCTGGTGGACGCGCGCACCGGACTCACGCCGCAAGACAAAATCATTGCCGACCGCCTGCGCCGGTCGCCCCGCCCGGTTTATTTGGCGGTAAACAAAGGCGAAGGCGGCAGACACGACGTGCTGGCATCCGAATTTTACGAGCTGGCTCTGGGCGAGCCGCGCGTCATCTCCGGCGCACACGGCGACGGCGTATACCACCTCATCGAAGACATACTGGCAGGCTTCCCCGCAGCCGCCGAGGAAGCGGTTGCGGAAAAACACCCTGTTTTTGCCGTAATCGGCCGACCCAATGTCGGCAAATCCACGCTGGTAAACGCCATTTTGGGCGAAGAACGTGTGATTGCCTTCGACATGGCCGGCACCACGCGCGACAGCATCCACATCGATTTCGAACGAGGCGGCAAACCGTTCACCATTATCGACACCGCAGGCGTGCGCCGTCGCGGCAAAGTGGATGAAGCCGTGGAAAAGTTTTCCGTTATCAAGGCAATGCAGGCGGTAGAGGCCGCCAATGTGGCCGTTTTGGTACTCGATGCGCAGCAGGACATTGCCGATCAGGATGCCACCATCGCCGGTTTCGCCCTCGAAGCGGGCAGAGCATTGGTTGTGGCCGTCAATAAATGGGACGGCATCAGCGAAGAGCGGCGCAACGAGATCAAACGCGACATCACCCGCAAGCTGTACTTCCTCGACTTTGCCAAATTCCACTACATTTCCGCGCTTAAAGAAAAAGGCATAGACGGCCTGTTTGACAGCATTCAGGCCGCCTATGACGCGGCATTTGTCAAAATGTCCACGCCGAAAATCACCCGTGTACTGCAAAGCGCGGTAGAACGCCAACAGCCGCCGCGATCCGGTCTGGTGCGTCCGAAAATGCGCTATGCCCACCAGGGCGGCATGAATCCGCCCGTCATCGTCATTCACGGCAACGCCCTGCAACACATTTCCGACAGCTATACCCGCTACCTGACGCAGACTTTCCGCAAGGCCTTCCATCTGCAAGGCACGCCGCTGCGCATCCAGTACAATGTCGGTGAAAACCCCTACGAAGAATCCGCCGTACAAACCAAAAAACAACCCCTGCGCCGCGTGTCGCTGAGCAACCGCATTGCCAAACGCGAAAGCCGCAAAGCGGAAAAAGAACGCAACAGCGGGGGTAAAAAGAAAACCCGCCAAGTCAGCGTGAAAAAAAGGCAGGGCGGGAAGTAGGGATAAAGGGTAGAGCGGCCTGAATCCTGATACAAATGTCCTAACATATGCCGTCGTTCCCTCCTGTGAGGGAGTGACGTGGTTCGGAGCAGTTTGAAGGAGGACAAAGATTTCAGGCTGCCTTGAAGCCCTAAAACGCACAGGCCGTCTGAAAGCCGATTCCGGTTTTCAGACGGCCTGAAATAATGCATCGGGTCAGCGTGTCCAATTTTTCGGCAAGGCTCGTTTTTGCGACACAGGGGCAAATTCAAATTCCTGTTTGCCGGCATTCCATACCAGCGGCAGGATGCAGTTTTGGTATTCGGCACGCGTTTTGCCACTAGTGCTGGTGCCGCACGCCTCACCGCCCATGGCCAGATACAGCTTGCCGTTGATGATGCGGGTACCGTCTGCCCCGTGGGCGAACGCAACTTTGGCTTTGCCGTCCGGCTGTCCGGCAAACACCGTTACCTGCCAGCCGCCGGAGCCGCCTAAATCGGGCGCGTTGGCGCAACTGGCCAAAGAAGCGTCATAAACATAATCAAGATGGCCGTCGTGATTGAGATCGGTTGCGGACACGGCTTTGCGGTAGGAGAAACGGCCGCCCATTTCCTGACAGATCTGTTTGTCGCTATTGATTTCCTTCTGCACGGCGGCAGGCAGGGTGGTTTTAGGAGCAGCCGAGGCAGCACAGGCTGCCGATACCAGAACGGCGGCCAGAAAGGGTTTGCTCATGGTGAATTTCCTTCAGTAAGGGTGCTTGGAAAACATCTGCCGCACATTGTGCGGCGGGAGGGATGGCAGTTTTTCAGGCTGCCGAACAGCAGGCTTATGGCGATGTGCCGAAAAGCTCGATGGCTACACGCCCTTTGCTTTGTTTCAGTATCACGCAATATTCGGCGTTGCTTTCTTCGCACACGGATACTTTTTGCCTGCCCTGCCATTTGGTAACAACCGCCGTTTCCTCATCGATACGCCGTTTGGTGTTGTTAGCGGGCAGGGTTTGGGGCATATGGTTTGTGGTGTGGCCGGCGGCACGCACTGCGGCATAGGCATCGACCAGCGATGTGCCTGGATAGCTGCATTTGGTAACGCTGGCATATTCACGGACGGACTCTTTGCCGCAGGACAGTTTTCCGGCGTGGGCGGATGCGGCGGCCAATACCAATACGGCGCACAATACGCTTGCTTGTTTCATGTCTGCTCCTCAATTTAAGGGGGAAATAAAAAGAAAAAACAGGATGCACTCTGTTTTCAGGGGCTGCCGAAGTGAAACGGGCTGCGGAGTTATTCTATATTTTTCGGGGGGGGGGCAAGTCCTGCAATTGTAGAGACCGGCGGCGCGGGCATTTTCCCCTTGCGGGAAAATGCCGGATACAAGTATCCGTCCTGCGGGTGGTTTTTCAGACGGCCTGTTGCCGTTTGCGCTGGGCATGGCGCACACCTGTGTGGCGGATACAGATCGAAAGTATTTGCGATAAAACCGGAGGCGGGTTCAGAAAAACGTTCCCGCTTTGACCAGGCGTTTGGCGTAGTAGGGGCTGCTTAGGCTTTCGGTTTGGACGGTGCTGCCGGAACGGGGGGCGTGGAGGAATTTGCCGCCGCCGAGGTAGAGTCCGACGTGGGAAATGCCGCGTCCTGAGGTGTTGAAGAAGACGAGGTCGCCGCTTTGCAGCTCGCGGGTGCTGATGGTGCGGCTGGCGGCAGCCATGTCGCGGGAGCTGCGGGGGAGGTTGATGCCGATGGCGTTTTTGTAAACATACTGCACCATGCCGCTGCAATCGAAGCCGGTATCGCTGCTGCCGCCCCAGCGGTAGGGCGTGCCGACGAGATCCATGCTGTGCAGCATGAGTTCCTGCCCGCCGGCGGCGCGGCCGATGTGGCTGATGCGGATGGTTTTCGGCATGGGCGCACGGGCGGTGTGGGTGCGTGTATCGTGTGTACGCGGGTGTTTTTTGGGCGGGGTGCCGCAGGCGGCAAGCAATAGGGCGGCGGGGACGAACAGTAGGGCGGTGTTTTTCATGGTGTTGCGGATGCGGGAGGGAGTGGCAGGCCTGACCGGCTTAGCTGCTTTGTCAGCGCAAGGATGGTTTTCAGACGGCCTTGCGCTGCGTTTGTTTATTTGGCGGGGACGGTGCCCATCCGTTGTTTGAGCGGGGTATAGCTGCCGAACAGGGCGGAGTAGTAGGCGGTGTTGACCATGACTTTTTTGACGTAGTCGCGCGTTTCGTCGAAGGGAATGGTTTCGGCGTAGATTGCGGCCTCGAGAGGAACGGCTGCCTGCCATTGGCGGGCGCGGCCGGGACCGGCGTTGTAGCCTGCGGCGGCGAGGACTTCGCTGTTTTGCAGGCGGCGGCGGGCATCGGCCAAATACCATGTGCCCATGCGGATGTTGCCGTCGTCGGTGTAGAGTTCGCTGTTGTCCATGCCGGTTTTGCGGGCGATTTCGCGTGCGGTGGCAGGCATGACCTGCATGAGGCCTTGCGCGCCGACTCCGGACTGTGCGCCGGTTACAAAGCGGCTTTCCTGACGGATGAGGCCGAAGACCCAGGCGGGATCGATGCCGTTGGCTGCGGACTGGGCGGTAACGGATTCGCGGTAGGGGGAGATGTAGCGCAGGTGGAAGTTGTGTTTTTGCGTGGTGTTGTCGGCGGAGTGGACGGCCATTTCGTAGAAACGGTTGTCGTGGGCAAGGCGTGAGGCGGCGATGAGGGTGTCGTCGTTAAAGCCGCGTGTGGCGTAACGCCATTCGGCCTGTGCGGCACGGCGCATGGTGCGGCTGCCGCCGGAAGCGCGGAAGAGGGTAAGGGAGCGGGCAACTGCGCCGTCGCGTTCGAGGGTGCGCAGGTCGGTGGCGGCGGGTTCGGCTGCTGTGCTGCGGGTGTCGGGACGGCCGCCCAGTTCTTCGGCGGCAAGTACGGCGTAGAAGTTGCGGCCGCTGGCAGCCGCTTGGCGGTAGTGCTGTGCGGCCAGGCCTTGATCTCCCAACGCCGCGTGGCTGCGGCCGAGCCAGTAGATCCAGGCGGGATTCTGTTGCAGGGCTTCGGGCATGGATCGGATGACGGAGGCAAGCAGCGGCCAGTCTTGGCGGCGCAGGGCGGAGCGGGCATACCATTCGATTTGGTCGCTTGTAAGCTGTTTGCGGTCGGCGCGGGCGTAGTAGTCGAGGGCGGCGGCAAAGTTTTGGTTTTTGGCCTGTTGGCGGCCGAGTACGCCCCACGCGAAGCCGGTTTGCGCGGGGGTGAGGATGTTTTCGAGGGCGGCGAGGCGTGCGGCGGCGGCATCGGGGTTTTTGAGGGCGGCTGCGCCGATAATGCCGCGCAGTTGGTTTTCTTGTGCGCCTTGTCCGCTGCTGCTGTCGAGCGGGCTGCCGAGGGCGGCGGCGAGACGGGCGGCATCGGTGGTTTGGTTGGCGGCAATGAGGCCGCGTACGCGCCGCCATGCGTCGGCGGGGTTGAGGCGGCCGTGCGCGGCGCGGGTTTCGAGCAGGGTGTTGCAGCCGGCGGGCAGGCGGGCGGTGTCGCGGACGAGTTCGGCGGCAAGGCCGCTGTCGCCGGCAAGTTCTGCGTAGCAGCGGACTTCTTTGCTGCGGCCTTCGGGGGCGAGGCGGGCGTATTCGCTTTGGAAGGTTTGCCAGATGCCGCGTTTGGCGAGGCTTTTGAGCCATTCGTTGCGCACGGCTTCGCCCATTGCGCTGTCGCTTTGGGTGGCAAGGAATTGTGCGGGCTGGATGTCGTCTCCGGCTTTGGCGGCTTGGAGGGTGCTTTCGTAGCGGTTGTAGTCGTCGAGGGTTTGGGCGGGGTTTTCGCTGCCGCGCAGGTTGGGAAGGCGGAAGTGGGAGGTGTCGGCAGGGCGGGGCGTACCGCTGTTGGCAGGCTCGACGGTTTGTTCGGCGGTGCAGGCGGCAAGGAGAAGGACGGCAAGGGCGGGGCGGAGTTTGTTCATTACGGTTTCTTCAAATGTATTCGGACGGCGCATCGGCTTGGGCTGTGGCGAAGCTGTGCGTTCAGACGGCCTTTGTCGTGTCGGAGGCCGTCTGAAAAGGCAGGACGGATGATAGCAGTTTTGCCCGATGCGCCCAATTCGCGGCGGCGGTTTTTACACGGAGGCCGTCTGAAATGTGCAGAGCGCATGGTTTTGTTTCCAATCGGGCAGAGCTTGTCTTGCTTGCGGAAGAAGCGGAATCCGGTATCGGGGGAGATTGCCGTATTTGAAAACGTGTGGGGAGGCTGCTGTGTATTTGCTGTTTAAATTGCAAAGAGGCCGTCTGAAAAGTGTTTTCAGACGGCCTCTGTAAGTTAAGCCGCGAAAATCTTCACGATTTCCGTGTATATCGCTCCGGTTTCCATAGCCCGCTTATTCTCCGGCCAGCAAAGCGGCGGCTTCTTCCACGCCCGGCATGGCGGCAAAGCGGCCGCGCATGATGTCGAAATTGTGGTGCTCGTAGATTTCGCGTGCCGACCAGCGGCCGTTGTCCAGCGTGCTGTTGGCACCTTCGGGCAGCACCACGTCGAAACCCAGATCGCCGGCCACGCGCACGGTGCTTTCGATGCAGTATTCGGTCATCATGCCCACCACCATCAGGCGGGTAATGCCTTGTTGGCGCAGATAGTCGCGCAAATCAGTGCCTCTGAACGCGCTGTTGAACTGTTTATCCACCACGCGCTCGCCCGGCTGCGGTGCTATCCGTCCGGCAATCTGCCAGCCGGGCGAATGGGGTGCAAACATGGGGTCGGCGGCATCGTTGTGGCGTACATAAACTACTTCGCGCCCGTGGGTGCGGGCGGTGTGCAGCAACAGGGAGATGGCATCCATCATTTCCTGTGCGCGGTAGGGCCGCATGTCGAGCAGGGATTGCTGTACGTCGATAATCAATAAAGCGGTTTTCTGCATAATCGGGGCTCCTTATCTGACTGCGTTGATTGGTTCAGACTGCTTGAAAGCCTGCCGGCGGTAAGCAGGCAGGCTCTTGTGGATGCGTGGTTTAGAAAATCTGCCACACGAAGAAGATAAAGGTGTGCAGGATAAAGAGGGGAACGAGTATGCCGAAGGACCAAGCCATGTAGCCGAAGAAGGCGGGCATGGGGACTTTGCGTTGTTCGGCGATGGCTTTAACCATGAAGTTGGGAGCGTTGCCGATGTAGCTGAGTGCGCCCATGAAGACGGAACCCATGGATACGGCCAAAAGGGTGTGGAAGAGATGTCCGGTCATGAGGGCTTGGGGGTCGCCGCCTGCGAGGTTGAAGAAGACCAGGTAGGTGGGGGCGTTGTCGAGGAAGGCGGAGAGCAGGCCGGACATCCAGAAGTACATGGTATTGACGGGATTGCCGGAGCTGTCGTGGACAAGGGCGACGATGCCTGCCATCGCGCCGTGTTCGCCGGCTTTGAGGATGGCGAGGACGGGGGCAATGGTAATAAAGATGCCGAGGAAGAGTTTGCCGACTTCGGCAATGGGATCCCAGTTGAATTCATTACCGGCACGGACTTGTTTCGGGGTGATCTTTATGGAAACGGCGGTAATGGCGAGCAGCAGGCCGTCGCGGACGAGGTTTTGCAGTTCATAGTGGCTGCCGAGGATGTCGAAGGAGATACCGGGTTTCCAGATACCGGAAAGCAGTACCGCACCGACGACGGCGGCCAGTAGGAAGAAGTTGCGTTTTCCGTGTATTTTCAACGCGCTGTCCGGGCTGGGGTCGCGCGGGAGGATTTCGTCTTCAAGGGCGTAGTAGTGGCGGTCGATAAAGTAGAACAGGGTCAGCAGGACGGCCGAGCTGATGAGGACGGGCGGAAGCATATGCTGCACCGTCCAGCCGAAGTCCACGCCTTTGAGGAAGCCGAGGAAGAGGGGCGGGTCGCCCAGCGGGGTAAGTCCGCCGCCGATGTTGGCAACGAGGAAAATAAAGAAGATGACGCTGTGGACGCGGTGTTTGCGGTTGTCGTTGGCTTTCAGAAGCGGCCGGATCATGAGCATGGCCGCGCCGGTCGTACCCATTACCGAGGCCAAAAGCGTACCGATGGCCAGAATGGCCGTGTTGGTTTTAGGCGAACCGTGCAGGTTGCCCCATACCAAAATGCCGCCGGATACGGTGTATAGAGCCAGCAGCAGTAGAATGAAGGGAATGTATTCCTCCACAAGGGCATGGACGATGGTACCCACCCCTGCGCCTACGCCGTAAACGAGCGTAAAGGGAATGAGGAAAAGCAGCGTCCACAGGGCGGTGATTTTGCCGAAATGGTGATGCCAGGTGTGGGCGAAAAAGAGCGGCCCGGTGGCAATGGAAAGCAGGATGAGGACGAAGGGCAGCCCCCAAATCAGGCTGAGTTGCGAGCCGTCGGGTGTGGCGGCAAAGGCGGCGGCGGGTGTGCATAGCAGGGCTGGGAAGAGCAGTTGGTGCATTTTGAGGTGCATTCGATATTCCTTTTTTATTCTGATAAGGGCGGGCGGTTTGCCCGGACTGTCTTTTTCAGACGGCCTGTTGAGTCGTTGGGATTGACGCAGTTTATGGGAAACCGTTTTTAATTGTAACGGAAAACTGCGGGTGGAGGAATGAGCGGCGGGGAAGGTGTCGGACTAAGGCGGTTTTCAGACGGCCTCTTCAAAATAAGACCGGATATAGGCAGGCCGTCTGAAAAAGGAAGATTGCAAACCGCTTGTTAAGGCTGAGGCCGCCTGAAAGAGAGCAGAAGATTGCGGAAAGCATTCGGGTCTTTAATGAAAGTCATCTCGCCTTCCTGCGGGAAATGGAAATCCAGCAGGCGGGAAACCCAAAAACGGATACAGCCGGCACGCTGTGCGGTGGGGAAGTAGGCGCGTTCGGCGGCAGACAACGGACGGACGCTTTCGTAGCCGTGAATAAAGGCATCCGTGCGTTCCGTATCCAGAATATTATCGGCGGTGCGCGCCCAATCATTGACGGCAATGGCGAGGTCGTATACGAAACTGCCGTCGCAAGCATAGTAAAAATCAATAAAACCGGATACTGCGCTGCCGTCGAGCAGTACGTTGTCTTTAAATAGGTCGGCATGGATGATACCGCGCGGCAGGCTGCTGTCGGGATGGGTATCCAAGTAGGCAATCTCATCCGCCAGTAATTCCGCATCTTCTTTGTTCAATACGGGAAACAGCTTTTGTGCCGATTCGTGCCACCAGCGGCTATGGCGCGGATTGTCCATGTGCATGGGGAAACTTTGACCGGCAATATGCATTTTTGCCAGCATGGCTCCCGTGTTGTAACACTGTTCCGCCGTCGGTCTGCCGGTATCCGCACCATTCAGGCAGCTAACCAGGCAGGCAGGCTTCCCCGCCAATACCGAATCAAGCTGCCCGTCGCGCCGTGCGACAGGTGTAGGGCAAGCCACTCCGTTGCTGCTGAGATGCTGTTTCAACAACAGGAAAAACGGCAACTCTTCCTGCTGCAAAACCTCAAAAACCGTCAGTACATAACGGCCGCAAGTCGTATTCAGGAAATAATTGCTGTTGGTAACCCCCTGCGCAATTCCCGTCAGTGAAACAAATGAACCCAAATCATAGTCGGCAAGGAAAATGCGCATTTCTTCATCGGAAATGCTGGTATAGACGGACATGGTTTGCACCTATCGTTTTATTTATTTAAGGAATAATTACGGGTAATATTTTTCGGAAAACGGCACATCATATCAAAATAACAATAAGCCGTGTATGGCACAAAGGTACGACAGAGACAGTGCTTTCAGACGGCCTCTGATACTTTCCGGTCTTGATGTTTGTGTGTTGCAGCTTCTGTTTTTAATTTTCCTCTGACAAAAAATTTTCTTTTTTTCCGTGTACATGGCGTATTTTGGCAGAGGCATTTGGTTTTACTGCTTGACTGTTTTTTTTCTGGTGGGTATAGTGTGCGTCTTTGCTGCTTCGGCGGCGCAGTTCTTTAACAAGATGATTACCGATAAGTGTGGGTGCGTTTGGCCCCATACTGCGACGAAAAACAGACAAGGAATTTTATATTTCCTGTCGGTTTCTTTGAAGCGGACCAGAAGTTAAGTAAGTTAGAGATTGAACATAAGAGTTTGATCCTGGCTCAGATTGAACGCTGGCGGCATGCTTTACACATGCAAGTCGGACGGCAGCGGGGTAGTGCTTGCACTACTGCCGGCGAGTGGCGAACGGGTGAGTAATGCATCGGAACGTACCGGATAATGGGGGATAACTTTCCGAAAGGAAGGCTAATACCGCATATTCCCTGAGGGGGAAAGCGGGGGACCTTTGGGCCTCGCGTTATCCGAGCGGCCGATGTCTGATTAGCTAGTTGGTGGGGTAAAGGCCTACCAAGGCGACGATCAGTAGCGGGTCTGAGAGGACGATCCGCCACACTGGGACTGAGACACGGCCCAGACTCCTACGGGAGGCAGCAGTGGGGAATTTTGGACAATGGGCGCAAGCCTGATCCAGCCATGCCGCGTGTCTGAAGAAGGCCTTCGGGTTGTAAAGGACTTTTGTTAGGGAAGAAAGGGTTTGTGCTAATACCATGAACTTATGACGGTACCTGAAGAATAAGCACCGGCTAACTACGTGCCAGCAGCCGCGGTAATACGTAGGGTGCGAGCGTTAATCGGAATTACTGGGCGTAAAGCGGGCGCAGACGGTTTGTTAAGCAGGATGTGAAATCCCCGGGCTCAACCTGGGAACTGCGTTCTGAACTGGCAGGCTAGAGTGTGTCAGAGGGGGGTAGAATTCCACGTGTAGCAGTGAAATGCGTAGAGATGTGGAGGAATACCGATGGCGAAGGCAGCCCCCTGGGATAACACTGACGTTCATGCCCGAAAGCGTGGGTAGCAAACAGGATTAGATACCCTGGTAGTCCACGCCCTAAACGATGTCGATTAGCTGTTGGGCAACTTGATTGCTTAGTAGCGTAGCTAACGCGTGAAATCGACCGCCTGGGGAGTACGGTCGCAAGATTAAAACTCAAAGGAATTGACGGGGACCCGCACAAGCGGTGGATGATGTGGATTAATTCGATGCAACGCGAAGAACCTTACCTGGTCTTGACATGTACGGAACCTTCCAGAGACGGAAGGGTGCCTTCGGGAGCCGTAACACAGGTGCTGCATGGCTGTCGTCAGCTCGTGTCGTGAGATGTTGGGTTAAGTCCCGCAACGAGCGCAACCCTTGTCATTAGTTGCCATCATTAAGTTGGGCACTCTAATGAGACTGCCGGTGACAAACCGGAGGAAGGTGGGGATGACGTCAAGTCCTCATGGCCCTTATGACCAGGGCTTCACACGTCATACAATGGTCGGTACAGAGGGTAGCCAAGCCGCGAGGCGGAGCCAATCCCACAAAACCGATCGTAGTCCGGATTGCACTCTGCAACTCGAGTGCATGAAGTCGGAATCGCTAGTAATCGCAGGTCAGCATACTGCGGTGAATACGTTCCCGGGTCTTGTACACACCGCCCGTCACACCATGGGAGTGGGGGATACCAGAAGCAGGTAGGCTAACCGCAAGGAGGCCGCTTGCCACGGTATGCTTCATGACTGGGGTGAAGTCGTAACAAGGTAGCCGTAGGGGAACCTGCGGCTGGATCACCTCCTTTCTAGAGAAAGGGGCGGGTGCATCCACACTTATCGGTAATCGTAGAGAGCGTTACAAAGGGTTTGTAGCTCAGGTGGTTAGAGCACACGCTTGATAAGCGTGGGGTCGTAGGTTCAAGTCCTACCAGACCCACCAAGCTAGACTGGGGGCATAGCTCAGTTGGTAGAGCACCTGCTTTGCAAGCAGGGGGTCATCGGTTCGATCCCGTTTGCCTCCACCAGGATTTCCCAAATCAAAGCAGTCTGAAAGAAAGACAGACTGTTTTAATTTGCGAAAACAACGCATTGATCTTTAACAAATTGGAAAGCCGAAATCAACAAACAAAGACAAAGTCGTTTGATTTGGTTTAAATCATTGTTGCAATCATGGTTTAAGCATCAAAGAATCAGACGGTAAAATTTGGGTGGTGATTGTATCGACCCGATTCTGAAGCACAAAAGGCAGGATCGGGACACAACAAGCAGTAGGCTGTATCAAAGTAGAGGCCTGAAGGTGCCGAGTTAGTCAACGGCAAAGCACCGAAGTCAGAAAGGTACTTCAAATGATAGAGTCAAGTGAATAAGTGCATCAGGTGGATGCCTTGGCGATGATAGGCGACGAAGGACGTGTAAGCCTGCGAAAAGCATCGGGGAGCTGGCAATAAAGCTATGATCCGGTGATGTCCGAATGGGGAAACCCACCGTATTCTGTACGGTATCCTTGTTTGAATACATAGGACAAGAGAAGCGAACCCGGAGAACTGAACCATCTAAGTACCCGGAGGAAAAGAAATCAACCGAGATTCCGCAAGTAGTGGCGAGCGAACGCGGAGGAGCCTGTATACGATAGCCGATGAGATAGAAGAACAAGCTGGGAAGCTTGACCATAGTGGGTGATAGTCCCGTATTCGAAATTTCGTTGGTGGTACTAGGTATACGACAAGTAGGGCGGGACACGAGAAATCCTGTCTGAAGATGGGGGGACCATCCTCCAAGGCTAAATACTCATCATCGACCGATAGTGAACCAGTACCGTGAGGGAAAGGCGAAAAGAACCCCGGGAGGGGAGTGAAATAGAACCTGAAACCTGATGCATACAAACAGTGGGAGCCCTGTAAGGGGTGACTGCGTACCTTTTGTATAATGGGTCAACGACTTACATTCAGTAGCGAGCTTAACCGGATAGGGGAGGCGTAGGGAAACCGAGTCTTAATAGGGCGACTAGTTGCTGGGTGTAGACCCGAAACCGAGTGATCTATCCATGGCCAGGATGAAGGTGCCGTAACAGGTACTGGAGGTCCGAACCCACGCATGTTGCAAAATGCGGGGATGAGCTGTGGATAGGGGTGAAAGGCTAAACAAACTCGGAGATAGCTGGTTCTCCCCGAAAACTATTTAGGTAGTGCCTCGAGCTAGACACTGATGGGGGTAAAGCACTGTTATGGCTAGGGGGTCATTGCGACTTACCAACCCATGGCAAACTAAGAATACCATCAAGTGGTTCCTCGGGAGACAGACAGCGGGTGCTAACGTCCGTTGTCAAGAGGGAAACAACCCAGACCGCCGGCTAAGGTCCCAAATGACAGATTAAGTGGTAAACGAAGTGGGAAGGCCCAGACAGCCAGGATGTTGGCTTAGAAGCAGCCATCATTTAAAGAAAGCGTAATAGCTCACTGGTCGAGTCGTCCTGCGCGGAAGATGTAACGGGGCTCAAATCTGTAACCGAAGCCGCGGATGCCGCAAGGCATGGTAGGGGAGCGTTCTGTAGGCCGAAGAAGGTGTATCGTAAGGTATGCTGGAGGTATCAGAAGTGCGAATGTTGACATGAGTAGCGATAAAGCGGGTGAAAAGCCCGCTCGCCGAAAGCCCAAGGTTTCCTACGCAACGTTCATCGGCGTAGGGTGAGTCGGCCCCTAAGGCGAGGCAGAAATGCGTAGTCGATGGGAAACGGGTTAATATTCCCGTACTTTGATTCAATGCGATGTGGGGACGGAGAAGGTTAGGTTAGCAAACTGTTGGAATAGTTTGTTCAAGCCGGTAGGTGTAAGACTTAGGCAAATCCGGGTCTTTTTAACACCGAGAAGTGATAACGAGTGTCTACGGACACGAAGTAACCGATACCACGCTTCCAGGAAAAGCCACTAAGCTTCAGTTGAATCAGAACCGTACCGCAAACCGACACAGGTGGGCAGGATGAGAATTCTAAGGCGCTTGAGAGAACTCGGGAGAAGGAACTCGGCAAATTGATACCGTAACTTCGGGAGAAGGTATACCCTCTAATGTTAAGGACTTGCTCCGTAAGCATAGGAGGGTCGCAGAGAATCGGTGGCTGCGACTGTTTATTAAAAACACAGCACTCTGCTAACACGAAAGTGGACGTATAGGGTGTGACGCCTGCCCGGTGCTGGAAGGTTAATTGAAGATGTTAGCGCATCGGATCGAAGCCCCAGTAAACGGCGGCCGTAACTATAACGGTCCTAAGGTAGCGAAATTCCTTGTCGGGTAAGTTCCGACCCGCACGAATGGCGTAACGATGGCCACACTGTCTCCTCCCGAGACTCAGCGAAGTTGAAGTGGTTGTGAAGATGCAATCTACCCGCTGCTAGACGGAAAGACCCCGTGAACCTTTACTGTAGCTTTGCATTGGACTTTGAAGTCACTTGTGTAGGATAGGTGGGAGGCTTAGAAGCAGGAACGCCAGTTCTTGTGGAGCCGTCCTTGAAATACCACCCTGGTGACTTTGAGGTTCTAACCCAGACCCGTAATCCGGGTCGGGGACCGTGCATGGTAGGCAGTTTGACTGGGGCGGTCTCCTCCCAAAGAGTAACGGAGGAGTTCGAAGGTTACCTAGGTCCGGTCGGAAATCGGACTGATAGTGCAATGGCAAAAGGTAGCTTAACTGCGAGACCGACAAGTCGAGCAGGTGCGAAAGCAGGACATAGTGATCCGGTGGTTCTGAATGGAAGGGCCATCGCTCAACGGATAAAAGGTACTCCGGGGATAACAGGCTGATTCCGCCCAAGAGTCCATATCGACGGCGGAGTTTGGCACCTCGATGTCGGCTCATCACATCCTGGGGCTGTAGTCGGTCCCAAGGGTATGGCTGTTCGCCATTTAAAGTGGTACGTGAGCTGGGTTTAAAACGTCGTGAGACAGTTTGGTCCCTATCTGCAGTGGGCGTTGGAAGTTTGACGGGGGCTGCTCCTAGTACGAGAGGACCGGAGTGGACGAACCTCTGGTGTACCGGTTGTGACGCCAGTCGCATCGCCGGGTAGCTAAGTTCGGAAGAGATAAGCGCTGAAAGCATCTAAGCGCGAAACTCGCCTGAAGATGAGACTTCCCTGAGGATTTAATCCTCCTAAAGAGCCGTTCGAGACCAGGACGTTGATAGGTCGGGTGTGGAAGCGCGGTAACGCGTGAAGCTGACCGATACTAATTGCTCGTGAGGCTTGACTCTATCATTTGAAGGACTTTGTATCCTTTGATGACAAAGCCTACATAGGACTTGTTCCGATATATTTCATCACAGTTGATTGCGGTTGGACAGGCAGATGCCTTCCGACCCCGGCTTTACCGATTTGACAGTTTTAGTCTGGCGGCCATAGCGGTTTGGTCCCACTCCTTCCCATCCCGAACAGGACAGTGAAACGAACCAGCGCCGATGATAGTGTGGATTCCCATGTGAAAGTAGGTCACTGCCAGGCACTTATTGCAAACCCCGCCCTTTAACGGCGGGGTTTTTGTTTGCGTGCAGGGACGGAAGCAAACCGGGGTCGGTGAGACAGGCTTGCCTGATACGGGTTTCTTGATTATGATGGCTCTCGTTTTTTTATTTTGATTGAAAGGTGAGTGATGAATCTGAAAAAATCTTTGTTCGGTCTTTTGGCGTATGCCGCAGCGGCTTTGGTTTCGGCTGCAGTCAACATCAATACGGCCACAGCGGAGGAGTTGAAGGCCCTGCCGGGTATCGGTCAGGCGAAGGCGCAGGCGATTGTGGATTACCGTAAGGAAAACGGTGCGTTCAAATCGGTGGACGATTTGAAAAAGGTCAAAGGAATAGGCGACGGTATTTTGGGCAAATTGAAGGATCAGGCAACGGTTGGTGCGGCTCCCGCCGCCAAACCGGCAAAACCGGCACAGGCCGCCGTCCCGGCCGCCAAAAAACCGTAAAAGCGCATAACACCATACCGTAAAGACAAAACCGGCCGGCAGACCAAATACTGCCGGCCGGTTTTACTGCGCCTCCAACCTGCCCCGTAATCCGGCACAACGGCCTGCCGGCACCCCGTCAAAGAAGTTGCTCTATCGGAAGTAAGGAAAGTATGTTGCCGTTAAGTTAGCTCTAAAAGAAAATTAGAGGGAAAGGGGGAAGTGAGCTCGTGCTGTTTTTGAAACATAGCACTACTGCCATCCGATCCAGCTCCCAGTAAATGCTATAAAGCGTTGCTGCACACCATGGCGGAAACCTTTCTGTTCGACATCATGAACGCGATCTACCTACAGACTGCGGCACGGTTAGCTGGATTTGCGTCAGCAGCTCGACTATCTGGAGGATCGCAAAATGGTGGAATGAAACAAACAGCCCTCAGGCTGGTTTTGGCTGATGCGGACAAAAAAGGCGGCCTTTCCGATGATATTGCCGAAGCCATCTGCAAACAGAGCTTATTTTGGGGGATGGCACCGAGAGGCCGTCTGAAACCGTGAAAACCGAAAACCGTACACCTTCGGTCTTGCTGCCTTACCAGTAGCGTTGGAACGCCGACCAATCACCCATGAAGTCGTGTGAAAAATCGCGCCGTATCGGGTTACGCTGGGGCAAAGTTTTACAACCTTGCAGTGGGCGAAATCGAAGAAGCGTTCGTCGATGGAGATGATAAAAAATCTGTATTGCCTTTTGTCATCCGTCTCTCCTCCGACTTTCGCGGCTGAGCCAGTAGACGAAGTCGAACATGATTCATCCAGTTCCTAGCGTTCGCTTTGAGACTCGTCCGGGTGGGTCTGTTCGTGCTGGGGCGAATTGAGCGTGCTGGGAATGAGTATGTTGGTGTACAGGTGCTCGAAGCAGCTCCATTCGTCGGCGATGTTCTCATCCGAGAGCTGGGTATATGCTGATTACCAGCATGCTGCGTTTGCCGTTGATTGCATAATCAAAACGCCAGTCTTTGCTTCCGTTAGGCTGAATCAGTATATAAAGGCTATGACCGTCAGATGATTTATAAGGCTTGTCAGTGGGCTTCGCGGTTCTTATTTGGACGGTACTTTTATGCGGTTTGTACTGCTAATACCATAAAGAAGTGGTTGCTTCTGCTTGTATTTGAAAGACAAAAAAATAACCGCTGAAAAGCGGTTAATGGTGGCCAGAGGCAGGATCGAACTGCCGACACACGGATTTTCAATCCGTTGCTCTACCGACTGAGCTATCTGGCCTGAATGAAAGACGCAATTAGACCATATTCCGCTTTTTGTAGCAAGGGGGTGTTTTATTGTTTCGGACAAGTTTTTAAATTTATTGGCAATCTGTTTTGCAAGCTAGGGGATTCGGATGCTTTTTGGAATGACGGAGGCCGTCTGAAAAATGGTTTTCAGACGGCCTTTTGCGTTTCCGGACGATGGTTATTTCGGATTTTTTTCAATCAGGGCGACGAGTTGGTCGATATAGCCCTGAACGAAGGTACGGGCGGATTCGATGAGTTTGCCGTTGTCGTCAAACAAGGTCGGTGAATTGCCGAGGAATACTTCGGGTTGGCCGGTAAGCGGCATATTGAAGTAGGAAAGCGCGAGGCGCAGGTTTTTCTGCGAACTGTATCCGCCCATTTTGCCGACGGAATGGCTGATGATGCCGGCGGGGGTTTTTGTCCAGGCAACGTCGGCATTGGGTTTGGAGCCGATGTCCACCGCGTTTTTCAGGCATGCGGGTACGGTGCGGTTGTTTTCGGAGGTAACGAACAGCACGCCGGCGGAGGCTTTGATTGTTTCGCGGAACTGTGTGTAGCTTTCGGGTGTGGGGAAGTCGGTCTCGTTAGGATCGTCGTAGTCGAAATTGTAGAGCGGCAGGTGGCCGATTTCGACGATTCGGGCTTCATAGCCGGCGGGGAACATTTCGATTGCGTTTTGCGCTACTTTGCGTGCGAAGGAGCCTTTGCGCAGGCTGCCGACGAGGATGCTGATTTTTTTTGCCATGATGGTTTCCTTTTTACGGGTAGGGGGAAGCCGCCGGTCGGCGGCGGAAAGTACGGTAATGATAATAAGTGTAAAACCGTTGCCGTGCAAGCTGCGGCACGCCGTGCGCGGAGGGTTGCGGCGGAAGGCGGGCAAAAATCCTGCCCTAAGGCATTCGGAGCGGCTGCTCTTAATGTTAAAATAAGGTTTTTATGCCGTCTGAAAGATTGCGATGCGAAAAAGAAGCCTTATTCCCGAAGAATTGCAGGCGCGGGCCGCCAAAGTGAAGCTGCTGATTATGGATGTGGACGGAGTGCTGACCGACGGGCGCATTTTTATCCGCGACAACGGCGAGGAAATCAAATCCTTCCATACGCTTGACGGACACGGTTTGAAAATGCTGCATGCCAGCGGCGTGCGTACTGCAATCATTACCGGGCGCGATGCGCCTTCCGTTGCCGTGCGCGTGCAGCAGCTCGGCATCAGCTATTATTTCAAAGGCATTTCCGACAAGCTGGCGGCATACGGCGAGCTGCTGTCGCAGGCGGGCGTGGCGGAGGAGGAATGCGCCTATATCGGCGACGATGTGGTCGATTTGCCCGTGATGCTGCGCTGCGGGCTGTCGGCCGCCGTGCCCGAAGCGCACTGGCTGGTGCGCAAACATGCGGGCTATATTACCCAGAGCGGTGCGGGCTGCGGCGCGGTGCGCGAATTGTGCGAACTCATTATGCAGGCGCACGGCACGCTGGCCGCCACGCTGGAAAGCTATGTGAAATGACCGGCAAACGCTATGCGGGCTGGCTGTTTCCGCTGGTGCTGGCACTCGGGCTGGGCGGCCTTTCCGCCTGGCTCGACCGCATCAGCACCGTTACCGTGGAAGAAACCGCGCTCAATCCGAACGAGCCGCAGTATGCGATGGAAGGCATTTCGGGCAGCCGTTTCGACAAACAGGGCGCGTTGCAGGACAGGCTGGATGCGCAGTCGGCGCGGCAGTTTCCCGACAGCAAGGAAGTGGTTTTCAGACGGCCTCTTTTGCAGGTGTATGCGGAAGGGAAAAAAGCTTACCAAGTGGGCAGCGAAGAAGCCCGCTACGACACGGGCAGCCGGCAGATATTGTTTGAAAAACAGGTTGTCTTAAACAAAGAAGCCGCCGACGGCAAACCAGCCGGCCGGATGGCGGCCGACAATCTCACGGTCGATACCGTTTCCAAAACCGCTGCCGCCGCCGGTCCGGTGCGCTTCGATTACGGCGCATCGCAGGGTACGGCAGACGGCATGACTTACGATTACAATCGGGGGCTGCTGCGCCTGCCCTCACGAGTGAAAGCCACCCTTTATGATCCGCAAAATCCTTAATATCCCCGCCCTCGTCCTGCTGCTGGCCGCCGGCCAGGTGTACGCCTTGGAAAGCGACCGCAAACAGCCCATCGAAATCGAAGCCGACCAGGGCGAACTCGACCAGAAAAACCGTTCCACCACATTCAGCGGCAATGTTTCCATCAAACAGGGCACGCTCAACATCCGCGCCGCCAGCGTGCATGTCGTGCGCAGCGACGACGGCCAGCAGACCATGAAAGCCACCGGCAGCCCCGTGCGCTTCGGCCAAACACTCGACGGCGGCAAGGGTACGGTCAGCGGGGAGGCCGCGCAGGTGGATTATTCCTCCGCCACCAATGTCGTCCGCCTCAGCGGCAACGCCAAAGTAACGCGCGGCGGCGACAAGGCCGAAGGTGCGGTGATTACCTACAATACGCGCACCGAAGTCTATACCGTCAGCGGCAGCAAGGCGGCGGGCGGAAAAGGCGGCAAGCGCGTCAGCGTCGTTATCCAGCCCGACAGCATGGGCAGCCGCAGCAAATAAACGTCCGCACGGTTTTCAGACGGCCTCTTTAATCCGTCTTGCAAACCGCCGTGCAATATCCGCAGGCGCGTGCATGGCAGAGCCGCACGCTCTATCTAACGGCAGAGGCCGTCTGAAAACCGCCAATGTTTTTCAGACGGCCTTTGTATTTATTGCGGAACAAATAAAAAATCCGTTCCGTCGTATAAAGGGTGTCGCGCAACGGTGCACGCGGTTTTGCAGTTACACGGCTTGTTTGGAGAAGCAGCCTGCAAAACCAAGAACGCGTGCGCCGCTTTGGGGCGGCATACCCTGCCTTTGCGGCAGAGGCCGTCTGAAAAAACGAAATTCCGCGTTTTCAGACGGCCTTTGTGTGTTTGTCGGGAAATAAAAAACATCCGTACCGTTGTCTGCATAACGGGTAGGGTGTGCAGCGGCGCACGCGCTCCCTGTCGTGGCGCAACAGGCCGTCTGAAAACGCAAAACCCCGCGTGCGTGGCTTGCGCCACACACCCTACTTTAACGGCAGAGGCCGTCTGAAAACGGCCAACGGCATTTCGGACGCATGGAATCATGCTTCGGATGGCTTTGTTTTTTGTTTTGCAAACCACAGCACAATTCCGCAACCGCGTGCGCCGCTTGGGCGGTACACCCTGCTTCAACGGCAGAGGCCGTCTGAAAATTTGAAACTTTGAATTTTCAGACGGCCTCTTTCCGTTTGTCTTACAAAATCCGTGCAGGGTGTGCCGCACAGCGAGCGGCGCAGGCGTTACCCGCCGCAATGCAAAAAGGCCGTCTGAAAAATGCAAATGTTTTTTCAGACGGCCTGTACGCGGCGGGGCGGGCTTTATTGTTTGTCGCGGTCTTGCCAGAAGTAACGCCAGACGAAGCCGGGGAAGGCGGCGGTGAGGAAGAGGCAGACGGTTACGGCGTAAAACTCCCAGCCCTGCGGGTGGACGGGGCCGGCGCGGCTTTCGAGCAGGCGGGCGAGGGCGGCGGTGAGGGCGTAGGCGGCGGCCAGTTCGAGCAGATGGTGGCCGGCGTGTTTGCGCGGCAGGGTTTTGATGCCGAACAGGCGGTGGGTGGCAAAGGGGAGGTTGGCGAGGATGAGGGCGAGGATGACGAGGGTGTACATGGGGGCGGTCATGGCGTGTCCGTGTTTCAAGTGTTTTCGGGATGGTGTTTGGCTTGGTTGCGGAAGCGGGGTTTTCAGACGGCCTGCTGCCGTCGGAGGATGGGGGCGCGTGCGCGGTTTCGGGCGGTATTACGCTGCCTGTTGTCCGAGCGGGCGTTCAGGCGGGCGGTTTGACCCACCATGTCTGCAAGGCCCAAACGGCGGGGCTGTAGTATTTCGGCGGGCGGGCGGGCGTGCCGAGGGCGGTGCGGCGGATGACGCGGTGGCGGTCGGCATACCAGTTGGGGACGATGATGTATTGGTGGCGCAGGACGCGGTCGAGGGCGCGGGCGGCGGCGGTGAGTTCGGCACGGCTGCCGGTGCGGCCGAAGCGGGGGAGGAGGGCTTCGACGGCGGGGTGGCAGAGGCCGGCCAGGTTGCGGCTGCCTTTGGTGTGCGCGGCGGCGCAGGAGAAGTAGCCGGCCTGTTCGTTGCCGGGGCTCTGGCTTTGGGCGTATACGGCGGTGGTGAGGTCGAAATCGAAGTTGTCCATGCGTTTTTGGTAAACGGAGGGATCGGCGGTGCGGGCGTTGAGGGTGATGCCGATTTTGGCCAGGTCGCGCTGCCATTTGGCGATGATGCGTTCGAAGAGTTTGTTGCCGATGAGAAATTCGAGGACGAGGGGTTCGCCTTTTTGGTCGGTCAGTGTGCCGTTTTGGTAGCGGTAGCCGGCTTCGAGCAGCAGCTGCCGGGCTTTCAGAAGGTTGGGGCGGATGCCGAGGACGGGATCGCTTTGCGGCGGCAGGGGGGCGGCTTGGGTAAAGACGGCTTGGGGCAGGTGTTGTTTCAGGGGGGCGAGCAGGGCGGCTTCGTCCGCGCCGGGCAGGCCGGCGGCGGCCATCGGGCTGTTGGTAAAGAAGCTGGGGCTGCGGCGGTAGGCGTTGTACATCATGCGGCTGTTGAT
Organism: Kingella potus; assembly: GCF_900451175.1. NCBI lineage: Bacteria > Pseudomonadati > Pseudomonadota > Betaproteobacteria > Neisseriales > Neisseriaceae > Kingella > Kingella potus. The sequence goes on from NZ_UGJJ01000002.1 coordinate 468,218, forward strand.
GTTTTCAAAGTCGAAGCTGAGGATGAGGGCGCGGCGCACGCGGATGTCTTTGAGGGCGGGGCGGCGTTGGTTCATGACGAAACCCTGCATTCCGGCGGTGTTGCCGTGGGCCAGCTCCGTTTTGGCCAGGCCGCGTTTGCGCAGTATGGTTTCGGGGTAGGAGCGCGCCCAGGCGCGGGCGGAGGTTTCCTGCGAGAAGTCGTAGCGTCCGGCCTTTACGCCTTCGGCGAGTACGGCGGGATCGCGCACATAGTGCAGGCGGACGGTGTCGAAATTGTACATGCCGCGCCGTGAGGGGAGCTTGGCCGCCCAGTAGGCCGGGTCGCGGGCAAACACGGCAAGGCGGCCGGATTCGGTTTTGACGAGGCGGTAGGGGCCGGACCCTATGGGCGCGCCGCCGTTTTTTTCCAAACCCTGCGGGTAGCTTTTGTGGGAGAAAACGGGAAGCTGGCCGAGGATGAGGGGGAGTTCGGCGTTTTGCCGCTTGAAACGGAAGCGGACGGTGCGGGGAGCGGGGGTGTCGACGGCGGCCACGTCCGCCCAGTAGAGCTTCCACATCGGCTGGGCGGCGGAATCGCCCGTGAGCAGGCGGAAGGATGCGGCCACGTCTTTGGCCAGCACGGGGTCGCCGTTGTGGAAACGGGCGGCGGGATTGAGGGCGAACGTTACCGAAAGGCCGTCGGCGGCCACGGCCGCATCCTGCGCGAGCAGGCCGTACATGGCGAAGGGGTCGTCGCCGCCTTCGGTCATCAGCGTGTCGAGGGTGAGCAGGGAAATGCCGGATTCGGGCGTGCCTTTGAGCGTGAACGGGTTGAGGGTGTCGAAGCTGCCGGGCAGCGGCATGGAGAACGTGCCGCCTTTGGGTGCGGCGGGGTCAGCGTAGGCGAAATGGGAAAAACCGGCCGGATACAGCGGCTTTTGTCCCAAACCCAGCGCATAGTCGGCGGCGGCCTGCGCAGCGGCGGCAAGAAAGAGGGCAGAGGCAAGGAAAAGCGAGGTGTTCATGGCATACGGTTTCAGACGGCCTGCGGCGGGAGCGGCATTGTAACCGCTTTTGCGCGCGGACATTCCGGAGGCCGTCTGAAAACGCCGCCGCGCCTTACCCGCCTGCGGGCAAACTCGGCTATAATCGCGCCCGTTTTTTCAACGCATTATTTACCCAAAAGGACAAGCAAAATGGGCTTTCTCCAAGGCAAAAAAATCCTGATTACCGGCATGATTTCCGAGCGTTCCATCGCCTACGGCATCGCCAAAGCCTGCCGCAGCCAGGGCGCGGAACTGGCGTTTACCTATGTGGTGGACAAACTCGAAGAGCGCGTACGCAAAATGGCCGCCGAATTCGGCTCGGAGCTGGTGTTCCGCTGCGACGTGCAGAACGATGGCGAGATTGACGCGCTGTTTGCCGATTTGGGCAAATCGTGGGACGGCCTCGACGGCCTCGTACACGCCATCGCCTTCGCCCCGAAAGAAGCCCTGTCCGGCGATTTTCTCGACAGCATCAGCCGCGAAGCCTTCCAAACCGCGCACGACGTGTCGGCATACAGCCTGCCCGCGCTGGTGAAAGCCGCCCGTCCGATGATGAAAGGCCGCAACGCCGCCGTAGTCGCCCTGACCTATCTGGGCGCGGTGCGTGCCATCCCCAACTACAACGTCATGGGTTTGGCCAAAGCCAGCCTCGAAGCCGCCGTGCGTTTCACCGCCTCCTCCGCCGGCCGCGACGGCATCCGCTGCAACGGCATCTCCGCCGGCCCCATCAAAACCCTGGCCGCCTCCGGCATCGCCGATTTCGGCAAGCTCCTCAAACACGTTGCCGACCAAAACCCGCTCGGCCGCAACGTAACCATCGAAGAAGTGGGCAACGCCGCCGCCTTCCTGCTTTCCGACCTGTCTTCGGGCATCACCGGCGAGATTACCTATGTCGACGGCGGATACAGCATCAACGCCCTGAGCGTGGTGTAAACCCGCCCGAAGCAACGGCGCAGGCTCCGTCCCGCACCGTTTTTCCCAACTTACCCGAGAGCAAAACCATGAGCGTAACCATCAGCGGCATCACCGTATCCAACACCGCCCCCTTCGTCCTCTTCGGCGGCCTCAACGTCCTCGAAGACCTCGACTCCGCCCTCTTTGCCTGCGATGCCTTTGCCGCAGCCACCCGCAAGCTCGGCATCCCCTATATATTCAAAGCATCCTTCGACAAAGCCAACCGCTCCTCCGTCCGCTCCTATCGCGGAGTCGGCCTGGACGCAGGCATGGAAATCTTTGCCGCCGTCAAACGCGAGTTCGGCGTTCCCGTCATTACCGACGTACACGAACCCGGCCAATGCGCCCCCGCCGCCGAAGTATGCGACGTATTGCAGCTTCCCGCCTTCCTCGCCCGCCAAACCGACCTTGTTTCCGCCCTGGCCGCCACCGGACGCGCCGTCAATATCAAAAAACCCCAATTCCTCAGCCCCACACAGATGAAAAACATCATCGAAAAATTCAAAGAAGCGGGCAACGACCGGCTCATCCTGTGCGAACGCGGCAGCAGCTTCGGCTACGACAACCTCATCGTCGATATGCTTGGCTTCGGCGTGATGAAAAAAGCCAACCCCGGCACCCCCGTCATCTTCGACGTAACCCATGCCCTGCAAACCCGCGACTCCGGCTCCGCCGCCTCCGGCGGCCGCCGCGCCCAAGCCCTCGACCTCGCCCTTGCCGGCATGGCCACCGGCCTCGCCGGCCTCTTCCTCGAAGCCCATCCCGATCCCGACCGCGCCAAATGCGACGGCCCCAGCGCACTGCCTTTGGACAAACTCGAGGCCTTCCTTACCCGCGTCAAAGCCGTGGACGACCTCGTCAAATCCTTCCCCCCGCTAGAAATCGCCTGATGCGGCCAAGAGGCCGTCTGAAACCGCAAACGGCAGTTCGGGAGTACCGAATCCGTGTTTCACTTCGTTGAAGCCGCGTTTTCAGACGGCCTCTTTAATCTGTCTTGCAAAAGGCCGTGCAATACCGCAGGCGCGTGCGTGGCAGAGCCGCATACCCTGTCTAACGGCAAAGGCCGTCTGAAAACCGCAAATGTTTTTCAGACGGCCTTTGTGTTTATTGCGGAACAAATAAAAAATCCGTTCCGCCGTATAAAGGGTGTGTCGCGCAACGGTGCACGCGGCTTTGCCGTTTTGCGGCTTGTTTGGAGAAGCAGCCTGCAAAACCAAGAACGCGTGCGCCGCTTTGGGGCGGCATACCCTACCTTTGCGGCAGAGGCCGTCTGAAAACCGTAATAACGGTTTCAGACGGCCTTTTTCGTAAACCCATTGCGCATAATATAAAGTCCGCCGCCTTGTAAAAGAAAACGGTTTTAAACCATTCATCAACCCCAAGCAATGAAAGAAAAAATGCGCCTTTATCTTCTCCTCCCCCTTACCCTCTCCCTGCTCCTGTCCGCCTGCGGCACGCTTACCGGCATCCCGGCACACGGCGGCGGCAAACGCTTTGCCGTCGAGCAGGAACTCGTTGCCGCCTCCGCCCGCGCGGCGGTAAAAAACATGGATTTGTCCGCCTTGCAGGGGCGCAAAGCCGCCCTCTACGTTTCCGTGATGGGCGACCAAGGATCCGGCACCATCAGCGGCGGACGCTATTCCCTCAGTGCGCTGATACGCGGCGAATACACCGCCGCCCCCGAAAACATCAGCGACTATTCCTATCCCTCCGTCCGCAGCTCCACCACCACCACTTCTTCCGGCCTCAGCGGGCAGACGGAGGCCGTTTCCGTCCTCAATGCCCCCGCAAGCTCGCATAGCCGGACACGCGGCAGCGGCAACAGCCGCTCGGCAGGCATCGCCGCCAACGGCACCGGCGACTACCGCAACGAAACCCTCACCGCCAACCCGCGCGACACCGCCTTTCTCAACAACCTGATCCAAACCCTCTTCTACCTGCGCGGCCTCGAAATCGTCCCGAGTGCATATGCCGACACCGATGTTGTATTTGTTACCGTAGACGTATAGCGTAACAAAATAGAAAAGATACAAGGCAGCAAGCCGCAGACAGTACAAGTAGTACGGCAAGGCGCAGCAACGCAGTAGATTTTCTATTTTGTTACGCTATATTTGGTACGATACGCAGCCGCACCGAACTGCACCTCTACAACGCCGAAAGCCTCAAAGCACAAACCAAGCTCGAATATTTTGCGGTAGACCGCAGCAGCGGCAAACTGCTGATTGCCCCCGAAACCAGTGCCTACGAAAGCGAATACCGCGAAAACTATGTCCTGTGGACAGGGCCGCTCCAAACCGTCAAAACCGTCCGGCCTGCGGACGGCCTGATGGTCGGTTTCGCCGACATCCGCCCCTACGGCAGCCCGTCCGCAGGACACGGCGGCGCAGCACAAAGGCCGTCTGAAAACGAACGCAGAGAGTTTCAACAAAGCAAAAACCGGCACGGCGCGAGGCCGCACAGCCAAAGCCCGTCAGAAGAAAACGCCGCCGAAAACAGCGCACCCGCCGGCAACGGCATCATCGAAAGGCGCAGGAATACGCAGGGAGACAAGCAATGAAAAAAGCCCTGCACAAACTGCAAACGCTGCTGCTTGCCGCCCTGCTGCTTACCGGCCTCCTGCCCGCCGCCACAGCCGATCCGCTGGCAGACCTGATGCGGCTGCAACAAGACATCCAAGCCCGCGATTTCGAGCCGGGCGGCAAATACCACCTGTTCGGCAACGCACGCGGCAGCGTCGGAAACCGCCGCGACACACTGGCACCCGCATACCATTCGGCCTGGAACACCGGCAGAGCCCAATATGAAGGCACCGTCCGTTACGAAACCCGGTTTTCCAACCACGGACACGACGAACACACCCCCTTCGAGCAGCACGACAGCCGCAACCGGTTTCAAGACGCGCCCGACCTCAGCGACGGCTTCGGCGTTTACCGCATCGAATGGACGGGATCGCAAATCCATCCCGCCGACGGCTACGACGGCCCGCAGGGCGGCGGCTATCCCAAGCCCAAAGGCGCGCGCGATCTTTACAGCTACCATGTAAAAGGATCGATCACCCGCATCAAACCGCCTACCGCCGACGAACGCCCGTTCGGCGAACGCTGGCAGGAAGCCAGCCGCAGCGCGGCAGACAACTATCTGCGCAGAATGCGGGAAAACGGCGAACTGATCATGAAGCACAATCCCGATCGGAATATCGCGGGCAATGCCGGAGAAGTTGTGCGCGGCCTGATCGGGGCGGGCGTAACGAATTTTTTCGCCACCGGATTTGAAGGACTGGGCTTTCCGGCCATTATCGGCAAAGGCGGGGAAATCGCCGCAGGCGCGGCAGACCAGTACGTGAATCAAGGATTCTCGCGCCTGCCGCCCGAAGCGCGTGCGCACGCGGTTGAAAGCTATGCCGATGCCGCCATTGCCGCCCAAAGCGGCTATGAAAAGGCGCGGCAGTGGGTGCGGAAACATCCGAACACCGCCGAAGTGTTTGGCGCAGCCGCCGAAAGTTTCGCCCTGCGCAATGCGGCAACACACGGATTCAGCTCGAAAAAACCGGCCAGCAGCGATTTCGGCGACGCGGCAAAGGGGAAGTGGGAGCAGCGGCGGGAAATGTCCTCGACCGACGGGGAAATGGCTGGCGGGAATAAGCCTATCAATCCATATCAAAAATCGGCAAAAGAGATGGCGGTGGAGCTGTCCAGAGAAATAGGCAACAAACATTCAGTCGGATTTCAGTCGGGAGAAAAAATAGGACACATTGATTTAGTAGGTAAAGCTCATACTGATAAAAAAACAGAAAAATCTTATAAAACACCCCATGTTCAGGCTTCTCCCAAACAGCGCAGACCAAACGGCACCATGCAGCCGATAAAAAAACGGGAAGAAATCAGAGAAGCCAGCAAAAACGACATCCGCACAGCGCGGAAACTGGCCATACGGAAAGGATGGTTGAAAAAATGAATCCGAATCTGACCGACTATCTTCTGGCACTAAACGCATGGCATTGTTCGTGTCATACATATCTTTTCCATCGCTCCGGTATTTCTCTAAGTACATTGGATAACCCGGGTTGGTCTTTAATCATCAAAGATGCAGGTAGGCATGGAAAGATTCAAAAGGTGATGCAGGATTATTCGGATGACGATTGGTATTATTTCAAAGCTTCAGAAAACATTTTTTATTCGGCCTGCGGAATCGGAGAAAACAATCTGCTCCATCTTCTGTACACGGCAACGGAATGGCTGGGACTGGACGTGGAGAAACAAGCCGGCTTCGATTATCTTGGTGCAATGAACGAATGGTATGCCAGACAATGCGACGGATGGTGGGAACACGGCAACGGCATAAGTTTTTCAAACATCGAAATATCCGGCTGGAAACTGACGATTGAAGATGAAGAGGCTTCCGGCAAAAGCGCACGGACAGATTTTGTGCTTACCCGCAACCGTTCGGAGCGGGACTGGTATGCCGTGAAAACGGAACACGAGCCGCGCTGGCCGGAGATGACCCGTCTGTTTGCCGCCTGCGGCGGCGAAAGCTTTTCGGATATGCTGGATATTTCATACAAATGGCTGGTAACGGGCAAATACGACGGATAAGCAGACGCAGCTTGAATTGCCAAACCCAACCCTAATCGCTTTTGCCCTGATAAGCCGTCTGAAATATTGTTGTGTCAATTTCAGACGGCCTCTTAAATAAGGCAATAAGCCGGTAATTTCCAAAAATCAGGGAAGTCGGGATTGGCAACCCGGCCCGTGCTTAAAAAATTGTCGGGCGGCTCGGCTCGGATGCGGGAAAACAATCCGGTTCCGGCCGCTGCCGTACAGCCGAATCTTTCCCAGCTCCGAAATCGTCTGACGCAGCGCAAAAGGCCGTCTGAAAACCGGTTTTCAGACGGCCTTTTGCCGTATGCCGGGCGGTTTATTGATGGCACAAACGGTGTTTATCCGTTAAAATCCGCCACTTGAACTGCGCCCCGAGGTGCAGGCCGACAACAACAAAAACCGCCGCCCATGACGACCGAAAACGCCGAAACACTCTTCCAGCAGGCACGGCAGTATCTCACCGCCATGCCCACCGACTACACCGCCGCGCTCCCCCTTTTGGAGCGCGCCGCCGAAGCCGGCCATGCCGAAGCCGCATTCCAGCTCGGCGGCTGTATGCAGTACGGCATGGGCACCGAACCCAACCGCGTCCAAGCTACCTACTGGCTGCGCAAAGCCGCCGAAGCCGGCCACACCACCGCCCGCTACAATCTCGCCCTCTTGCGCGAAGACAACGGCATCAACATCGAAACCGTCCTGCCTGCCTATCTTTCCCTTGCCGAAGAAGGCTACACCGAAGCCCAAGTGCGCGTCATGCACTACTACGCCGAGAAAAACGACGACCGCGCCGTCTACTGGGCCAAACAGGCCGCGCAAAAGCACCACCCCCAGGCGCAGATTTTCCTTGCAGGCCACTACCAGCACAGCCGCACCCCCAACCTCCCCGCCGCCCACGCCCTCTACCAGCAGGCTGCCGCACAAGGCATTGTTTCCGCGCACTGGCAGCTTGCCAACCAATTTCTCTACGGCCAGGGCGTACCCAAAAACCACACCCAGGCACTCTACCACCTGCGCATTGCCGCCGAAGCCGACATCTCCGCCGCCCAGGCGGAGCTGGGCAAGCTCCTGCTCGAAGGAAAATACCTGCCCGCCGATCCCGCCGAAGGCATCAAATGGCTCAACAAAGCCGTCCGGCAGGAAGACGACAACGCCTGCGCCTTTCTGGCAAAACAATACCTTACCGGCGAACACCTCGTGCGCGACTACAAAAAGGCCGCCCTTTTTGCCGCCAAAGCCGCCCGCCACAACCATCCCGAAGCCCTCTGCCTTTTGGGCGACATCCGCCAATACGGACTGGGCATCCATGCCGACATCGAAAGGGCCCGCCAATACTACGAGCACGCCGTCAAATACGGCAGCCTCGTCGCCATGCAGCGGCTGCTGATGCTCGACTCCCGCAGCCATGTGGACAATCCCGCCTACAACCGTGAAACCCTCGAATTGCAGCAAACCCTCGAACGCAACTACCAATCCGGCTTCGCCCTGCACTACGGCATCGGCGTGGCGCAGGACTTTGAAAGCGCGTTTGCCTACTACTCTATGGCCGCCCGCAACGGCCACCCCAAAGCCCAAACCAACCTCGGCATGATGTACTACAACGGCGAAGGCGTGGAGGCCGATCCCAAACAGGCCGCCCGCTGGTTTACCCAGGCCGCCATGCAGGGCGACACCACCGCCCAATACAACCTCGCCTGCCTCAGCTACACCGGCACTGGCGTGCCGCAGGACACCGAAGTTGCCTGCAAATGGCTGCAAACCGCCATCGACAACGGCCACGACCATCCCGAAGAGCTGCGCAAAATGATGGAGCAATGGCAGGGGCAGGCGCAGGTCGGCTGACACCCAATCCATCCCGTTTTCAGACGGCCTTTTCCATATCGGAGAGGCCGTCTGAAAACACAAGAAGCCGCCCTGCCGCCGCATATGGCGGAACAAAACAGAAAAGATATAAAGCCGCAGACGGTACGGCAAAGTGCGGCAGGGCGTATGCGGAATACGCCCTGTTGTGCATTTCAGGCGGTCTGAAAACGCTTTATCCTCTTGTGAAAACCATAAACCATGACCACGCCCGACCGTTGCCGCTTTTATCAAGGCTTTAACCCCGCCGAATTTAAAATCCGCCACGCCCATTTTGCCTACCCCGCCGCGTTTGACAAATTGATTGCGCTGGGGCTGGTGCAATTTGAGCCGTGGTTTGTGCTGGAAAAAACGCAGGCGGCGACTTTGAACACGGCAAGGGCGCGGGCGTGCAGATTATCCATGCGTGGGCAGCGGCAGGCTGGGAGCAGCGGCAAAGCTATGCCGATGTGTGGAGCTGGCTGGAAGCGGCGGTGCGCGATATGGCAGAGTGGCAGCGGGATGATGAAGAGGCCTAAGCCAAAGGCAGCCTGAAAACACGGGATAAGGCCGCAGGGTTTTATTTTGCGCTGCATAAAACCCCGTTTTCAGACGGCCAAAGCCTTTGCCAAATGCAGGAGGCCGTCTGAAAACAAGGACTGCCGCCATCCCGCAGGATACCTGACGGGCGCAGGCGCAAATCCCGTCCGGCATTAAACCGTCCGCAATAAAAACAACCGCCGATCCGGAGGGACAAAATAAAAAAACTGCGGTTTTGCAGAGCTTTGCCGTACCGTCTGCGGCTTGCTGCCCTGATAACGCCGGCCGGACAGGTGCAGGATTGGGCAAACACTCCGGCCTGCGGCAAGCAAAAATAAACAAGGAACACAAATGGGAAAAACAACCAACCGCCCCGCCCGCCGCCTTGCCGCCGAGGCCGGGCAGATCCGCGCTGCCGCCGGCAGCAGCGAAGCCGCTGCCGCTCTGGCCTTCCTCCTTCCCCTGCTGCGGCGCGGCGGACAGGCCACCGTTCTTGCCGCCGCCGTTGCCGCCCTCGGGCGGCTGTTTGAACGCGGCGTGCTGCGCGAAGAAGACTTCGACACCGTCCGCCCGCAGCTTGTTCCCTGCTTGTTCAACGCCAGCCCGCGCGTTTGCGCCGCCCTGGCCGAAGCGGCGGCATGGTTTCCCCCGCAGGCGCACATCGAACGCCACCTGCTCGACATCCTCGCCTGCGGCAGCGGCGCCAATGCCGCCCGTGCCGCCGAATCCCTGTGCCGCCGCTATCCCGCAAGCCGCGCCGCCCCCGCCGCCCTGCGCCGCCGTCTTGCCTGCGAACCGGAACACTCTGCCGCCGCCCGCCGTATCCGCGCCTGCCTTGCCGCTTTTTCAGACGGCCTTTGCACTTCCCGCAAACAGGCATAGAATCGTCATGCAGTATCCGAAAAACCGATTTTCAGGAGACCATCATGCATAAAACGAAAATTTCCGCCCTCATCGCCGCCGCCGCGCTGGCCATTCCCGCCGCCGGTGCCGGTTTGTCCAAAACCCTGCCCGGCGATCTGACGCTGGCGCAGGCGCAGGCCGTAGTCAATGCGGCGGCGGCCAAGGCCGAAGCGATCAAAGTGCCGATGAATATCGCCGTTGTCGATGCGGGAGGCAACCTCAAAGCCTTTGCCCGCATGGAGGACGCATTTATCGGCAGCATCGACATCGCGCAGAAAAAAGCCAAAACCGCCCGCTACTTCAATATGAGTACGCGCGATTTGGGCAAAGCCGCGCAGCCGGGCGGAGAACTCTACGGCATCGAAGTGAGCAACGGCGGGCTGGCTATCTTTGCCGGCGGCGTGCTGCTGGTGGATAAAACGGGTCAGATAGTCGGCAGCATCGGCGTGAGCGGCGGATCGGTGGACGAAGACGAGAGCGTCGCCAAAGCCGGCGCGGCCGCCCTGCCCGCGCGCTAGCCCCCCCGTTCTGCCGCAAAAAGGCCGTCTGAAAACCTGTTTCAGACGGCCTTTGTTATGCATCATAGCAACGGCGGCAAACGGATCGGGCTATGCCGTTTGCCGGCGCATGGCGGCTGCCTTTGCCAAGCCCGCCCGCCGCCGTTGCCGCGCAGGCGGGAATGTCCGCAGGCGGGCAGACGGCAGGCTGTTTTTGCAGTCATTGCAAAGTATCGGGGCAGATACGTCTGCGCGGCTATGGGAGATTGCGGCGGATTCGGCACTTGGCCGGAGTTTCGGCCTGTGCGTATGTTTGTGTTGTCCCCGCTGCGCCGCAAACCGCATCCGCATTCGCATCCGCAGGTTTGGCAAAGGCCTCCGGCTTGCGGCTTGCCGCGCGTGTGCCGCCATATCTGCGGAGGAGGCGGGCTTGTTTGGCACATCTCGAATGCGCGGACTGCCCGTCGGCAAACCCGTTTTCAGACGGCCTCATGCCGCCGCTTCGGGTATTTTATTTCTGCCGCGCGAAGACGTGGGCGGCGTTACGGCCGGTGTGCGCCCTGCTGCGGCAGACGGTAGTGGCCGGTAATCGGATAGCGGTAGAGGATGTCTTCCTCCCGCGTGCCGCGCCCGATGTTGTGGATGACCAGCGGGCGGCCGCTGCTGCTGCGGTCGGAAACAATGCCGATGTGCGGGCGGCCGCCGCCCACATTCCAGGTAACGATGTCGCCCGCACGGAAATCCCGTCCGTCGGCACGGTAGCCCTGCCGCTCGAAATAGGCGGCGAGATTGGGTACGCGGCGGTGGTCGATGTTCGGATCGGGTGCGGACAGCCCCCATTTTTGCGGGTAGGCGGAAAAGTGGCGGCGCATATCTTCGTGTACGAGCTGCTGTAAATCCACCCCTTGCTGCCGCAGGGCGCGGATCAGCACGTCGGTGCACACGCCTGTGTAAAGCGGCACGTCGCCCATCGGGTAATCCAGTTTGGTGTAGGCGGGATCGTAGGATACCGTCTGGCCGATTTGGGCGCGGGCGGCGGCCACCAGCGGCGGGGACGGGTGTGCCGCCGACGGCTGCGTTTCGGCAGACGGCATTTCGGGCGCGGCTGCGGGAGTCGGAACGGCGGCTGCGGCGGCTTCGGACTGCGCGGCGGACGCGGGCGGAGGAGTTTGCGGCGCGGGATCGGAACAGGCAGCCAATGCGGCGGCCAGCAGCGGGAAAAGACAGGAGCGGATGGGCAAACGGTTTGCTTTCATGGCGTATTCTCAGGCGGATGAGGTTTGGATGGTTTTCGTGCAGGCATTTCAGGTGTTTGAAGCAGGCTTTGAGGCCGTCTGAAAACCGCATTGCAGATTTCAGACGGCCTCTGCCTTTGGTGTTCTCCCTGCCTGCGGGGCAGGGTTGGGGCTTGTGCTGTTCGGGTAGGGTTTGGCGGTGGTTTCGGCTTGCGGGACGGTGGGCAAAGCGGTTCTGCGCACCGCCGCCGCCTTCGCAATCCGTCCCGCGCAGGCGCAGGGGAGGGAGCGGGCTGGCGGAGGATTCATTGGTTTGCACTTCGTTGAAGCGGCGTTTTCAGACGGCCTCTGTGTTTTGGCTTCTATCAAGCAGGCGGAGGTTTGCGGCTGTTTTGCTTTTCAGACGGCTTTTTTTCCGATCGCAGGCGGGGAGCGCGTGCGTCGCAGGGCGAGACACCCTACGAACGGCAGAGGCTGCCGCCTGCCCCGCCTGTCAGGCTGCATTAGAGTGTATGGCGCAGCCACGCACGCGGCTTTGTGTCGGCAGTTTGGTAGGGGCAAAGCATAAGGTTGCCTGCAAACCATCAAGCCGTTTTGTTTGGCCGATACCGTGTTTTCACCGCGTTGAAGTTGTGCTTTCAGACGGCCTCTTTGTATCAGGGTGCGTGTACTACTTTTGCCGTTCGGGTGTTTGAATCTAAGGTAGGGTGTGCCGCCAAGCGGCGCACGCGGGGTTTGCCGTTTACGGTGCCAACAGCTTTAAGGCAGCGCGGGCTTCGGCTTGGGCTCGGGCGTTTTCCGCCGTGTCGGGCTGCGCCAATACTTTGCGCCACCATGCCGCGGCCTGCGTGCGGTTTTGCGGCACGCCTCTGCCGTTGTAGTACATCACGCCCAAATTGTATTGCGCATCGGCATAGCCCTGTTCGGCGGCTTTGCGGTACCACGCTGCCGCCTGTTTGTCGTCTTGCGCTACGCCCTGGCCGTTTTCGTATGCCGTGCCCAAATTGGATTGTGCAGGCGCGAAACCTTGTTCGGCGGCTTTGCGCCACCATGCGGCTGCCTGCCGGTCGTTTTGCGGCACGCCTTTGCCGCTGTCGTACAGCCCGCCCAAATTGTATTGCGCGTCGGCATAGCCTTGTTCGGCGGCCTTGCGGTACCACGCTGCCGCTTGTTGGTCGTTTTGCGTTACGCCGAGGCCGTTTCCATACGCCACGCCCAGATTGTATTGCGCCACCGCATAGCCCTGTTCGGCAAGCGGACGGATCAGGCGGACGGCCCGGCTGTAATTACCTGCTTTATAGGCATCCATTGCCCGGCGGAAGGCGGGGCTGTCGGCGGAAGCCGCCTGCACGGGTGCGGCCAAAGCCAGTATCAGAGCCGCCGCAGCGGCGTTGGGAAAGTTTTTTGAAATGCGGGCAAACATGGTTTTCTCCGTAAGCGGAAAAAGGCGGGCAATGCCGCCGCAGCTTGGAAATCCGCGTTGTTGCAGGGCGGCGGGCTTGGTGTGTCGGGGAGCGCGTGCGTGGCTGTGCCACACATCCTACTTTTGCCGTTCGGGGCGGGTTGGATACTAAGGTAGGGTGTTGTGCCGCTTGCGGCGCACGCGTTTTGCCGTTTTCAGACGGCCTCTCCGCCCTGTTTGCTCTCCAACGCCTCCCAGCGTTCCAGTTTTTCCAACAGGGCGGTTTCGATTTCTTCCGCCCGCCGCTGCAATGCGGCGGCTTTTTCGTAATCGCGGAAGATTTCTGGGTCGGAAAGCTGTGCGGCGATGGCGGTCTGCTCGGTTTCGAGGGCGGCGATTTCGTCGGGCAGGGCATCGAGTTCGCGCTGTTCTTTGTACGACAGTTTTACCGTGCGCTTGGCTTTGGGCTTGGCCTTGGCGGGCGCATCTTCAACGGCGGCTTTGGGGGCGGAGGCCGTCTGAACAGCCAGTTCGCGCTGTTTGGCATCTTGGTAGTCCTGATAGCCGCCGATGTACTCTTTCAGGTAGCCTTCGCCCTCGAAAACAATGCTTTGGGTGATGACGTTGTCGAGAAACATACGGTCGTGGGAAACGAGGAACACCGTGCCGGCGTAGTCGCGCAGCAGTTCTTCCAGCAGCTCTTGGGTGTCGATGTCCAAATCGTTGGTCGGCTCGTCCAGCACCAGAATGTTGGCGGGGCGGGTGAACAGCTTGGCCAGCAGCAGGCGGTTGCGCTCGCCGCCGGAAAGCGAGGATACGGGCGATTGGGCGCGGGCGGGGTGGAACAGGAAGTCTTCCAGATAGCCCATTACGTGCCGTTTTTTGCCGCCGATTTCCACATAGTCGTTGCCCTGGCCGAGGGTGTAAAACACGGTGTCGTTTTCGTTGAGTGCGCTGCGGAACTGGTCGAAATAGGCGGCTTCCTGCTTGCTGCCGAGGCGGATTTTGCCGCCGGTGGGGGAGAGTTCGCCCAAAATCAGTTTTAAAAAGGTGGTTTTGCCGATGCCGTTGGGGCCGATGAGGCCGATTTTGTCGCCGCGTTGGATTACGGCGGAGAAATCGCGCATGATGGTGCGCTCGCCGTAGGCAAAGGAGGCGTGTTCGAGTTCGGCGATGATTTTGCCGCTTCTTTCGCCCGCGTCGAGGCGGAAATTAACCTGCCCCTGCCGTTCGCGGCGGGCGGCGCGTTGGCGGCGCAGCTCTTCCACGCGGCGCACGCGGCCTTCGTTGCGGGTGCGGCGGGCTTCGATGCCTTTGCGTATCCACGCTTCTTCCTGCGCGTGGAATTTGTCGAACAGGCGGTTGTGTTCGGCTTCCACGGCCAGCTCTTCGGCTTTTTTTTCGCTGTATTTGGAGAAGCTGCCGGGGTAGGAGCGCAGCGTGCCTCTGTCCAATTCCACAATGCGGGTGGCGACGTTGTCGAGAAAACGGCGGTCGTGGGTGATCACAATCAGGCTGCCTGCAAAGCCGCGCAGCAGGTTTTCCAGCCAGACAATCGCGTCGATGTCGAGGTGGTTGGTCGGCTCGTCCAGGAGCAGCAGGTCGGGCTTCTGCACCCAGGCCTGCGCCAGTGCCAGCCGCTTTTTCTGCCCGCCGGAGAGGCTGGAGACGGCGGCGTTTTCAGGTAGCCCCAGCTCGCTGACGGTTTGGCGCACGGCGGCATCAATCTGCCAGCCGTTTTGCGCTTCGATTTGGTTTTGCAGCGCGTTGGTTTCGGCGGCGAGAGCCGTGTTTTCCGGCTGCCTTTCCAGTTCCGCCAGCACGGCGTGGTAGCGGCGCAGCACGTCGCGCAGGCCGCCCAGCCCTGCGGATACCGCGTCGAACACGGTGGATGCGGGGTCGAAGAAATTTTCCTGCGGCACATACACGGTTTTCAGGCCGCTTTGCAGCACCAGCCGCCCGTCGTCGGGCTTCTGCACGCCGGCCAGGATTTTCAGGAGGGAAGATTTGCCCGCGCCGTTGCGCCCGATCAGCCCCACGCGCTCGCCGGAGTCGATTTGGAAGGCGGCACGGTCGAGCAGGGCGACATGGCCGACGGCAAAGGATAGGTTTTCGGCTTGGAGGATGTTCATGGCTGCGGTGGGGAAACGGGGTGGATGGAAAGGAGCGGATTGTACAGGGAAAGGCCGTCTGAAATCGCTTTTGCGCGTTTTCAGACGGCCTTTCCGGTTTGGAAAACCGCTGCGGGCGCGGCTCAGGCGGCGGCAATCATCGCGGCGGTGCGCCAAAGCTGCCACGCCGCCCAGGCGCAGACGGAAAGCCCGGCCGCCAGACGCAGGCGGCGGTTGCGCAGCAGGGATTCGAGCTGTCCGGCAAACCAGCCGAAAGCCAGAAGGTTGGGCAGGGTGCCCAGCGCGAACGAGAGCATCAGCAGGCCGCCCTGCACCGCGCTGCCGCTGCCGAGCGCGTACAGCGACGCGCTGTACACCATGCCGCAGGGCAGCCAGCCCCAAAGCAGGCCGACGGCGAAACAGGCCGGCACGCTTTTGACCGGCAGCAGGCGGTTGAGCAGCGGATTGAGCCGTTTCCACACCGGTTTGCCCGCGCTTTCGATGCGGCGCACGAAGTCGGACAAACCGGCCAGATAAAGCCCCAGCAGCAGCAGCAGGAGGTTGGCTGCGGCCAGCAGGGCAATCTGCACGCCGCGCGTGTCGTCGAGCGAAATGCCGAAGCGGCCGAGCGCGCCGGCCAGGATGCCGGCGGCGGTGTAACTGGTGATGCGGCCGAGGTTCATCAGCACAATCAGCCACAGGCGGTTGATGTGCGGCGGCAGTTGCAGGGCGAAAGCCGAAGAGAGGCCGCCGCACATGGCCAGACAATGGCCGCCGCCGAAAAAGCCGAGCAGGAAGAGGGTGGGATAGGAAAAATCGTTCATGATGTGCGGAGCGGTTTGTTTTTTTGTTTTAAGGTGGCCGCGGTGCTGCGGGTTTGACCGTGTCGGTGCAGGTAAGGATTAAGGCGGAGCGGCAATACCCGTCGGGAGCGGCTGCTGCCGCATCAACCTGCTTCCAATGGTTCTGCCTTCAATGGGCGGATGCGGACGGAGGCCGTCTGAAAAAGCCTGCTTGGGCGGCACGCCCTGCCTTGTGCCGGAGCGGTTTCAGACGGCCTCCGGCGGTGCGGGCGTACCGTTTGCCGTATCGCAGCCGTCCCGTTTGCGGTATTGCCCGGGCGTGATGCCGTACATTTTTTTAAATGCCTTGCAAAAGTGCGTTTCCGAGCCGAAGCCCGCATCCTGTGCGATGGCAAACGCGGGTTCCGCGCTGTGTTTGAGCCGCACGGCGGCGTGTTGCAGGCGGATGCGGTTGACGAAGGAATAGGGGCTGGTGCCGGTGTAGATTTTGAAGAGGCGTGCCAGTTGGGCGGGCGACATGCCGGACGAACCGGCCATGTCGCCTATCGTCCACGGCTGCGCCGGCTGTTCCAGCACGTCTCGGATTACATCGTGCAGACGGCGGTTGCGCAGGCCTTTCAGCACCCCTTCGTGCAGCGTCGGCACGCGCTTTTCCGTCAGGAAAGCGCGCAGCAGCATCACCAGTATCACCTTTGCGAGCGCGTCCGCCGCCGAACGCGCACCCGGCTGCGGGTTGTCCGCTTCCGCCTGCAATAGTGCGGCCACATGGCGCAGGGACGTGCCGCGCATATTGAGCAGCACCGTTTCGGGCAGCCCCGCCATCAGGTCGGCGTGTGCGTCGTAGGAAAAGCGGGCGCAGAAGAAGCCGAAATCCGCCGCATCCGTACCGCCCGCCGCCAGGGTGTGCGCCGAGCCGTGCGGGAAAAACACGATGTCGCCCTCGCGCAGCAGGCGGGGTTCGGCTGCGCCGTCGGTTTGCAGCCGCCCCGATCCGCCGCCGATAATGTATATCCAAGCCCGTCCGCGCCGCGCTTCTTGGTGTATTTGAGAGCCGTCGGGCAACAGCCGCCGTGCCTCTACGCTGCCGCAAATCTGCGCGAGCGACACCAATCTGTCGAGCATATCCATATTTGCACCATCCGATGATACGATTTGCGGGTTATTATAAGGCGGATAAGGCAGAAGCAGCCATGCGGCCGCCGTTTCCACCCGCTGCCGGGACGGTTATACTTCATGCCCCGCGCGCTTGGAGGGCGGCGGAAAGCCGTTGGCGGAACAAGGATTTGCCGTGATACGGGCTGTGCGGCCGTCTGAAAAAAACGTCCGCCGCCGTTTTCCCCATCTGCCGAAACCGCGTTTCACTTCGTTGAAGCCGCGCTTTCAGACGGCCTGCCGCGCCGGATCCGAGTCCGCTTCCTCCGTTTTTCAGCTAAAAAAGGAAAATCTGTGAAAAAACCGTTTGTTTCTGTATTGGCCGCCGCCCTTTTGGCCGCCGCTTCCGTTCCCGTTTCCGCCCTGTCCCTGGCTCCTGCCGCCGCTCAAAAGGCCGCGCCTGCCGCCCGCGCCGAAGGCGTGTGGATCGATGTGCGCTCGCCCGAGGAATATGCGGCAGGCCATTTGTCCGACGCGCAAAACATCCCGCTCGAACAGCTCGTCGCCAGAGCCGCCGAAGTGCAGCCGGACAAAACCGCGCCGGTCAATCTCTACTGCAAATCCGGCCGCCGCGCCGGCCTGGCCAAGCAGATGTTGGAAAAGCTGGGCTACACCAATGTGAGAAATCAGGGCGGCTATCAGGATTTGCTGGCCAAAGGCTTGAAATAAAAAACGTATCCGTAAACCATACCGGCTTTGCCGCCGTCCGCAGAGTGTTGCGGGCGGCCGGTGCCGACGCTTGGAGCATCCGATGAAATTTCCGACGAAACCCGTTTTGTCTGCCGCCGCCGCGCTCGCGCTTGCCGCCTGTGCCGCACCCCTACCGTCCGTATCCCCGTCCGATAAGGAGCAGATCGTGTCCCAGCCTTCCCGTACCCACAGCATTTCCAGCCGCTACGGCTTTGCCGAAACCGTTTCCCGGCTGCAACAGGCCGTGCGCGGCAAAGGCATGACCGTGTTTGCCGTGATCGACCATCAGGCCGCCGCCCGCAAAGCGGGGCTGGATATGCAGCCGGCCACGGTGATTGTGTTCGGCGCACCCAAAGCGGGCACCCCGCTGATGATTAAAGACCCCGATTTCGCGCTGCAGCTGCCGCTCAAAGTGCTGGTTACCGAAAGCGGCGGGCAGGTACGCGCGGTGTTCAACGACACCCGCGCCCTGCTGGACGGCAGCGGCATTGCGGTGGCCGATGTGGAAAACAGCTTGATCGACGCAGCGGTGCTGATGGTGCTGATTGAGAAAACCGTGTCCGAATAGCGTTTCCGCCTGCGGCAGAGAGGCCGTCTGAAAAGCGTGTGTCCGTGCTTTTCAGACGGCCTCTCTGCCCGAATCCGCTATAATGCCGCCGCCTTTTGCCAACCGCCTCCGTCGGGAAAACCATGCTCGAAACCCTGCTGTCGCTGCCGCGCCATGTGAAAAAGATGCTGTTCGTTGTGCACGACCTGCTGCTGGTGTTTTGCGCCTTTTGGTTTACCCAGAGCCTGAAAGCGGATTACGACCACGAATGGTACGACCCGGCCAACTGGTACGCGCTCGCCGCCACGCTGGCGTTTACCGTGCCGCTGTTTGCGCGGCTGGGGCTTTACCGCGCCGTTACCCGCTACATCAGCCTGCGCATCCTCGCCGTCGCCTTGTTTGGCAGCTTCGCCTCGATGCTGGCGTTTTTTTTCAGCGTGCTGGTGTTTGAAAGACAGCTCCGCCTTGCCCTGCCGGTGGTGTATTTCTTTCTTTTGGTGGTGCTGATTGCCGGTTCGCGCCTGCTGCTGCGGCTGATGCTGGCCGAACGCAGCGAGCGCAACAGCGCGGTACCCGTCATCATCTACGGCGCGGGGCAGTCGGGGCGGCAGCTTGCCGAAGCGGTGAAGCAGGTAAACGAATACCGCGCCGCCGCGTTCGTGGACGACAATCCGCGTTTGCAGGACACGATTGTGAACGATCTGCCGGTATACGCCCCCGCCGAAATCGAAAAACTGATTGCCCGCCACGGCGTGAAAAAAATCCTGCTCGCCATCCCCAGCGCGCCGCCGGCCGCCCGCAAAGCCATTCTGAGCCGCCTCGAAGCCTATCCCTGCGAAGTGCTGGCCATCCCCGGCATGAAGGATTTGGTGGACGGCGGCATCCACACCGGCGTGTTGAAAAAAATCTCCGTGGCCGACCTTTTGGGGCGAGAGCCTGTCGATCCCGATGCAGAGCTGATGTCGCTCGACATTGCCGGCAAAAGCGTGATGGTAACCGGCGCGGGCGGCTCGATCGGTTCGGAGCTGTGCCGCCAGATTCTCGCCCTGCGTCCGGCGCGGCTCGTCCTTTTCGAGCTGTCCGAATTTGCCCTTTACACCATCGAACAGGAACTCGACGGCTTGCGGCGGCAGCACGGTATCGGCTGCGAAATCCTGCCGCTTTTGGGATCGGTGCAGGACACAGGCCGTCTGAAAAGCGTGATTGCCGCATTTGCCGTGGACACCGTTTACCACGCGGCCGCCTACAAACACGTCCCCCTTGTCGCCCTCAACACCATCGAAGGCATACGCAACAACGTCTTCGGCACTCTCGCCTGCGCCCAAGCCGCGCAGGAAGGCGGCGTGTCCACCTTTGTTTTAATCTCCACCGACAAAGCCGTGCGCCCCACCAACACCATGGGCGCGGGCAAACGCATGGCCGAACTGGTTTTGCAGGCACTGGCCGCCGAGCCCGGCTGCCGCACCCGTTTCTGCATGGTGCGCTTCGGCAACGTGCTCGGCTCCTCGGGCTCGGTTGTCCCCGCTTTCGAGCGGCAGATAGCCCGGGGCGGGCCGGTCAGCCTGACCCATCCCGACATCACCCGCTATTTCATGACCATCCCCGAAGCCGCCCAGCTTGTCATCCAGGCCGGCGCAATGGGCAAAGGCGGCGACGTATTCGTACTCGACATGGGCGAATCGGTGAAAATCATCGACCTCGCCCGACGGATGATCCGCCTTTCCGGCCTCGAAGTGAAAGACGAAAACCATCCCCACGGCGACATCGAAATCCGCATCACCGGCCTGCGTCCCGGCGAAAAACTCTACGAAGAGCTGCTCATCGGCGACAACGTTTCCCCCACCCGCCACCCGCGCATCCTCACCGCAGCGGAAACCATGCTGCCCTGGCCGCAGCTCGGCGTTCTTTTGGACGGAATCGCCGCCGCCTGCGAAACCGGCGACCAGGCCGCCCTGCGCCGCCTGCTGGTTGCCGCCCCAGCCGCCTTCCGGCCGCAGGACGGCATCTGCGATTTGGTGTGGACGGCGCAGCAGGGCGGAGCGGGGCGCGGATAAAGCCGGCGGGACAAGGCGGCGGGGCATGGAGGCCGTCTGAAACCCGCAAACCGCGTGCGTGGCAGAGCCGCGTCCCGCACGGCCGTTCCGCGTCGGGCGTGCCGCCCAAGCGGCGCAAGCGTTCTTTGCGGACAGAGGCCGTCTGAAAACACCGATCCGGCGGCGCGGGCGGCAAGCCCGTTTTCAGACGGCCTGACCTTGTGCGATAATCGCGCCGTTTTTTCCCACAGGATCACCGCCATGCCCGCACGCGCCGCCCGCCAAGCCGCCGCCGCCCGCCGCAGCGGTTTTCCGTTTTCCCCCCGCCCCCGCCGCCGCGCGGGTTTTTTTACGGAGAAAAAAATCCCATGCCCAATCCGCTCTACCGCCGCAACATTATTTCCGTATCCGATTTGACGACCGGGCAGCTCGAGCTGCTGCTGCACACCGCGCTGAAACTCAAAGCCGAGCCGCGCGGCGACCTGCTTGCGGGCAGGCTCGTCGCCTCGTGTTTTTTCGAACCCTCGACGCGCACGCGGCTGTCGTTTGAAACCGCCGTGCAGCGTTTGGGCGGCCAAGTCATCGGCTTTGCCGACGGCGCGAACACCAGCGCGAAAAAAGGCGAAACCCTGGCCGATACCGCCCGCATCATTTCCGGCTACACCGACGCGATTATCCAGCGGCATCCCAAAGACGGCGCGGCGCGCGTGCTGGCCGAATTTTCCAAAGTGCCCGTTATCAACGCGGGCGACGGCACCAACCAGCACCCCAGCCAGACCCTGCTTGATCTGGTAACGATTTACGAAACGCAAGGCCGTCTGGACAAGCTGAAAATCGCCATGGCGGGCGATTTGAAATACGGCCGCACCGTACATTCGCTCTGTCAGGCATTGAAACGCTGGGGCTGCGAATTTGCCTTCGTCTCGCCGCCGAGCCTCGCCATGCCCGACTACATCACCGAAGAGCTGGACGAAGCGGGCTGCCGCCACCGCGTGCTGCCCAATCTCGAAACGGCGGCGGAATGGGCGGACATCCTCTACATGACCCGCGTGCAGCGCGAACGTTTCGACGAGCAGGAGTTTGCCAGAATCCAGGGCAGGTTCAACCTCGACCCGTCCGTGCTGGCCGGCGCGAAAGCCAACCTGCGCGTGCTGCACCCGCTGCCGCGCGTTGACGAAATCCACCCCGATACCGATGCCACACCCTACGCCTGCTATTTCGAACAGGCAGCAAACGGCGTGTACGCGCGCATGGCGATTTTGTCGCTGGTATTGAACGAAGAAGTGTAAGGAGCGAATATGGAAGCCAAAAAACTCAGCGTCGAAGCCATTGAAAACGGCACCGTCATCGACCACATCCCCGCCGGTTTGGGACTGACCATCCTGCACCGCTTCAAGCTGCTGCACTACGGCAGCGCGGTAACTGTGGGCTTCAACCTGCCCAGCAAAACGCAGGGCAGCAAAGACATCATCAAAATCGCCGGCGCAACCTTCGACGATGCCGCCGCCAACCGCCTCGCCCTGTTCGCCCCCGAAGCCGTGGTCAACACCATCGCCGATTTCCAAGTAACCGCCAAACGCCGCCTGACGCTGCCCGAAGAAATCGCCGAAGTGTTCCGCTGCCCCAATGCCAACTGCGCCAGCCACGGCGAACCGGTAAAAAGCCGTTTTTATGTCAAAACGCAGAGCGGGCATACCAAACTCAAATGCCACTACTGCGAAAAAACCTTCCCGCGCCAGGCGGTGTTGGAGGCGTAAATACGCCACAGAGGCCGTCTGAAAATCTGCAAAACAGATTTCAGACGGCCTCTGTGTTTGGGCTTGTACAAGCCGAGTGCGCCGCCAAACAGCGCGCACATTCTCCGCTCTGAGGTAGGGTGTGCCGCACAGCGGCGCACGCGTTCCACGTTACTGCAACAGGCCGTCTGAAAAACGCAAACGGTATCTCGGATGCGCCGAATCCGTGTTTTAACTTCGTTGAAGCTGCACGTTCAGACGGCCTTTATCTGTTTTTTCAAAACACCCTGCAAACACCAAAACCGCGTGCGTCGCTTAGGCGGCACACCCTACTGAACGGCAGAGGCCGTCTGAAAATCCGGTTTCAGACGGCCTCTGTATTGAAGCAGATAAAACATCCTTCCCGCTGTACAAGCCGCGTGTGCGGCCAAACAGCGTGCACATTCTCCGTCTAAGGTAGGGTGTGCCGCACAGCGGCGCACGCGTTCCACGCCGCAGCAAGAGGCCGTCTGAAACCCGTAAACAGGTTTTCAGACGGCCTCTTTGTGTTCAGGGCAGGGGTATTAACCCGTGAAACGTTTGAACACCAGCGTGCCGTTGGTGCCGCCGAAGCCGAAGGAGTTGGAGATGGCGACATTGATTTTTGCGTCGCGTGCTTCGTTGGCGCAGTAGTCCAAATCACAGCCGGATTCAACGTCCTGCTCGAACAGGTTGGTGGTGGGCGGGGATTTTTGGTGGTGTACGGCCAACACGCTGTACACGGCTTCCACGCCGCCTGCCGCGCCAAGGAGGTGGCCGGTCATGGACTTGGTGGAATTGACGATGGTTTTGTAGGCGTGTTCGCCCAAGGCGCGCTTGAGGGCTTTGGTTTCGTTGGCATCGCCCAGCGGGGTGGAGGTGCCGTGGGCGTTTACATAGTCCACATCTTGCGCGTTCAGGCCTGCGTCTTTCAGGGCGCGGGTAACGGCCAGCGCGGGGCCTTCTTCGTCGGGTGCGGTAATGTGGTAGGCATCGGAGCTCATGCCGAAACCTACCAGCTCGGCGTAGATTTTCGCGCCGCGTTTTTTAGCGTGTTCGAGTTCTTCCAACACCAAAATGCCCGCGCCTTCGCCGATAACGAAACCGTCGCGGCCTTTGTCCCACGGGCGGGAGGCGGTGGCGGGGTCGTCGTTGCGGGTGGACAGGGCCTTCATGGCGGCAAATCCGCCCACGCCGAGTGTGCAGAGTGCGCCTTCTGCGCCGCCGGCAATCATGATGTCCGCATCGCCGTATTTGATGAGGCGGGCGGAATCACCGATGGAATGTGCGCCGGTGGTGCAGGCGGAAACCATGCCGTAGCTGGGGCCGCGGTAGCCTTTGAGGATGGTAACGTGGCCGGCGATGAGGTTGATCAGCGAGCCGGGGATGAAGAAGGGGTTGATTTTGCGCGCGCCGCCTTCGATCACGGCTTTGCCGGTGGCTTCGATGCTGGGCAGGCCGCCGATGCCGGAGCCGATGTTCACGCCGACGCGGTCTTTGTCGAGGCCGGACACGTCGTCGAGACCCGCATCGCCGATGGCTTGCAGGGCGGCGGCAATGCCGTAGTGGATGAATGCGTCCATGCGGCGGGCTTCTTTGGCACTGATGTATGCGCCGATGTCGAAGCCGCGCACTTCGCCGGCGATTTGGCTGTTGATGTCGGATGCGTCAAAGCGGGTGATGCGGCCGATGCCGCTTTTGCCTGCGAGCAGGTTGTCCCACGCGCTCCGTATGTCGTTGCCGACCGGGGAAATCTGTCCCAGTCCGGTAATCACTACTCTTCTCTGACTCATAAAATCTGCTCGTCGGATAATCGGGTTTCGGGCGGCGGTGCGCCTTTATGATGAGAAACGACCCCTGTGTGCAGAAAGCCTGCGCACAGAGGCCGGAAAGGGTTACAGACGCGTATCAGCCCTGTTTCGCATTGATGTAGTCGATGGCGGCTTGGACGGTGGTGATTTTTTCGGCTTCCTCGTCGGGGATTTCGCAGCCGAAAGCCTCTTCCAGAGCCATTACCAGCTCGACGATGTCCAGGGAGTCGGCACCCAGGTCGTCTTGGAAAGAAGATTCGCTTTTTACTTCGTCGGCGGCAACGCCAAGCTGCTCGGCAACGATTTCTTTCACTTTTTGTTCAACGTTTGACATGTTTTTAAGTCCTTAGTTTGAGCCTTGCGGCGGTGGTTGGAGTTGAAACTCGAAACGGCGGCATTGTAACCGATTGGCTTGGAGTTTTCCATCTGATTCGGGCGGGGTGTTCCGGCCGTGCCGGAATCTGCCGCGTGTGTTTTTGCCCCGCGCAAACCTTCTGTGTTTGTTTTCAGAGAGTCTTGCACAGGGCGGATTGCGGCTATCTTAGCATGGCGGCGTTTTTGCCGACAAGAGCCGTTTGCGGTGGTTTGCCGCATTTTGGCGGCGTTCGGCGATTATCGGCCGTTTTTTCTGCCGACGGTGTGCTCGAGAAAGCGCAGAACGCAGGCCAGTTCCGCCGCCGTGTCGTCTTGTGTGGCGTTGCCGGTGTGGCCGCCGCCGTCGGCGCAGTAGAGCCAGCTTTGCGGCGAGAGCTGCCGCAGCCGCGCGTAGAATTTGAGCGCGTGGGCGGGGTGGACGCGGTCGTCGCTGAGGCTGGTGGTAATCAGGGCGGGCGGGTAGGGGAGGCCGTCTGAAAGGTTGTGGTAGGGCGAAAGCGCGGCGAGATGGGGGCGCATTGCGGGATCGGCAGGGTCGCCGTATTCGTCGGTCCAGCTTGCGCCGGCGGAGAGGGCGGTGTAGCCGAGCATATCGGTCAGCGGCACTTCGCACACCAGTGCGCCGATGCTTTGCGGTTCGCGCACGAAGGCGGAGGCGGCAATCAGGCCGCCGTTGCTGCCGCCCTGTACGGCAATGCGCGGGGCGGAGCTGAGGCCGCGTGCGGCCAAATCGCGCACCACGGCGAGCAGGTCGTCTGCGCTGCGGTGTTTGTGTTTGCCCTGTGCGGCTTCGTGCCAGTGTTTGAATTCTCCGCCGCCGCGTATGTTGGCCAGTACGAAGGCGTTGCCTTGCGCGAGCCAGTGGCGGCCGATGCTGCCGAGGTAGTGCGGCAGTTCGGCCACGCCGAAGCCGCCGTAGGCGTAGACCAGCGCGGGGGTGTCGGGCGAGGCGTGTCTGCCGACGTGGTAGTAGGGGATGCGTTCGCCGTCGGCCGATTCCGCCCAAAGCTGGCGGATGCCGATGCCTGCTGCGTCAAACTGATCGGGCTGGCGGCGCAGCACGCTCAATTCGTTTGCGTGCAAGTCGAGGGCAAACAGCGTCAGCGGGGTGGTGAAGCCGTCGGCGGCGAGATAGAGGATGTCGCCGCCCCAGGGCTGGTCGGCGATTTCCAATGCGCCCTGCGGCAGTTCGGGCAGGGTTTGCTCCGCCCAGTTTTTTCCCGTCCACTTCCATGCTTTCAGACGGCCTGCAACGTTGTCCAGCAGGGAGAGGGCGATAAAGTGCTTGGTGGTTTCCACGCTTTCCACCGCCTGCGACGGCGCGGGCTCAAACAGTACAACCGCTTCGCCGACGGTGCCTTTGTTGAGTTTGGCCGCCACCAATGCGCCGGCGGGATGGCTTTGGTTTGCCCGCCGCCACGCGCTGCGGAGCTGCACCAGCAGCTGTCCGGCGGTGTAGCCGACGATGTCGCAGTCGCGCGGGAGATTGAGTTTCGCCGTGCCGCCGCCGGGCAGGATTTGGTAGTAGTCTTTGGTGAAAAAGCCTTCCGCCGCTTCGATCAGATCCACGGGCGAGCCGAGTCCGTCGAGATAACGCCATGCGTTGGCCATCATCCAGTTTTCCGGCACGCGGAATACGGGCAGGCCGTCTGAAAACGCCTGTCCGCGTTCGAGCAGCCACACTTCGCGCGGGTAGCCCGAGGCGGTAAGCTGCCTCTCGTCCCACGCGGGGCATACCCAGACGCTGTTTTCGTCGCGCCAGGAAATGTGGTTTTTGCCGGGCGGGAAGTGGAAGCCGTTTTCCACAATCCGTTTTTGCTGCAAATCAAATTCCAGCGTATAGGCCGCGTCGCCGCCGTTTTCGCTCAGGCTGATGAGGACCCGCAGCGGCTGCTCCTCATTGTGGGACACGCCTTCGAGATATACGTCGGCTCCGAGGATTTCGTCGAACGCGGCCACGGAAAACAGGATTTCCCAATCGGGCATACCCGCGCGGTAGGCGGCGGCGGAGCAGACGCGGTACACGCCTTTGGGAAATTCGGCGGTTTGGTGGAAATGGTACATCCGTGCGCGGTGTTCCTCGCAGAACGGAATCTGCCGCTCGTCGCGCAGTTGGGCGGCGATGTCGTTTTTGAGTGCGGCAAAAGCCGCATCCGCCGTGAAACGCGCCGCCGTTTCGGCGTGGGCGCGGCGGGCGAAGTCCTGCGTTTCGGCGGCGGACAAGTCGTGGAATCGGGAAAACGGGTCGGTCTGCTGTTCGCTCATGGGAGGCCGTCTGAAAACAAAGAAAGGGCGCGATTATAAACAAAAAGGCCGTCTGAAAGCCTTGGTATGCTTTCAGACGGCCTTTTGCCGGCGGGGAAATCAGCGGCGCGGCGAGCAGCTCTTGAAGAGGATGCGGTCGTCCGGAGAGGTGATCATCATGGGCTGCGTGCGGACGTTTTTGCTGTCGAGTACGTCGGTGTCCAAGCGGTAGCCGCCGGCTTCGCCGAAGAAAGTGCCCACGTTGTCGGAGCGGGCGAGGTCGATTTCCATCACGCGGGTGCGGCCGTTGAGGCGGGCGGAAGCGTAGGTGGGCAGGCCCTGTTTGTTGAAGCCGTAGGTTACGTTGATCCGTTTGCCCTGCTGGCAGCGGTAGGAAACCGATTTTTTCGCCACGGTGGGGTTGTCGTTGGCGGCGGCCGCGGTGCCGCTGAGGGCAACGAGGGAAGACAGAACGACGGCAGATAACAGTTTCATTTTCTATATCCTCACAAAATATGAATTTCGGAAATGCCGTCCGCCGGACATTGCCGTCCGTGCGGAAAGCGCGGGCATACTAAAACTTTTTCCGTTAAAAAGCCTAACGGTTTCGGATAATTTCTGTAAAGCAAAGCAGGCGGCGGCAGGCCGCCCGAAAATCCGCACAGGCTCCCGCCGCCTTTTAAAAATACGGAAAGCGGTGTAAAATCCGCGCAGTTTTTTTTACTGTCAGGCAGCTGCAACTGCCTGTTTTTTATCAGGCAAACAATATGAACGAACACCATCCGGCCGCTGCCGAACCACAGCTCGACGAAAACCAAATCACCGCCATCCGCCGCGAAAAACTCAACGCCGTCCGCGCAGAGCGCATCGCGTTTCCCAACGATTTCCAACGCGACAGCTTCGCCGCCGATCTGCACGAGAAATACGGCGCTTTGTCTAAAGAAGAACTCGACCCGCAGGCAGTCCCGGTGAAAATCGCCGGCCGCATGATGCTCAAACGCGCGATGGGCAAGGCCAGCTTCGCCACCGTGCAGGACGCCACCGGCCAAATCCAGCTCTACATCAACAATCAGGGCGTGGGCGAGGCCGCGCATGAGGATTTCAAACATTGGGACATGGGCGACATCGTCGGCGCACAAGGCACGCTGTTCAAAACCAACCACGGCGAACTCACCGTGCGCGTGTCCGAAATCCGCCTGCTCTCCAAATCGCTGCGCCCGCTGCCCGACAAACACAAGGGCCTGGCCGACCAGGAAGCGAAATACCGCCAGCGTTATGTGGATTTGATTGTGAATCCCGAATCGCGCGACACCTTCATCAAACGCAGCCGCATCATCCAAACCGTGCGCAACTACATGGTAAACGAGCGTTATCTCGAAGTGGAAACGCCGATGATGCACCCGATTCCCGGCGGCGCAACGGCCAAACCGTTTGTAACCCACCACAACGCGCTGGATATGCCGCTTTATCTGCGCATCGCGCCCGAGCTTTATCTGAAACGGCTGGTGGTGGGCGGCTTGGAGCGCGTGTTCGAAATCAACCGCAGCTTCCGCAACGAAGGCATGAGCACGCGCCACAACCCCGAATTCACCATGATGGAATTTTACGAAGCCTTCTGCACCTACGAGCGCATGATGGAAATGACCGAGGGCGTAATCCGCCAAGCCGCGCGCGAAGTGTGCGGCACGGCCAAAATCAGCTACAACGGCAAAGAAGTCGATTTGGAAAGCCCGTTTGAGCGGCTCACGATTCTCGAAGCCGTTAAGAAATACAATCCGCACTACACCGACGAGCAGCTTGCCGACGAAGAATGGCTGAAAAAAGAAATCGTCAGGCTGGGCGAAAAAATCCCGCCCGCACCCGGCATCGGCAGCCTGCAACTGGCACTGTTCGAAGGCTGCGCCGAAGGCAAACTGTGGAACCCGACTTTCATCATCGATTACCCCGTCGAAGTGTCGCCGCTGGCACGCGCCTCCGACACCAAACCCGGCCTGACCGACCGCTTCGAGCTGTTTGTCGTCGGCCGCGAGCTGGCCAACGGCTATTCGGAGTTGAACGACCCCGAAGACCAGGCCGCGCGTTTCAAAGCCCAAGCCGCGCAAAAAGACGCGGGCGACGACGAAGCCATGCACTACGACGCCGACTACATCCGCGCAATGGAATACGGCCTTCCCCCCACCGGCGGCAGCGGCATCGGCCTCGACCGTTTGGTGATGCTGCTTACCGACGCGCCGTCTATCCGCGACGTGATTCTGTTTCCGCAGATGCGGCCGGAATAGGCGGATACGCTGCACAGGCCGTCTGAAAAGCACGGTAAGGGTTTTCAGACGGCCTGTTTGCCAGGCATGACGGAAAACAGAAAAGAAACAAGGCCGCAGATTTTATTTCGCGAACGTTCCCGATTATCCCACCAACCATATGGAGCAAACTATGAACAGACCCATCCCCAAATCCATCGCCGCCGCCCTGATCGGCATCACCCTGCTTGCCGGCTGCGGCGAGAAGAAAAGCGCGGAGGAATTGCAGGCCGAAGCCATGGCGAGGGCGGAAGAGGCGCAAAAAGAATACGACAAAGAAACCGCCGCCATCGCCGCCGCCGCCCGCCAGTTTTTCACCGATCCCGCCGCCGTCAAACAGGCTTTGTCCGAATTGGAAAAACGCCCCGAAGTGCAGGGCAAAAAAATAGAGGCCTACCAATTCTTTACCCTGCGTGCCGAGCCGCACCGCAACGACAGCGGCCGCGAAAACGCGGCCACTTTGTCGCTGAACATCCGCAACATTGTTCCGGGCACCAAAGAAAGCAGCTCCCCCTCTGCCAAAGAAGCCAAAATCATCGGCTACACATACAGCGTCGGCGGCAAAAGCTGGACCGGCCCCGAAGGCGTGCGCATTCTGAATGTCAGAGCCGACACCGAAAACGGCTATTTCCCCGTAAACGACGTGGATTTCTCCGTGCTGCCCGCCATCGTGGCCGAAGCCGACAAAATCGCCAAGGAGAAAAACCCCGTCGCCTTCAACAACGGCTGGAACAGCATTACCTACGAAGTCTCCCAAAACTGGACACCGGCCAAACCCGCCTTTGTCTGGGCGGTGCGCTACGAGAAAAACCACGATTTGAAACAAACCCCCGTTATCGTGTTTTTCAGCCCCGACGGCAAACTGTCTTCCGTTTCCGAGAAATGATAGACCGTTTCCCGCGCCGCACGGCCGGACAGCGTTTCCATAACCGGCGTTCAGACGGCCTGAATGCGGAAAAATCAGGCCGTATTGCCTGCCGCCCGCCGTGCGGATTCCGGTTTACAGGGATTGTTTGAAGACACGGATTTTGGCAGAGAGGCCGTCTGAAAGCGGAAAACGGCTTTTCAGACGGCCTCAAAGCCATTCGGAGGACTGCATATGCAAAAACGCCGCATCGTCGTCGGCATCAGCGGAGCCAGCGGCTTCCAATACGGTGCCGCCGCCCTGCGCATCCTGCGCGGCGCGCAAGGCGTGGAAAGCCATCTGATTGTTTCCAAAGGCGCGGAGCTGACCCGCGCCCTCGAAACTTCCTACGGCAAAGACGAAATCTACGGCCTGGCCGACGTGGTGTACGCGGTCGGCAACCTCGGCGCACCCGTGTCCAGCGGCTCGTTTCCCGCCGACGGCATGATAATCGCCCCCTGCTCGATGCGCACGCTCGGCGCAATCGCGCACGGCCTGGCCGACAATCTGATTACCCGCGCCGCCGATGTCAGCCTGAAAGAACGCCGCCGCCTCGTGCTGATGGTGCGCGAAACCCCGCTCAACCTTGCCCATCTCGACAATATGCGCCGCGTAACCGAAATGGGCGGCATCGTTTTCCCGCCCGTTCCCGCCCTCTACCACCGCCCGCAAACCGCCGACGAAATCGTCGCCCACAGCACCGCCCGCGCCCTTTCCCTGCTGGGCATCCCCCTGCCGGAAAACCTGCAATGGCGTGGCGGCGCGGCAGAGTAGGCGCGGCAGCTTCCAAGCAGCGGAAACATATAAACAGGCCGTCTGAAAACCTGTTCCGTCTGTGGCGGAGCGGCTTTTCAGACGGCCTCTTTGCCTGTCTGTACCGCCAAATCCCGCGTAGGGTGTGTCGCACAGCGACGCACGCGCTTCCCGCCACAACGGAAACACCGTTTGAAACCACAAGCGGGGGTTTCGGATACGCCGCATCCGTGTTTTAACTCCGTTGAAGCTGCGCTTTCAGACGGCCTCGTTTCCCGTTTTTCAAAACGCCATGCAATATTCGCAAGCGCGTGCGTCGCTTTGGCGGCACGCCCTGCCTTAACGGCAGAGGCCGTTTGAAAAGTACAAATATTTTCAGACGGCCTCCTTGTCTGTGTGTCCTACCGAATCCCGCGTAGGGTGTGTCGCATAGCGACGCACGCGCTTCCAGCAGCCAAACGCAACGCCGTTTGAAATCCGCCAGCGGGATTTCGGATACGCCGCATCCGTGTTTTAACTCTGTTGAAGCTGCGCTTTCAGACGGCCTCGTTTCCCGTTTTTCAAAACGCCATGCAATATTCGCAAGCGCGTGCGTCGCTTTGGCGGCACGCCCTGCCTAGTTGTTCATATAAAAAGGCCGTCTGAACACTTTTCAGACGGCCTTTGTGCGGTTTGCGGGCTTATGCGGTTTGCGCCTGCAACGCCGCCAGCACTTTGGCGGCGACTTCGTCCAGCGCGATGCTTTGTGCTTCGCTGTCGGTGCGGCGGGCGTATTCGACTTGGCCTTCTTTCAAGCCTCTGTCGCCGATAACGATGCGGTGGGGAATGCCGAGCAATTCGCTGTCGTTGAGCAGCACGCCGGCGCGTTCGTCGCGGTCGTCGAGCAATACGTCCACGCCTGCCGCTTGCAATTGGGCATAGAGGCGGTCGGCCGCTTCGCGCACGGTGTCGGATTTTTTGTAGTTCATCGGCACAATCACGGCTTGGAAGGGTGCCATTGCGTCTGTCCAGATGATGCCGCGTTCGTCGTTATTCTGCTCGATGGCGGCGGCGACGATGCGGGTGATGCCGATGCCGTAGCAGCCCATTTCCATGATTTGCGCTTTGCCGTTGTTGTCCAAAAACGCGGCGTTCATGGCGGCGGAGTATTTGTCGCGCAGTTGGAAAACGTGGCCGACTTCGATGCCGCGCGCGAGTTTCAGACGGCCTTGTCCGTCGGGGCTTTCGTCGCCTTCGACTACGTTGCGGATGTCGGCAAATCCGGGTTCGGCGGCATCGCGGCCGAAGTTGAAGCCGGTGTAGTGCCAGCCGTTTTCGTTGGCGCCGATTACCCAGTCTGCGCCTTTTTCTACGGCGAAATCGGCGTAAACCCGGCCTTTAAAGCCGACCGGGCCGAGCGAGCCGCCGTCTGCGCCGAATTGCGCGCGGATAAGTTCGGGCGCGGCCATGGTGAGCGGGGTTTTCACGCCGGCGAGTTTTTCGGCTTTGATGTCGTTGAACTCGTGATCGCCGCGCAACAGCAGCAAGACGATTTCGCCTGCGTTTTCGCCTTCGACCACGATGGATTTGAGCGTTTTTTCAATCGGAATGTTTAAAAATTCCACCAGCGCGGCGATGGTTTTGACATCGGGCGTATGGACTTTGGCCAGGCTTTCGGCGGCGGGAGCGCGGCTGCCTGAAAGCGGCAGCGTGGCGGCCAGCTCGACGTTGGCGGCGTAATCGGAAGTGTCGCTGTAGGCAATCACGTCTTCGCCGCTGTCGGCCAGCACCTGAAATTCGTGCGAGCCGGTGCCGCCTATGCTGCCGGTGTCGGCGGCGACGGGGCGGTAGTTCAGGCCGAGGCGGTCGAAGATGCGGCAGTATGCGTCATACATGGGCTGGTAGCCGTCGCGCACCAGCGATTCGTAGTCGGCGTGGAAGGAATAAGCGTCTTTCATCACAAATTCGCGCGCGCGCATCACGCCGAAACGGGGGCGCACTTCGTCGCGGAATTTGGTTTGGATGTGGTAGAAGTTTTTCGGAAGCTGCTTGTAGCTGGTGATTTCTTTGCGCACGATGTCGGTGATGACTTCTTCGCAGGTCGGCCCCATGCAGAAATCGCGCTCGTGGCGGTCTTTCAGGCGCAAGAGTTCTTTGCCGTAAAATTCCCAGCGGCCGGATTCCTGCCACAATTCGGCCGGCTGCACCACGGGCATCAGCAGTTCGACGCTGCCGGCGCGGTTCATTTCTTCGCGCACGATGTTTTCGACTTTGCGCAACACGCGCAAACCCATCGGCATCCAGGTGTAGAGGCCGGAGGCGTTTGCCTTAATCAGGCCGGCGCGTATCATCAGCTTGTGGCTGGCAAGTGCGGCTTCGGCGGGGGCTTCTTTTAAGGTGGAAATAAAAAATTGGCTGGCTTTCATGGCGGCGGTTCTTCTAATGTTAAGAAATGATGGCGGATTGTAACGCGAAACGGATTTGCGGGCGGGCGTTTTCTGCCTTTATTTGCGGCCGTCTGAAAACTTCCGCCGCATTTTGTGCCGCTTCCGCAGGCGGGGAAAAGGGCCTGTCAAGCAGATTTTATGCACAATTTCCCACCGCTTTGTTTTGCTTGGAGATTTGCCGTTTTCAGACGGCCTTTCTTTAAGTGTTTTATTTATCTTGTTGATTTTATACAAATTTATTTGTGTGTATTTTTTGGGCAATGTCAGGCGGATATGGCGGGCAAACGGCTTCGGCCGTTTGCCCATACTTTACCCCCAGACTTATCCACAGATTTTGTGGGTAAACCAAAAAGCGGCAGGGAGGCCGTCTGAAAACCGCTGCGGGTTTTCAGACGGCCTCTGCGTTGGCTTACTCGCCCTTGACAAAAATTTTCGCCAGCACCAGCCCGACCGCCAGTCCCGCAGCGGCAGGCAGCAGCCAGCCCAAGCCCTGCGGATAGAGCGGCAGCGTGCCGGTAAGGTAGGAATCGGCGTGCATAATCCAGTCGTCTTTGGGCATTTCCAGCATCCCGTGCAGCGTGCGCCAGCCGTCGATCACGGCGACGGGGGCGGTGCCGAGCATGGCGCAGGCGTAAACAATGCGTCTGCCGCCGAAGAATTTGTCCAAAAAGGCCATGATGATCAGTACCATCGTCAGCGGATACAGCAGCATCAGCGCGGGTACGGAAAATTTGATGATGCCGGTGAGGCCGATATTGGCCAGCGCGAGCGACACCAGGGTGAACACGGTAATCCAGATCCGGTAGGACACTTTCGGCAGCAGTCGGGCGAAGTATTCGCCGCAGGAAGTAATCAGGCCGACGGAAGTGGAGAGGCAGGCCAGCAGCACGATAACGGCCAGCAGGACGTTGCCCGGTGCGCCGAAATAGAAGTGTGCCGCCTTGGCCAGCACCACCGCGCCGTTTTCCTGCATACCGATTCTGCCGACGCTGCTTGCGCCCATATAGGCCACGAAAGCGTACACCAGAGCGAGAAAGCCGATGGCGACAAAGCCCGCGCGGGAGGTCAGGTAGAGCACCTCTTCTTTTTTGCCGTAACCCATGCCGCGCACCGCATCGATGACGATAATGGCGAACACCAGCGAGGCGAGCGCGTCCATCGTGCCGTAGCCCTCGATCAGACCCTTTACCACCGGAGCGGCGGCATAGGCTGCGGACGGAGCCTGCAAGGGCGCCATCGGATTGACGGCGGCATACACCACCAAAACGGCGATGGAGAGCAGCAGCGCGGGCGTGAGTACCTTGCCCACGCGGTCGACCAGCTTGCCGGGCGATACCGACAGCCAGTAGCTGACGGCGAAAAACACGGCTGCAAAGCCCGCCAGCCACAGCTTGAGTTCGGACACCGCATAAGTTCCGACGGAAAACACGATATTGTCCGCCCGCGCCTTCAACTGCGCATCATCGCCCAAAAAGGGCTGGATGGCGATGTCGAACGCCACCGTGGCATTGCGCGGCGACACAAACAAAGGGCCGATGGCCAGATACAGCACCACGGCAAAAACAATGCCGTACCACTTGGAAACGCGGCCGGCCAAATCCTGCACGTCGTGCGAATTGGAATAGGCGATCGCCAGCACGCCCATCAGCGGCAGCCCCACGCCGGTAATGAGAAAGCCCAAAGTGGCGGGCAGCACCGCCGAGCCGGCATTCTGACCCATGGTGGGCGGGTAAATCAGGTTGCCCGAGCCGAAAAACAGCGCGAACAGCATCAGACCGGTGGCAAGAAAGGCCGATTTTTTTGTGTTTTTACTCATGGATACAAATACCTGTCGGAAAGGGAAAATGCCGCCCAAACGGCGGCGGCGCGTGAAAGCCTCTTGACTTTTTATTTAAAATAATTAACAATTATTTGGTTTTCATTTAACGTTTATTTGGGAATTTTAATATGAAATGGTATTTTGCCGTATTGAAAAATTATGTCGGCTTCAGCGGACGCGCATCGCGTAGAGAATATTGGATGTTTATGCTGTGTCATTTTATTGTAGCTTTTATGTTGGGCTTCATTGCCGGCCTCATGCGTAGCTCAACAGGTGGGAGCTTCAATTTCATCGGCAATTTGTATTTGCTTGCAACATTTTTACCCAGTTTGGCGGTACAAGTCCGCCGGTTACACGATACCGACCGCTCGGGCTGGTATAGCTTGATTGCCTTATTACCTGGTATCGGCTTTATTATTGTCTTGATTTTGTGTGCCCTGGAAGGCACAGCAGGCAATAATAATTATGGCGCGGAGCCACGCAGCGAAATCTGACTGCTTTCACGCCGGATTGGGATATTTCGCACACAGCAGCCTGAAACATCGTTTTCAGGCTGTTTTTTATACAAACCTTTCCGCCGCCCCACCGAATCCCGCGTAGGGTGGGTCGTGCAGCGGCGCACGCGTTCCCCGACTTTACAAGCTGCCGTGCAAGTATCTGCAACTGCGTGCATGGCAGAGCCACACACCCTACCTGAACGGCAGAGGCCGTCTGAAAACCCGTTTGACAGATTTTCAGACGGCCTCTGTTCCCTCCCCCGCCTGCGGGGGAAGGCGGGGGCTTTGCCGCTTCGGCTGCGTTTGCGGGCGGGAAAGCGGTTTTGCAAACCGCCACCCCCTCCCCAACCCTCCCCCGCGCGGGCGCAGGAGAGGGAGCAGGTATGCGGTGGATTTGTCAGTTTCAGACGGCCTTTTCCGTTTGTCCTGCCGCATCCCGCGTAATCCCGCGTAGGGTGTGTCGCCCCGGCGACGCACGCGTTCCCCGCCGCAGCGCAAAAGCCGTGCAATCTCCGCAGCCGCGTGCGTGGCAGAGCCACACACCCTACCTTGGAGGCCGTCTGAAAACCGCAAGCGGCATTTCGGACGCAGCGAATCCGTGTTTTTAACTTCGTTGAAGCTGCGCTTTCAGACGGCCTCTGCCGTTTGCTTGCTGCTGACTCTTGTGTAGGGTGTGCCGCCACGGCGACGCACGCGTTTAAGCGGTAATGCAAAAAAGAAGCGGCCTGTCCGTTCGGACAGGCCGTCTGAAAATGCGTACGGGCGGATCAAATCAGATTGAGGTCGCTGACGCGGTCGAAGATGTGGTCGGGCTTGTTGCCTTCTTCGTAGAGCTGGATGCGCAGGCGCAGGTCGTTGGCGGAGTCGGCCTGGCGGATGGCTTCGTCGTAGTCGATGGTGCCGGCGGCATAAAGGTCGAAAAGGTGTTGGTCGAAGGTTTGCATACCGTCGCCCTGGCCGCGCGTCATCAGATCTTTGATGCCGAGCAGGTCGCCTTTGAATACCAAATCCTGTACGGCGGGGGTGTTGATCATGAGGTCGACGATGGCGGTGCGGCCTTTGCCGCCTTTTTTGACAACGAGACGCTGGCCGATGATGCCGACGAGGTTCATGGCCAAGTCAATCAGTACCTGCTTGTGCCGGTCTTCGGGATACAGGTTCATGATACGTTCGATGGTTTGGTTGGCGGTGGTGGCGTGGATGGTAAAGATGCATAGGTGGCCGGTTTGGGCGAGCTGGAGGGCGTATTCCATGCTTTCTACGGAACGCACCTCGCCGACGCAGACGACATCAGGAGCCTGACGCATTGCGCTTTGTACGGCGATTTCCCAGCTTTCGGTGTCGATGCCGATCTCGCGCTGGGTGATGATGGAGCGGCGGGGAACATGAAGATACTCGATGGGGTCTTCGATGGTGATGATGTGGCCGGGCAGGTTGCGGTTGCGGTGGTCGAGCATGGCGGCCATGGAGGTGGATTTACCGGAGCCGGTTGCGCCGGCAAGGATGAGCAGGCCGCGTTTCTGCATGACGAGCTCTTTGAGCTTGAGGGGCAGGGCCAGGTCTTCCACGGAGGGGATTTCGGTGTTGATGCGGCGCATGACGAGGCCGCAGCGGCCTTGTTCGTGATAGGAATTGACGCGGTAGCGCACGTTGGCTTTGGATTGGACGGAGTAGTTGATTTCGTGGGCGCGGACGTATTCTTCGCGCTGGCCGGCGTTCATGGTGGAGGCAACAATCTGCTCGGTTTCCGCAGAAGTGAGGGCGGGCAGGGGGACGGGGATGAGGTTGCCGTCGATTTTTACCGAGGGGGGGAAGCCTGCGCTGATGAAGATGTCGGACGCGCCGCGTTTTTCGGCTTCTTCGCACATGCGCGCCAGGATGGGGTGCAGGTGCTGGCCGATGGAGGCGGGGCTTTCGTTGGCGAGGTGGGGGCTGGTGCCGGTCGAGTAGTCGGATACGATTTCGTTCAACAGGCCGTTTAGGTCTTGCGGGATTGAGCTCATGGAAATTCTCCGTTGCCTTTGTATATGCGTATATTTTAGAGGAAGTCGGCGTTTTGTGCTTTGGCGCGGGCGGTTTCTTGGGAGATCACGCCGGTGCGTACGAGGTTTTGCAGCGATTGGTCGAGGGTCTGCATACCGTACTGCTGGCCGGTTTGCAGGGCGGAGCCGATTTGGGCGATTTTGTTTTCGCGGATGAGGTTGCGCACGGCGGCGGTGGAAATCAGGATTTCGTGGGCGGCTACGCGGCCTTGTCCGTCGCGGGTTTTGAGGAGGGTTTGGGAAATAACGGCGCGCAGGGATTCGGAAAGCATGGAGCGTACCATTTCTTTTTCGCCGGCGGGGAATACGTCGACGATACGGTCGACGGTTTTGGCCGCGCCGGTGGTGTGCAGGGTGCCGAATACCAAGTGGCCGGTTTCGGCGGCGGTGAGGGCGAGGCCGATGGTTTCGGGGTCGCGCATCTCGCCCACGAGGATGACATCCGGGTCTTCACGCAGGGCGGAACGCAGGGCGTTGGCGAAGCTGTGGGTGTGTTCGTGCAGCTCGCGCTGGTTGATCAGGCATTTTTTGCTCTCGTGGACAAACTCGATCGGGTCTTCGATGGTGAGGATGTGGGAGGACTGGGTTTCGTTGACGTAGTTGATCATGGCGGCCAGCGTGGTGGATTTGCCGGAGCCGGTCGGGCCGGTTACGAGGACGAGGCCGCGCGGATTGTCGGAGATTTTTTGGAAGATGCGCGGGGCTTTGAGGTCGTCGAGGGTCAGCACTTTGCTGGGAATGGTACGGAATACGGCGGCGGGGCCGCGGTTGGTGTTGAAGGCGTTGACACGGAAGCGGGCTACGTTGGGCAGCTCGAAGGAGAAGTCGGTTTCCAGGTTTTGCTGGTAGTTTTTGCGCTGCAAGTCGTTCATCACGGACGTTACCATGTGGCCGACTTCTTCGGCGTTCATTTCCGGCAGGTTGATGCGGCGGATGTCGCCGTGGACGCGGATCATCGGCGGCAGGCCGGAGGAAAGGTGTAAGTCGGACGCTTTGTTTTTTACGCCGAATGCGAGCAAGTCGGTAATTTGCATAATGTGGCCTTTGTCTTTTTCAGTTACAATTTCTTGCAAAAAATAACACCGCATTTTAATTAAGAACGGCGGTTTATTCCATGCAAATCTGCACAAATTCCCAAAACCCGTTCCAATCAGGCAATTATCATGGCAACGCTGCAACAGAATTATCAAAATTTCATGCAAAATCTGGCGCAGGCGGCGGCAAAAGCGGGCAGGCCGTCTGAAAGCGTGCGGCTGGTGGCGGTGTCGAAAACCTTTCCCGCCGCCGACATCCGCACGCTTTATGCCGCAGGGCAGCGGGATTTCGGCGAAAACTATGTGCAGGAATGGCAGGACAAGGCCGAATCGCTGGCCGATCTGCCCGATATTGTCTGGCACATCATCGGCGATGTGCAGTCGAACAAAACAAAGGCCGTGGCCGAACGCGCCCATTGGGTGCATACCGTAGGCCGTCTGAAAACCGCGCAGCGGCTGAGTGCGCAGCGGCCGTCTGCCATGCCGCCTTTGCAGGTGTGCATCGAGGTAAACATCACGGGCGAAGCGGCCAGACACGGCGTTGCGCCCGAAGAGGCCGTGGATCTGGCGGCGGCGGCGGCCAAGCTGCCCAATTTGCAGGTGCGCGGGCTGATGTGTGTGGCCGAAGCGGGGGCGGACGAAGCGGCTTTGGTAAAACAGTTCGGCAAAATGCGTGTCCTGCTGGCCGGTTTGAATGCGGCGGGCGTGGCGGCGGATGTGCTGTCGATGGGGATGTCGGGCGATTGGGAAGTGGCGGTGGATTGCGGTGCAAGCCATGTGCGTATCGGCAGCGCGGTTTTCGGGCGGCGCGATTACGGCCGGTAAACGGAGAGGCCGTCTGAAAAATGGAAAATACCGAAGCCGCCGTGATCGATGTCCTGTATGCGCAAGTGCGCGGGAAGCCGGCCGTTTTGGATTTTGCCGACGAGCTGCGCTTCATCCGCATCCTGTCGGGTCTCAACCCGCACGCTTAGCCGTCCCGTCGGGAAAAGCGGCTGGCACTGATGGCGCATATCATCGAATCGCATCAGCACAACGGCATTTTTGAAGCCTTGCCGAAACATACTGCCCTGCTTTGCGCTTACGCAGACTGGGTGCGCGAAGCCGGGCAGGCTTTGTCGGCGGACACGGCAGCCTTCCTTGACGGCATCCATACCGGCCTTGACGGCAAGCCCTTATCGGAGGCCGTCTGAAAGCGGAGTGTCGGCACCGCCAAAACCGGTTTTCAGACGGCCTGAAACAGACAACACCCCATTCCTATATATAGAGGAGCGAAACATGAATATCTACTTTCTCGGCGGCGGCAATATGGCGGCCGCAATTGCGGGCGGGCTGGTCAGACAGGGCGGCTATAAGGTGCATATTGCCGAACGCAACGAGGCCGCCCGCGCCAGGCTGGTGCGCGAATTGGGCGTGTCCGTGTCCGAAAGCCTGCCGGAATTGGGCGCGGACGACGTTTTGGTGCTGGCGGTAAAGCCGCAGGATATGCGGGCGGCGTGTGCGGGCGTGCAAACCAACGGCGCGCTGGTATTGTCGGTGGCGGCCGGCTTGGGTATAGATACTCTGTCGTCTTATCTGGGCGGCACGCGCCGCATTGTGCGCGTGATGCCGAACACGCCCGCCAAAATCGGTTTGGGCGTGTCGGGGATGTTTGCAGACGGCCTCTGCGAAGCCGACAAAGCCGCCGCCGACAAAATCATGCGCTCGGCCGGCGATACCGTCTGGCTCGGCAGCGAAGAAGAAATGCACCATATCACAGGCATCAGCGGCAGCGGGCCGGCCTATGTGTTCTACCTGCTCGAAGCCCTGCAAACCGCCGCCGAACAGCAGGGATTCGGCCGCGAAGACGCACGCAGGCTCAGCCTGGCCACATTCAAAGGCGCGGTTGCGCTGGCGGAGCAAAGCACAGAAGATTTTGCCGCATTGCGCCAAAACGTTACCTCCAAAGGCGGCACCACCCACGAAGCCGTGGAAACCTTCAAAGCGGAACACATCGCCGAATCCCTGGCCAAAGGCGTGGCGGCCTGCGTGGCGCGTTCGCGGGAAATGGCTACACAGTTTGAGGCCGTCTGAAAACGCCGCCGCAGCCAAAAGCACAGTTATCCGTTTAAGAAATGTAAGCGGATTGCAAAACAAGAGTTAAAAGAATAATCCGTGCTATCATGCGCGCCACTCGTCGCAGCGCGGGTGGACTTTCCGGCAAAAAATGCCGCATCCCATTGAAAAAACAGTTTATTACAAACAGAAGAGAGACAAAATGGCCAAACTGACCGAACAGGACATCATCAACTGGAACGGCCCGGAAGACGACTATATGAACGAAGACCAGCTTGCCTTCTTCCGCGAGCTGCTGCTCAACCAGCAGGAAGAGCTGATTGCCAATGCAACCGACACCGCCGCCGAGCTGAAAAAGCACGAAACCGCCCCCGACCCGGCCGACCGCGCCACGCAGGAAGAAGAATACGCGCTGGAGCTGCGCACCCGCGACCGCGAACGCAAGCTGCTCAACAAAATCCAAGACACCATCCGCCTTATCGACCAGGGCGAATACGGCTACTGCCGCGACACCGGCGAACCGATCGGCCTCAAACGCCTGCTCGCCCGCCCCACCGCCACCCTGTCGGTAGAAGCGCAGGAACGCCGCGAACGCATGAAAAAACAGTTTGCCGACTGAACGGGCGCATCATCAGGCCGTCTGAAAAAATGTTTTCAGACGGCCTGTTTGTCTGTCCGCAGTCTGTATAA
Source organism: Kingella potus (assembly GCF_900451175.1). NCBI lineage: Bacteria > Pseudomonadati > Pseudomonadota > Betaproteobacteria > Neisseriales > Neisseriaceae > Kingella > Kingella potus. Next base: position 509,246 of record NZ_UGJJ01000002.1, read on the forward strand.
TCCCGCCGTTTCCACACAGCCCGTCCCACGCCATGAACATTTTTTACGAAGAATCCGGCCGTTTCAAAACCGCCGCCGTCGTCCAGAAAACCGAAGCGGCCTATCAGGCCGAAACCCTCCACGGCAAACGCGCCAAAATCAAAGCCGCCAACGTCTTTGCCGAATTTGACGGCGATCCCGCCGCCTTCCTCGCCGCCGCCGAAGCCGAAGCCGGACAAATCGACACCGCCCTTTTGTGGGAAGTGTCCGGCCGGGAGGAATTTACCGCCGCCGACACCGCCGCCGAATACTACGGCCATCCCCCGTCGAAAACCGAACTCGCCGCCACCCTCATCGCCCTTTATGCCGCGCCGATGTATTTCTACAAAAAAGGCAAAGGCGTATTCAAAGCCGCCCCCGAAGACACCCTCAAACAGGCATTGGCCGCCGTCGAGCGCAAAAAACAGCAGGACGCGCAAATCGAAGACTGGACAGGCCGTCTGAAAAACGGCGAGCTGCCCGCCGAAGTCGCCGCCGTGCTGAAAACCGTCCTCCACGCCCCCGACAAACAGTCTCCCGCCTATAAGGCCTTCACCAAAGCCGCCGACGCACTCAAGCTCACGCCCTACGAACTGGCCAGACACGTCGGCGGCATTGCCTCCCTGCCGCAATACCTGCGCGACGGCTTCGAGCTGCGCCAATACCCGCAGGGTACGCAGCCCTCCGACACCGCAGAGCCGGACATCCCCGCCCTGCCTGCGGCCGAAGGCATCCGCGCCTTCTCCATCGACGACGCATCCACCACCGAAGTGGACGACGCGCTGTCGCTGCAAGAGCTGCCCGACGGCACAAAACGCATCGGCATCCACATTGCCGCCCCCGCCCTCGCCGCCCCCGCAGACAGTAGCATCGAACGCAGCGTTTTCCAACGCCAAAGCACGGCCTACTTCCCCGGCGGCAAAATCACCATGCTGCCCGACAACTGGATCGCCGCATTCAGCCTCGACGCAGGCAAAACCCCGCCTGCCGTCAGCCTCTATTTCGACGTGGACGCGGATTTCCGGGTATCCAATCCCGTCTGCAAAACCGAGCGCGTCGCCATTGCCGAAAACCTGCGCATCCAGCACATCGAGCCGCACTTCAACCGCGACCGGGGCACGGAAGGCGGCAACGCCTTCCCCCACCACAACGACCTGGCCTGGTTTTACCGTCTCGCCGCAGAGCTGCAAAAACAGCGCGGCAAATACGAAGCCGACCCTCCCGTACAGTACGACTACGGCATCGACCTGCTGGCCGACGGCAGCGTCGCCGTAACGCAGCGCGAACGCAACTCGCCCATCGACACCCTCGTGAGCGAAATGATGATCCTCGCCAACAGCACCTGGGCGCAAATGCTCGAAGAAGCCGGCCTGCCCGGCCTCTTCCGCGTCCAGCCGCCTTCCTCCAAAGTGCGCATGAGCACCCGCGCCGAAGCCCACGCCGGCATCGGTGTCAGCCACTACGGCTGGTTTACCTCCCCCCTGCGCCGCGCCGCCGACTGGGTAAACCAAAAACAGCTTCTCTCCCTGATTGGCGGCACAGAGCCGCGTTTTGCAAAAAACGATCCCGCCCTCTTCGCCCAGCTGCGCGACTTTGAAACCGCCTACGCCGCCTGTCAGGACTTCCAGCGCGAAATGGAACACTATTGGAGCCTCGTCTGGCTGCAACAGCACCATGCCGCCGAAACCGAAGCCGTCATCCTCAAAGAAGACCTCGTCCGCCTCAGCGGCCTGCCCCTCGCCGCGCGCGTTACCGGCCTGCCCGTCGATCTGCCGCCGCGCACCACCGTCAGGCTGCGCATCACCGGCCTCGATTCCGAAAAACGCTTTATCGGCCTGAACTACCTCAACGCCGTGGTCTAGCAGGCGGCAAAGCACGGCAAGAGGCCGTCTGAAAACCGTATTTGCGGTTTCAGACGGCCTCTTTCTGTTTATCCTGCCGCATCACGCGTAGGATGTGCCGCACAGCGACGCACGCGGATTGGCCGGAGAAATTGCCTGTAAATAAAGAACGCGTGCGCCGCCTTTGGGCGGCATACCCTATCTTTATTCTATTTCTCTAAAATGCCGTGCAATTGTCTGCACGCCCTTTGTTTTTTCAGACGGCCTCACTTTTGCTGTCCTTTAAAACACATGAAAGCATTTGAAACCGCGTGCGTGGCAGAGCCACACATCCTACCTTAACGGCAAAGGCCGTCTGAAAAGTGCCGATGTTTTTCAGACGGCCTTTATTTCCTCCACTCCTGCGGGAGATTCGGCCGCACGAAACGCTTGTCCGAATAAGTGTTTTTTATTCCTCCCGCCTGCGGGGATTGGGGTGCCGCTCCGGCTGCGCCGGTTTTACCGCCCGCACAGCATTTCTTCCGGCCAGTCTGCCTCGATGCGGACGCGGTTTTCCGTTTGGCACACGGCAATCAGGCGGTTGAGCAGGCCGGTCAGGCAGCGGACATCCGCTCCGGCTGGATATGCGGCCAAACGTTCGGCGGCCGCTTCGGACAACTCCACTCCCGCTGCGGCGGCTTTGGCCTGCACGATGGCGGCGCGCATGGCGGCATCGGGGGCATCGAGGCGTATGACAATGCCATGCGACAGGCGCGAGGCAAGGCCGGGATTGGTGTCGGCCAGTGCTTGCGGCGGACAGCTTCCGCAGACCACGATTTGGCAACCGCGCGCACGGTAATGCTCAAAGAGGCGCAGAAATTCCTCCGCCGTGCGTTCGCGTCCTTGCAGCAATTGGATGTCGTCGGCAATCAGCAGGTCTGCATCTTGGTATTGCCGCCCGAAGTCGCCGTCTGCGTATTTGTTGGTGCGTATGGCTTTTATCAGGCTTTGTGTGTAATCGTCTGTGTTCAGACAATATACGCGTCCGGCGGGATGCAGGCGCAAAAATTCGTTGCCGACCGCTTCGGCCAGATGGGTTTTGCCCGTGCCTGCCGCACCGTAGAGAAACAAGGGATTGTATATGCCGCCGCCCGGGCTGCGGGCAATGCGGCGGGCGGTTTCGCATATCTCGCGGTTGGCTCGGCCGCATACCAGGGTGTCGAAGGTGTGGGCGGGATTCGGTAGGGCTGTGTCCGGAGGTATTTGTTTGTTGCTGCTCATATTTGTTGCTTTCTGCTGTTTCAAATCTGTCTCTGCCAGGCTGAATGTTTGCAGGCCGTCTGAAAACCGTTTTCAGACGGCCTGTACGGCTTATTTGATTTCCAAAATCACCATATCGCGGTTCGGATAGTGTTTCTGCAAAGCCGCCATCACCGCGCTTTCGGTTTTGGCGGCGGCCTGGATGGTAACTTTTGAGGCCGCACTCAGGCTGCCGCCTTTGTTGCCGTATTTGAAGCGCACGGTTACTACCATTTTTTTCCTCCTTTGGTTACGGGTGTACCACTGCTGCCAGCGGACGCAGGATTTTGAAAATTTCACGGGCAAGGCTGCCGTCGGCAACGCGCAGCCATGTGCCGCTGTCCCAGTCGGACAGGCCGTCGGGCAGATACCGCCACATCATGCGGCGCACTATGTCGCCGTCGTCGTTTTTTATATCGAGCAGTTCCGCCTCAAAAGGCGGTTCGCTCAAAGCGGGCAGCCTATCCCACGCAGCTTCGACGGAGGCAAGTTCGGTTTCGTGCGCATCCTCTTTGTCGGCATATGCAAACCCGTAAATTTTGCCGAACAGCCTGTTTTCGCCCTCGATGCCGACAGCAAGCCCGCCGCTTGGCGATTTAAATAAAATACAGACATTTTTTGCAGGATAGTCGCCGTATTTCTCCACTGTCCAGCCCGCATCGGCCAGATCGGGGAAGGCGTTGGCAAATTTTTCTTCCAACTGTGCTGCCAGCGTATCAAGCAGACGGTTGAAGATTTCGTTTTGGTTGGCAATCAGATACAGAGCCGATTGCAGGTGTTCGGGGCGGGCGGTAATGTGGTCGGGCAGTTCGGGTGCGGAAGTTTCCTGTCCCATGATGTTCTCCTTGATGTATCGGGCGAAATAGGCATTGAAGTCGTTGATTCTGCCGGCGTGGGACGGAGTGTTTTCCAGCCACTCGGCCAAAGATTCGGCGACAAGAATTTTGAAACGGCCGCCGATACGGTGCTGCTCCAATTCTTCGGGATCGACAGATGCCGCATCAGGCACGCACTCGAAAGGCGGCAGGTAAATCAGGCAGTAGTCGTCGGCATATTCTTTCAAATCGGCCAAATAGCTGCCCACCTGGCCTTCCCTGTCGGGTGCGCCGCACAGCTTGTTTTCAATGGAAACCGCCCAAACGGTTTTGCCTTTCAGACGGCCTAAAATACGGATGTCGTGTTTGCGGCGGCTGTTTTTCAACACTTTTTCCGTACCAACCTCCACGCTGTCGTAGGCGAGGAAGCGGTGCAGATCCGCCGCTTTGAGAAAGGCATCCAGAAACAGGCCGCCCTGGGCATGGCTTTCCTGCGGGTCGAGCAGAAAGGCGAGGATGCGCGAGAGGCCGTTTTCACGGCTGTCGAGAAAGCGCAGCGGATTGAAGCGGGCGGCTTCGGCGTAGTCCCGTTGCTGCCGCGCGGCTTCGTGCTGCCGCAGATCGCGGCAGAGCTGCTCCAGAAATGCCGGCAGCGCGTAGGGCGGCGTGATGGCTTGGCGTTGCATAAAATCCCCCTGTATCTGATTTTTTCATACAGTTGTATGAAGACGACAGCATAGCATACTGGTGAAATTCCTACAATTGTAGGAGAAACATTTGAAAACCGTTGCCGTGGCTTTTGGAAAAACCCTGCGGAAACTGCGCAAAGAGGCAGGCCTGACGCAGGAACAGCTCGCTTTTGAAGCCGAGCTGCAACGGGTGTACGTGAGCATTTTGGAATTGGGGCGGCAGCAGCCCTCTTTGGAAACGGTGCTGAAACTGGCGCGGGGTCTGAACTGCCCGCCGGGGTATCTGGTGGAATTGGCCGCACAGGAATACCGGCAGGCGGACAATCCTTAAAGCGGCATCCCTGTCGGCAATAATATTAAAGAGGCCGTCTGAAAACCCGTTTTGCGGTTTTCAGACGGCCTCTGCACACTTCGGCGGCAATTTTTTCAGACGGCCTTATCCGCCAGCAGCGGCACGCCGCACATGGCCGACACGGCCGACACATAAGCCGCCGTTTTCGGCGGCAGCTTCAGGCCGCGTACGATGGTGAGGTTGCGCAGCACGGGAAAAAGCAGAATATCCTCCATGCCCGCCGCATCCGCCGATTCCGGCAGCGCAATCAGGTTTTCCAGTTCCGCCAAATCCGCATCAAGCTGCGCCAGATAACGGCTGCTCTCCGCCAAATTGTCGGCGAAACTGCCAATCAGCTTCTCCTTGCGTTCGGTAAAATACGCCGCCGCCGAAGCCGTGGCAAACTCGGCAAAACCGGCCAAAACGTCGCGCGGCTGCACCAGCTTGTTGGCATATGCGCCGACCCTGTCCAGCCATGCCTGAATTTCGGGGCGCACATCCTCTTTCAGACGGCCTTTGCCCGCCGTTTCGTCGATATGGCGCACAATGTCGAGGCTCTCGCCCATAAACGTGCCGTCGTCTTTTTCCAAAATCGGAAGCTGCTTTGCCCCGATCATACGGATCGGGGTGTCTTCATCGTCGTTCGGCAAAACGATCTGCTCCGCAGCCACTCCGCGCAGGCCGAAAATCATACGGGCGCGTACGCAGAAGGGGCAGTGGTCGTAAATATAGAGCTTCATTTTTTGTTTCCTTGCTGATGGCGGCAAAACGGGAAAAAGGCCGCCGCCTGAGGCCGCACGAATCATACTGCCAAAATCCCGCTTCGCCAAAGTGTTGTTTCAAATGAATAATTAACCATTTTTTACAAAATAAACGCTAAAAATTTAATCAATGGTTTATTGTTGTTTTTTATGGAGTATTTTTCAAAATGACAAACAAGCGGCAGAAAAACATGATTAACGGCAGGCTGCAATGCCTGAAAATTAAGCAGCCGTGCGGTTTACTTAATTAAACCGCAGGCATATACTGCACGCAACTTTACCGCCGCACCCTCCGGACGGTAACCGTTGCCGGGTGGTCCGGCATAAAAACCACATCACATTATCGAAACGGCGGAAACCTTCGGCTTTATCCAGCAGCAGTCCGGTTTCCCTTACTAACTTGTTATCCTTTGGAGTGTATTATGAATTACGATAAAGCAGTATCGGAAATGTTGAATGTAGACGGCGCACTGGCTGCGGCCGTTGTAGACTTTGAAAGCGGCATGATGCTGGCCGGCGGCGGCTCCCCCTCCATCGACCTCGAAATCGCCGCTGCGGGCAACACCGAAGTGGTCAGCGCAAAAATGAAAACCATGAAAATGCTCGGCATCAACGATGTCATTGAAGACATCCTGATTACCTTGGGCAAACAATACCACCTCATCCGCCCGCTGAAAAAACACGAAGGCCTGTTCCTCTACTCCGTATTGGACAAATCCAAATCCAACCTGGCTCTTGCCCGCCGCTCTTTGGTTGATGTGGAACGCAACCTCAGCTAATCCCTCTTCCTCTGAAAAGCATCCGGTTTCCGGGTGCTTTTTTGTTTTCAGACGGCCTGTGGCGGCGGCCCGAAACACACCGTTGCGCTTACCGCTTCGGCGGCATTCCGCTACAATGCCGCTTCTTTTTCGCATTCGTATCCGGAGTGTTTTATGGTTGGCACGGTTTCCCCCGACGGCAAAGAGGATGTTCGCACCGCCTCCGAATGGTTCGGACAATATGCCGCCGCACAAAATGCCGCACAAAAAGAAATGCTGGAACAGGCTTTGGCTCTGGCGCAGGCCTCCTATCCCGACGCGGCCGCCACAACGGCGGGTGAACCGCTGCTGCCGCACCTGCTGGAAACGGCACGGACGGTGGCGCAAATCGACCTACTGCCCGAAGCCGCCGCCGCCGCCGTGCTGGCCGACATCTCGTCCTACCGCGAGGGCTGGCATGAAGAAGTGTGCGCCCGCTGCGGCAAAACCGTTGCCGATTTGGTGCGCGGCATCGACGAAGTGCAGAAACTGACCCATTTCGCCAGCATCGACAATCTCGACACGCCCGAAGAGCGGGCGGCGCAGGCGGAAACCATGCGCAAAATGCTGCTGGCGATGGTGTCCGACATCCGCGTCGTCATCATCAAGCTGGCCATACGCACGCAAACCCTGCATTTTCTCGCCTCCGCGCCCGACAGCCCGGAAAAACGCGCCATTGCCAAAGAAACGCTGGACATTTTCGCCCCGCTGGCCAATCGTCTGGGCGTGTGGCAACTCAAATGGCAGCTCGAAGACCTGGGCTTCCGCCACCAAAATCCCGAAGAATACCGGCGCATTGCCGGGCTTTTGGACGAAAAGCGCACCGAACGCCTCGAATACATCGATTCCTTTCTCGCTACTTTGCGCACGGAGCTGGCGCAGCACGGCGTGCGGCATTACGACTTGGCCGGCCGGCCGAAGCACATCTATTCCATTTACAAAAAAATGGTCAAGAAAAAGCTGGATTTCGACGGCCTCTACGACATCCGCGCCGTGCGCATACTGGTGGACACCGTGGCCGACTGCTACACCACGCTGGGCATTGTCCACAGCCTGTGGCAGCCGATACCGGGCGAGTTTGACGACTACATCGCCAATCCCAAAGGCAACGGCTACCAAAGCCTGCACACAGTCATCGTCGGCCCCGAAGACAAAGGCGTGGAAGTGCAAATCCGCACCTTCGAAATGCACCGCTTCAACGAATTCGGCGTGGCCGCCCACTGGCGTTACAAAGAGGGCGGCAAAGGCAATTCGGCCTACGAGCAGAAAATAGCCTGGCTGCGCCAGCTTCTCGACTGGCGTGAAAACATGGCCGAAAGCGGCAAGGAAGATCTCGCCGCCGCCTTCAAAACCGAGCTTTTCAACGACACGATTTACGTCCTCACCCCGCACGGCAAAGTCCTGTCGCTGCCCGCAGGCGCAACGCCCATCGATTTTGCCTACGCGCTGCACAGCAGCATCGGCGACCGCTGCCGGGGCGCGAAAGTCGACGGCCAGATTGTGCCGCTGTCCACCCCGCTGGAAAACGGCCAGCGCGTCGAAATCATCACTGCCAAAGAAGGCGAACCGTCGGTAAACTGGCTGTACGAAGGCTGGGTCAAATCCAACAAAGCCATCGCCAAAATCCGCGCCTACATCCGCCGCCAAAACGCCGATGCCGTACGCGAAAACGGCCGGATGCAGTTGGACAAAGCCTTGGCGAAAATCCCGGGCAAACCCAATCTGCAACAGCTTTGCGAAAAACTCGGCTTTACCAAAACCGAAGAACTTTACGCCGCAATCGGCCAGGGCGAAATCACGCCGCGCGCGATACAGAAAGCCGCCGGCGCAACGGATACGCCGCCGAGTGCGCCCGTGAGCGAAGAAAACATCGTCAGACAGTCGAAAATCAAAAGCAGCCAGGCCGGCGGTATCCTGATAGACGGCGAAAGCGGCCTGATGACCACGCTGGCCAAATGCTGCAAACCCGCCCCGCCCGACGACATTACCGGCTTCGTTACACGCACGCGCGGCATTTCCGTCCACCGCAGCGGCTGCCCGTCGCTGCAAAAACTGGCCGCACAATCGCCGGAAAAAGTGCTGCCCGCCGCATGGAGCGGGGCAGACGGCGGACAGGTGTTCGCCGTGGACATCGAAATCCGCGCTCAAGACCGCAGCGGCCTGCTGCGCGACGTGTCCGACAATCTGGCACGGCACAAAATCAACGTAACCGGCGTGCAGACCCAATCACGCGACCTGACGGCCAGTATGCGCTTCACTCTGGAAATCCGGCAGGTAAACGACCTGCCGCGCGTTCTGGCCGATCTCGGCGGCATACGCGGCGTGCTGTCGGTTACACGGCTGTAAACGGCGAGGAGGCCGTCTGAAAATCTGTCCAACGGGTTTTCAGACGGCCTCTGCCGTTCAGGTAAGGTGTGTGGCTTTGCCACGCACGCGGTTGCAGATACTTGCACGGCGTTTTAAAGGACAGGAAAAGCGGGGGAAATACTAAACGTCGGTATCTGAGTCAGATACTTGGCACGGCAATTTAAAGAACGGAAAAAGGTAGGGTATCTCGCCCAAAGGCGGCGCACGCGGCTGCGGATGGATGTTTGCAAGGCGGGCGGCGGGGAGTGTGTGCGTCGCTGCGCGACACACCCTACACAGGATTCGGCAGAGCAAATGGCTAAGAGGCCGTCTGAAAGCGCGGTTTCAGACGGCCTCTTGGCGACAATGTCAGCAATATTGTCATGAAAGCAACACACTGACGGCCTTTGGTAAGATTGCCGCTCCTTTTTATCAAAACAAGTTGCAAGCGGTTTGGAATATGTATATAAAATCGGGCAGCCTACTTGTCGTGTCCATAAAAATACAGACGCGGCAGCTACGAAAATCTGCGCAATCTGGCCGGAAAACGTCATATCGTACTGGGTCGCCCCAATTGGCAGAACAAAAAAATGCCGTCTGAAAAAACCTTTCGGCCATGCGCCGGAAGGAATTTTCCGGCACTCTGTCATGGGAAGAATGCAATGGCACGAAATTTGCTATAAGGCCTTGGTTGCGACGCAGTCGCCAAAATTCCCGCAAAGACCGGCGGCGGCGGAAAATTTTTAACAAAAAGGAAATATTATGAACAAAATCTATCGTACCGTTTATAACGAATCGACCAATACATGGACGGCCGTGGCGGAAATCGCTAAAGCACACGGCAAGTCAGGGCGTTCGTCTTCTTCTGTGGTTGGCGCATTGGGTTTTAGTGGTTCGCGCTTTGCTGTAAGTGCAATGGCTTCGGCAGTTATGATGACCGGTGCGGGTCAGACGTTTGCCTCTGCCGGTATTTATGTCAATGACGGTACGGATACTGCTTGTGCCGCTATTTGGGATGGCAATAACCGCACCAATGTTTATGCGGTTGTTCCTGGTGCGGGTGTTTATAATCCGGATGCTTCACAATCGCATTTTCCCCAGCTTCCCGATTTTCAACCAGGCGGTATGAATCCCTGTCTGAGCACGGGTACGGCTGGTGCTAATCAAAAAGCTGAAGCAAAAGATACACAAACCAACCGTGCTTTGTTCTACGGTGAAAGTACGCCTTCTGGTATTGGAAATAACGGCGCGACGAATTTGTCGTTGGGCGGTCGTTTGGATGTTAACAGCGGTATTATTGGTTTGGGTGATAGGGGTGTAAACGGCGCAAATGCGACCAATAGTATCCGTATCGGTACTGGCACTACTTTGGATAATGCAAATAAAAAGACCAATGCTTTGGCTATTGGTGTGGATGTGCAGGCGGCGGCGGAGCATGCTGTTGCCATTGGTAGTAATGCGAAAGTTAATCCGACCGCACCACTCACCACTCAAAATACCAAAGGTGTATCCGATGCTTCTATCGCCATCGGTCAGACTGCCTATGCCGAAGGCTTGGCCGCTGTGGCTGTGGGTGCGAAAACCAAAGCCATTGAACATGCCGTAGCCATCGGTACCGAAACCAGGGCGGAGGGTTTGAGTGCTGTGGCCATCGGCTCGAACAGCAAGGCCACCACCACTAATTCCGTTGCCATGGGTACCAACAGCGTAGCTTCGGGTGCAAACGCCACCGCGCTGGGTCAGGCCACCAAGGCCTTGGGTCAGTCTACTGTTGCTGTCGGCGACGGTGCAAATGCGACAGACAAGGGCTGGGGTACGGCTGTGGGTAATTCTTCCACCGCTGCCTACGGCGCATCTGCTTACGGCCATTTGGCAAAAGCAGCGGGCGACTTTGGTAGCGCGTTTGGCGACAGTTCGTCCGCTTCCGGCAATAATTCCGTGGCTATTGGTAAGAGTGCTGCTGCCAAAGCGGATGCAGTTATCGCTCTTGGCTTGAATGCGGGCAAAACTTCCGATGAAACTACATCCAACACCAATACCCGCGCTATTATGATTGGTTCGTCCAGTGGCACGGGTGCGCAAAATATCAACGATTCCATCTTGATGGGCTTGAACGCGGGTAAAAACCTTGGCGTGGCCACCAAGACAGGCAGCCATAATATCGGCTTGGGCGCAAGTGCCTTGGCAGATGCCAGCGGCAGCACCAACGTTGCTTTGGCTACACAGGCGGGTATGGGTGCAAGCGGCAATAACAACTTCTTCGGCCAAGTTAATGCAGGTTCTTATGTAACGGGTAGCAATAACGTAGCCATCGGTAAAAATGCGCTGAAAGGTGCGCCCGCTGCGAAGATTGCTGTTAGTGATGCCGTTGTTTTGGGTACGGAAGCCACTGCAGATAAAGACAAGGCTGTGGCCTTGGGTGCAGGCGCAAGCACGGCTACGGAAGCCAAGCAAATCAACACGGCCACCGTCGGCACTACCACATACGGCGGCTTCGCCGGCAAAGTGGGTGCTTCCGGCTACCAAGTATCCGTCGGCGCGAAAGATGCCGAACGCCAAATCAAACACGTTGCTCCCGGCGAAATCTCCGCCACCAGTACCGATGCCATTAACGGCAGTCAGCTTTACAGTGTTGCCGACGGCTTGCAAACGCAGATTGCCAATATCTCCGCTTCCGGCGGTGGCGTACACTTCTATCATGTAAACGGCAAAGACACGGACAACAACTACAACAACAACGGCGCAACCGGTACTAAAGCAATGGCAGCCGGCATTAATGCTCAGGCAAAAGGCGCAAGCTCGATTGCCATCGGCAATGCTACCGTGGAAGCCGAATCAACCTTTAGTGGTGTCGGAACGTCCAAGACGGCTTCACAAGGTGCAATCGCCATCGGCGATACTTCTTATGCCGCCGGCTCACATGCGCTTGCACTTGGACAGGCGCGCGCCGAGCAGAAGGACTCGATTGCCTTGGGTACCAACGCCCGTGCCACCGCCGAATCTTCTACTGCCATTGGTTACAACGCGGTTTCTTCTAGGCAGAATGGTATCTCCATCGGTAATGGAGCCAATACGGCCGGTTTGAACAGCATTGCCATCGGCGGCAGCAGCGCGACTTCCGCCTCTGGCTCGATTGCTTTGGGTTATGGTGCGCAGGCTACCCGCGAAACTATCAATGCGACTAACGTTAAGGCTGTGTCGGATGCGGCTGTGTCGCGGGATCAGGTTTATGCCTTGGATGCTGCCAGCCAGCTCGATAAAAACAATATTGCCGCAACAGTCAAAGGTTCGTCCGGTGCGCTTTCTATCGGTACGCAACAAGATACCCGCCAAATCATCAACGTGGCTGCCGGTACGGAAGATTCCGATGCTGTGAACGTGGCTCAGTTGAAATCTGTTGCTAATTTGGTGCGTAACACCACGCCCACCAAAGTTACCCCCGCATCCGGCAGCAAAATTACGGCCAAGAATATAGGCACGGTCGCTGCGCCTAACTATGAAGTGGATCTGACCCAAGATGCCAAAACCAGCTTGGGTAAAGCTGATACTGCTATGCAAAACTTCAAAGTGGCGACTGTACCGAACAAAGGTGGCACACTGACTGCCGGAGAAAGCGTAGCGGACGGCGACACCCTGACTTTTGAGGCGGGCGACAATGTCAGCATCAATCAAAACGGTAAGAAAATTACCATCAATGCCACAGGTACCGGCGGCGGTGCAAGCAAAGTCGAAGCGGCAGCCGGCAGCCCGGTTACCGTGGGCGGCACAGGCACAGCCTCTGATCCGTATAAAGTGGGTGTGAATACCGTTGCATTGAGCAATTCGCCGACAGGTAAGGTTAATGCGCCTATACCTGCCGATGCGGGCAAGCTCGTTACCGCGGGGGAAATTGCCAAAGCAATCAACGGCAGCGGCTTTACCCTGAAAACCTCCGCAGTTGGCGGGGAAGGCGAAAAAGATGCTGCTTCTACCCCCAGCGAAATCATCAACCCCGGCGAAGCCGTGGAAATGATTGCCGGTAAAAACCTGAAAGTAAAACAATCGGCTGACGGCAAGGTAATTTATTCAACCAAAGACGCAGTTCAGTTCAATACTGTAACCGTGGGTCCCATCAGCATCGATCAAGCAAACGGAATCAATGCCGGAGGTAAGAAAATCGCTAACGTGAAAGCCGGCGAGAACGATGATGAAGCGGTTAATCTCAAGCAATTGAAGAACAATGGTTTCAACTTGGCTGTGGCACATTCTGGTTCAGGTACTTCCGCAGACAATACCCCGTCTACTGCAACTGGTGCGGCCGATAAGAGAATCATCGGCGACGAAACCCTGATTTTGGAAGCAGGTAGTGGCATTAATGTGTCCCAAAACGGCGGAAAAATCACCATTACCAACACAGGAACCGGTGGTGGTGGTGCCACTACACGCTATTACAGCGTAAATTCTGGACAAACCGCCCCAGGTAGCAACTACGCTAATGATGGTGCAGCAGGTAAAGATTCCCTCGCTATTGGCGTGAAAGCCAAAGCGGTTTCTGACAACTCTGTAGCCATCGGTAGTGACGTTACAGCCGAAGGTACGGAATCCTTGGCACTTGGTAATAATGTCATTACAAAAGGCACGGGCACAACCGCCGTTGGCAACAACACCCGTGCTATGAAAGAAGGCGCACAGGCATTTGGTCAGAGTTCTGTTGCAGAAGGTAAAAATTCGGCAGCCGTCGGTCGTTATGCAACTGCAAAAGCCGATCGTGCTTCGGCATTTGGTGTCGGCAATATTGCTGCCGGAGAATCCTCTTTTGCCGGCGGCGATCAAAGTGAGGCAAATGCAAAAGACGCTATTGCTATCGGCACAAAAGCTAAAGCCTTGAATGAAAAATCCGTCGCCATCGGTGCCGGTGCGAATGCTGATAAAGACAATGCGGTTGCATTGGGTGCTGGCAGCCTGACTGATAGCGGAGCAACAAAAGTTGTCGATGCAACAGTAAACGGCATCAAATACGGCGGCTTTGCAGGCAGTAGTACAGTTGCAGCAGGCGATCAAGTGTCAGTCGGCAAGGTGGGTGAAGAGCGTCAGATCAAACATGTAGCTCCGGGTGAGATTACCGCTACAAGCACCGATGCGATCAATGGTAGTCAGCTTTACAGCGTTGCCAATGAAATCGGAAAAGGCTTCTCGATTAAGGCAAACGCAGATGCGGCAGGTGTTTCGGCCGCCGATAAAGCCATCAAGCCGGGATCGACTCTGGCTGTGGAAGGTACGGGTACAGGTGCGTTCGCTACTGATTACAGTACCGGTAATATCCAAACCCAAGTCAGCAGCAAAGGTACCGTTCAGATTGGTCTGAAAAATAATCTGGCCGTAACCAGCGTTACAGCAACCGACAGTAAGGGTAACAAAACCGTTACCAATGGAGATGGCGTAACCATTACACCGGTAGCGGCTGGCAAATCGCCTGTAAGTCTGACTTCGGGCGGCCTCAACAACGGCGGCAACACCGTCAAAGGCGTAGCTTCCGCATTGAACCTTTATCCTGCCGGCACGCCCAGAACCGGACTGCTGGATCTGTCCAACCTGACCCCCGATCAGAAAGCCAGCGCTGCGACAGCGGGCGACTTGGCCAACATGGGCTGGGTAGTCAGCTCCGACAAGACCACCGGCAATCTGACCAAAACTTTCAACGGCCAGGTTAAAAACGCAGGCGAAGTAGAATTTGTCGGCACCGGTGCGGCAGAGGTTTCGGCCCAGACCACAACAGGCGGCAAGCACACCATAACCGTCAACGTAGACAGCCAGAGCATAGCCGACAGCGTAGCGCAACCCGTTGTTTACACCAAAGCCGACGGCAGCAAAGCGTACAAACGCGGCAACAAGTTCTATGATCAGGCCACAGGCGGCACAGAGATTCCTGCCGGCGACGTGATTGCCTCCATGAATAACGCCGCAGGCAGCACCAAAGCCCCGATGACCCTTGCCAACGTCAAGAGCAACTTTGCCGACACGGCTGCGGCTGCGGCCAACCCGGCCAATAACGACCGCGGCGCACTGACCAAGGACGGCAAAGGCAACAATGCCGCCACCGTCAGCGACGTACTGAACGCAGGCTTTACCGTCCAAGGCAACGGAGCGGACAAAGACTTCGTTACCCACGGCGACACCGTCAACTTTGCCGACGGCCGCGGCACCACAGCCAAAGTCGAAAGCAAAAACGGCGTAACCAAAGTCAGCTTCGACACCCCGCTGCAATATACCGATGCGGCAGGCAAAGCCTCGTCCGGTCCGACCAACGTCGTCAGCCTGGTAGGCAAAGATGCCGGACAGCCGGTACAGCTTAAAAACGTTGCCCCCGGCGAAGTGAGCAAAAACAGCACCGACGCGATTAACGGCGGCCAGCTGTACGAAGTGGCGAACAACCCGCTGACCTTTGCAGGCGACACCGGCGGCAACGTCAGCCGCAAACTGGGCGAGACCGTCAATGTCAAAGGCGGCGTGAGCGACAAGGCCAAGCTGAGCGACAACAACATCGGCGTAGTAGCCGACGGTACCGACAAACTGGAAGTCAAACTGGCCAAAGAGCTGACCGGACTGACCAGTGCCGGATTTAAAGACGCGGCCGGCAACAGCACCAGCATTGGCGGCAACGGCGTAACCATTACACCGGTAGCGGCTGGCAAATCGCCTGTAAGTCTGACTTCGGGCGGCCTCAACAACGGCGGCAACACCGTCAAAGGCGTAGCTTCCGCATTGAACCTTTATCCTGCCGGCACGCCCAGAACCGGACTGCTGGATCTGTCCAACCTGACCCCCGATCAGAAAGCCAGCGCTGCGACAGCGGGCGACTTGGCCAACATGGGCTGGGTAGTCAGCTCCGACAAGACCACCGGCAATCTGACCAAAACTTTCAACGGCCAGGTTAAAAACGCAGGCGAAGTAGAATTTGTCGGCACCGGTGCGGCAGAGGTTTCGGCCCAGACCACAACAGGCGGCAAGCACACCATAACCGTCAACGTAGACAGCCAGAGCATAGCCGACAGCGTAGCGCAACCCGTTGTTTACACCAAAGCCGACGGCAGCAAAGCGTACAAACGCGGCAACAAGTTCTATGATCAGGCCACAGGCGGCACAGAGATTCCTGCCGGCGACGTGATTGCCTCCATGAATAACGCCGCAGGCAGCACCAAAGCCCCGATGACCCTTGCCAACGTCAAGAGCAACTTTGCCGACACGGCTGCGGCTGCGGCCAACCCGGCCAATAACGACCGCGGCGCACTGACCAAGGACGGCAAAGGCAACAATGCCGCCACCGTCAGCGACGTACTGAACGCAGGCTTTACCGTCCAAGGCAACGGAGCGGACAAAGACTTCGTTACCCACGGCGACACCGTCAACTTTGCCGACGGCCGCGGCACCACAGCCAAAGTCGAAAGCAAAAACGGCGTAACCAAAGTCAGCTTCGACACCCCGCTGCAATATACCGATGCGGCAGGCAAAGCCTCGTCCGGTCCGACCAACGTCGTCAGCCTGGTAGGCAAAGATGCCGGACAGCCGGTACAGCTTAAAAACGTTGCCCCCGGCGAAGTGAGCAAAAACAGCACCGACGCGATTAACGGCGGCCAGCTGTACGAAGTGGCGAACAACCCGCTGACCTTTGCAGGCGACACCGGCAGCAACGTCAGCCGCAAACTGGGCGAGACCGTCAATGTCAAAGGCGGCGTGAGCGACAAGGCCAAGCTGAGCGACAACAACATCGGCGTAGTAGCCGACGGTACCGACAAACTGGAAGTCAAACTGGCCAAAGAGCTGACCGGACTGACCAGTGCCGGATTTAAAGACGCGGCCGGC
Source organism: Kingella potus (assembly GCF_900451175.1). Taxonomy (NCBI): domain Bacteria; kingdom Pseudomonadati; phylum Pseudomonadota; class Betaproteobacteria; order Neisseriales; family Neisseriaceae; genus Kingella; species Kingella potus. The sequence goes on from NZ_UGJJ01000002.1 coordinate 525,961, forward strand.
AACAGCACCAGCATTGGCGGCAACGGCGTAACCATTACACCGGTAGCGGCTGGCAAATCGCCTGTAAGTCTGACTTCGGGCGGCCTCAACAACGGCGGCAACACCGTCAAAGGCGTAGCTTCCGCATTGAACCTTTATCCTGCCGGCACGCCCAGAACCGGACTGCTGGATCTGTCCAACCTGACCCCCGATCAGAAAGCCAGCGCTGCGACAGCGGGCGACTTGGCCAACATGGGCTGGGTAGTCAGCTCCGACAAGACCACCGGCAATCTGACCAAAACTTTCAACGGCCAGGTTAAAAACGCAGGCGAAGTAGAATTTGTCGGCACCGGTGCGGCAGAGGTTTCGGCCCAGACCACAACAGGCGGCAAGCACACCATAACCGTCAACGTAGACAGCCAGAGCATAGCCGACAGCGTAGCGCAACCCGTTGTTTACACCAAAGCCGACGGCAGCAAAGCGTACAAACGCGGCAACAAGTTCTATGATCAGGCCACAGGCGGCACAGAGATTCCTGCCGGCGACGTGATTGCCTCCATGAATAACGCCGCAGGCAGCACCAAAGCCCCGATGACCCTTGCCAACGTCAAGAGCAACTTTGCCGACACGGCTGCGGCTGCGGCCAACCCGGCCAATAACGACCGCGGCGCACTGACCAAGGACGGCAAAGGCAACAATGCCGCCACCGTCAGCGACGTACTGAACGCAGGCTTTACCGTCCAAGGCAACGGAGCGGACAAAGACTTCGTTACCCACGGCGACACCGTCAACTTTGCCGACGGCCGCGGCACCACAGCCAAAGTCGAAAGCAAAAACGGCGTAACCAAAGTCAGCTTCGACACCCCGCTGCAATATACCGATGCGGCAGGCAAAGCCTCGTCCGGTCCGACCAACGTCGTCAGCCTGGTAGGCAAAGATGCCGGACAGCCGGTACAGCTTAAAAACGTTGCCCCCGGCGAAGTGAGCAAAAACAGCACCGACGCGATTAACGGCGGCCAGCTGTACGAAGTGGCGAACAACCCGCTGACCTTTGCGGGCGACACCGGCAGCAACGTCAGCCGCAAACTGGGCGAGACCGTCAATGTCAAAGGCGGCGTAAACGACAAGGCCAAGCTGAGCGACAACAACATCGGCGTAGTAGCCGACGGTACCGACAAACTGGAAGTCAAACTGGCCAAAGAGCTGACCGGACTGACCAGTGCCGGATTTAAAGACGCGGCCGGCAACAGCACCAGCATTGGCGGCAACGGCGTAACCATTACACCGGTAGCGGCTGGCAAATCGCCTGTAAGTCTGACTTCGGGCGGCCTCAACAACGGCGGCAACACCGTCAAAGGCGTAGCTTCCGCATTGAACCTTTATCCTGCCGGCACGCCCAGAACCGGACTGCTGGATCTGTCCAACCTGACCCCCGATCAGAAAGCCAGCGCTGCGACAGCGGGCGACTTGGCCAACATGGGCTGGGTAGTCAGCTCCGACAAGACCACCGGCAATCTGACCAAAACTTTCAACGGCCAGGTTAAAAACGCAGGCGAAGTAGAATTTGTCGGCACCGGTGCGGCAGAGGTTTCGGCCCAGACCACAACAGGCGGCAAGCACACCATAACCGTCAACGTAGACAGCCAGAGCATAGCCGACAGCGTAGCGCAACCCGTTGTTTACACCAAAGCCGACGGCAGCAAAGCGTACAAACGCGGCAACAAGTTCTATGATCAGGCCACAGGCGGCACAGAGATTCCTGCCGGCGACGTGATTGCCTCCATGAATAACGCCGCAGGCAGCACCAAAGCCCCGATGACCCTTGCCAACGTCAAGAGCAACTTTGCCGACACGGCTGCGGCTGCGGCCAACCCGGCCAATAACGACCGCGGCGCACTGACCAAGGACGGCAAAGGCAACAATGCCGCCACCGTCAGCGACGTACTGAACGCAGGCTTTACCGTCCAAGGCAACGGAGCGGACAAAGACTTCGTTACCCACGGCGACACCGTCAACTTTGCCGACGGCCGCGGCACCACAGCCAAAGTCGAAAGCAAAAACGGCGTAACCAAAGTCAGCTTCGACACCCCGCTGCAATATACCGATGCGGCAGGCAAAGCCTCGTCCGGTCCGACCAACGTCGTCAGCCTGGTAGGCAAAGATGCCGGACAGCCGGTACAGCTTAAAAACGTTGCCCCCGGCGAAGTGAGCAAAAACAGCACCGACGCGATTAACGGCGGCCAGCTGTACGAAGTGGCGAACAACCCGCTGACCTTTGCAGGCGACACCGGCGGCAACGTCAGCCGCAAACTGGGCGAGACCGTCAATGTCAAAGGCGGCGTGAGCGACAAGGCCAAGCTGAGCGACAACAACATCGGCGTAGTAGCCGACGGTACCGACAAACTGGAAGTCAAACTGGCCAAAGAGCTGACCGGACTGACCAGTGCCGGATTTAAAGACGCGGCCGGCAACAGCACCAGCATTGGCGGCAACGGCGTAACCATTACACCGGTAGGCGGCAAATCGCCAGTGAGTCTGACTTCGGGCGGCCTCAACAACGGCGGCAACAGAATTACCAAGGTTGCCCCGGGTGTTGACGATACCGATGCGGTTAACGTTTCCCAACTGAATAAAGCAGCGGCAAAAGCTGCCAATAAAGTTGAAGCGGGCAGCAATATTGTCGTAACACCGACTAAGAATACGGACGGCAGCACCACTTACAAAGTGGCTACCGCCAATGATCTGAAAGCCAACAGCTTTACAGCGGGCGGGGTATCGCTTTCCGCCGGGGGCATCAATGCGGGCAATAAGGCGATTACCAACGTTGCTCCCGGTGTGAAAAACACCGATGCGGCCAACGTAGGTCAGGTAAAAGCGGCAAAAACCGAAGTTAAAGCCGGTACCAATATCGCCAGCGTTGTCGAAACCAAAGGCAGCAACGGACAGAGCATTTATACCGTTAATGCCGATGGTGCGAGCGTTTCTGCCGGATCTACTGCCCTGACTGTTACCAAAGGCAACAAAAATGCCAATAACGTAACCAATTATGCTGTGGATCTGTCGCAGAAAACTAAAGACGACATTGCCAAAGGTGCGGCTGCGAAAGACGCCTTCGATACCAAAGGTCTGACCTTTACCGGCGACACCGGTACAACCGGCGTGAAGAAACTGGGCAGCCAAGTGGCGGTAACAGGCGACAGCAACATCACGACCAAAGCCGATGCTTCGGGTGTGAATGTCGCCCTGAAACGCGATTTGAACGTAGACAGCGTTACTACCGGCAACACTACCGTCAACAACGGCGGCGTTACCATCAAATCGCCGGCTGCGGGCAATCCGAACAACACCGTGAACCTGACTGCAAACGGTTTGAGCAACGGCGGTAAGCAGATTACCAATGTTGCCAGCGGTCTGAACGGCAAAACTGTTGCCCAAATCAAAGCTCAAGGCAATAAGGCTCCAGAATGGAACAATGCGGCCACCGTTGGCGACCTGACCCAGGTTGAAAACAACGTAACCAATATTTCCAACAATTACAGCAAGACCTTGGGCGGCGACAGCAACCAGTATGTCGACAATACAGGCAAGCTGACCAATGCCGGTAAAGTGGCTCTGAAAACCTACAATGTTTCCGGACAAAAAGAGTACGTGAACAATTCGGTCATTTCAGCGATCAAAAACATGAACGAACAAGGTATCAAGTTCTTCCATGTGAATGACGGCCAGACCCAGATTGACCAGGCTACGAATACCGAAGATTCGAGCGCATCGGGCAGATATGCGGTTGCCGTCGGCTATCAGGCCAAAGGCACAGGCATTGATGCCGTAGCGATGGGCAGCCAGTCTCTGGCTTCCGGTCAAAACGGTATCGCCATCGGTAAAGGTTCGCAGGCGACGGGTGTGAACTCGATTGCCATCGGTACGGGCAACAAAGTATCCGGCGCGAATTCCGGTGCGTTTGGTGATCCGACTGTTATTACCGGTGCGGGCAGCTACAGCGTAGGTAACAACAATACGATTGCCACCGACAATACCTTTGTTGTGGGCAGCAACGTTACCGCCACCAAGGCCAACTCCGTGTTCTTGGGCAACAAGAGCGGCAGCTTTGCCCAAACCGGTTCGACCACCGATTCCATTACCGGTGTACACAAAGCCGTGGCAGGCAGCAGCAACTACACCTATTTGGGTGCCAATGATGCCAATGTTGCGGGTGTGGCCGATGCGAAAGGTATCGTCAGCGTCGGCAATGCCGGTGAAACCCGTCAGGTACAAGGCGTAGCGGCAGGTGTCATCTCCGCCACCAGCACCGATGCCATCAACGGCAGCCAGCTGTATTACACCAACCAGGCCATCAACCAAAACATCAACAACCAAGTGGTCAACATGGGCAACCAGTTGAACAAGAAAATTGACGATGTGGCGGCTGATTCCAAAGCCGGTACGGCTGCGGCAATGGCAGTGGCCGGCCTGCCCCAGGCTTATCTGCCCGGTAAGAGCATGATGGCCATCGGCGGCAGCGTGTATCGCGGCGAAAGCGGTTACGCAGTCGGTTATTCCAGCATTTCCGATGGCGGAAACTGGATTATCAAAGGCACGGTAACCGGCAACTCGCGCGGCCATGTCGGCGGCACCGCTGCCGTAGGCTACCAATGGTAATGTCGTAAACGTTTTCAGACGGCCTCCTCTTTACAGAGGCCGTCTGAAAACCACTAAACTTAAAGGATTTGAAAATATGAAAAGCACACGATTTCTGAAAACCGGCGCAGCGGTTGCCGCCGCCTGCCTCTTGGCCGCCTGTGCCACCAAAAGCCGAATTACCGCAGAGGGAACAACCGACAACCCCGTCTTCCCCAAGCCCTATTCGCTGACTTTCAATAAAAACCGAGGTACATTCCCCATTTACGACGAGCTGGACAAAATGCGTCCCGGTTTGAGCAAAGACGACATCTACAAAATTCTCGGCCGTCCGCACTATGACGAAGGTATGTACGGCGTGCGCGAATGGGATTATCTCTTCCACTTCTACACTCCGGGCGTAGGTGTCGATCCCGACAACACTTCCGGTGTGGACGGCATTACCACCTGCCAGTACAAAGTGATTTTCGACAAACACAAATTTGCCCGCAGCTTCCACTGGAATCCCGTATTCCCGCAGGGGGCAGCCTGCCCGCCGCCGCAGCCCGAGCCGCCCCGCGCCGAGCCGCAGGTCATCATTCGCGAAGTAGAAGCTGCTCCGGCAGCGAAAATCCGCCAGTAAGACCGACGGAATATGTTGAAAGCCTTATGGGTATTGATGCTGCTGGGGGGAAGTGCCGCCGCTTCCGCTTCCGGCAGCATTGATGATTTCAAGCAGAGCAAAAGGGTAGTGGTGGATACGGCCAACGCCGAACTGTGTTTTGCCGACAACGGCAGCTGCCATCCTGTACTGGTGGGCGTAACCACGCCGAAGGGTCGTTTCGATATGAAAATCTACAAAACCGACAAACGCGGCTATGGCGGCGATATTATCGGTTTTAAGCAGGAAAAGGATTTTCTCTTCGCCCTGCACCGCGTGTGGACGCTCAAGCCTTCGGAACGCCGTTTGGAACGCATCAAATCGCCGCTTGCTGCCGACCGTATCATGACGAATGGCTGCATCAATGTCAGCGACGATGTTTACGAACAGTTGAAGCAGTATTTTGTGTTGGAAGTAATCTGAACAAACGGGGCGCAAGCCCCGTTTTTTTGTCTGTTGGAGTGATGATGCCTGCGGCTGCGGGCGGAAAACCTATCTGCCGTTTAGGCTGCTCGTGCGGGCAGAGGGTCTTTTTCCGTTTTGCACTTTCTTGCGGGAAACCATGGATGTTTCATTTTCCCGACCAAAAACTCCCGCCGGCGCGGGCAGGTGCGGCGGCGGGGCGGGAGAAAGGTGTTTTGCGGTGTTTGAGGCCGTCTGAAAACCGATACCTGGTTTTCAGACGGCCTCAAACGTTTTCGGGGCTGCCGCCGTACAGTTTGTGTCTGCGGATATAGGCGGCTACGGCGGGATCGAGCAGACCGCCGGTATGTTGCCCGTTTTTCAGACGGCCTCTGATGTCGGTGGAGCTGATGTCGGAGAGCGGGGCGGACAGCAGGTGCAGGCTGCCGTCGTTTAATGCCTGCGCCGCCCAAGCGTGCAGTTCGGAGGGGAGGGCGGACAGGGCAAAGCCGCTGCGTGCGGCGGCGGCGATGCGGGTTTGGCGCACGATGCTTGGCCAGTCTTTCCAGGTGTGCAGTGCGGCCAGGCTGTCTGCGCCCATCAGCCACCAGAGTTCGGCGGCGGGGTAGTGCTGGCGGAAGATGCGTACGGTGTCGGCGGTGTAGGTGGTGCCGCCGCGTACGGTGTCGAGATCGGATACGGCAAAGCGCGGGTCGGCCTGCGCGGCGAGTTGTGTCATGGCGAGGCGGTGGGCGGCGGGAGTGGAGGGGGCGGCTTTGTGGTAGGGATCGCCGGCGGGGAGGAAGATGACGGTGTCGAGATCCAGTTCGTCGGCAAAGGCGCGGGCAATATGCGTGTGGCCGAGATGGGGCGGATCGAAGGTGCCGCCGAAGAGACCGAGACGGCCGGTCATTCCTGCGCTCCGTGGCCGGGATCGTCGGTTACGGGGGTGAGTTTGCCTGTGGTGGGGTGGATGACGAGGCCGTGGATGGCGACGGATTCGGGCATGAGGGGATGGCGGCGGATGATGCTGACGGTATGGCGGACGCTGTCTTCGACGTTGGTAAAGCCGGTAAGCCAGTTGTCGAGGTTGATGCCGGCGTTGCGCAGGGTGTCGATGCGGTCGGCGGGGATGGAGAATTCTTCGGTTTTGCTGAGAAATTCGTCGGGGTTCATGCCGCGCATTCCGCAGTCGTGGTGGGCGATAACCATGATTTCGGTTACGCGCAGCTCGTATACGGCAACCAGCAGGCTGCGCATAACGGAACCCCAGGGATGGGAGACGACGGCACCGGCGTTTTTGATGATTTTGGCATCGCCGTTTTTGAGGCCGAGGGCGTGGGGGAGGAGTTCGGAGAGGCGGGTGTCCATGCAGGAGAGGATGGCGAGGCTGCGTTCGGGGTATTTGCCGCTGAAAAACTGGGCGTATTCGCCGGACTCGACGAAGTTGTCGTTGAATTCGAGGATTTCTCTGAGTGTGTCGCTCATGGCGTGTTCCTTGTTTGTTGTTGGTTTGTGTGGCGGCAGAGGCCGTCTGAAAGGCTTAGCCGAGGGCGGCGAAGTGGCGGCGGAAGTAGACGAGGGCGGGGGTGTCGGCACTGTGGGGACGGACGGCGATTTCGCTGATTTCGGCCATGAAAACCCGGTGGGTGCCGACTTCGTTGCATTCGGCGATGGTGCCGTGCAGGTGGGCGAGCGCGCCTTCGACTTGGAGCTGCCCCTGTCGGCCTTTGTGCCAGATGTGGTAGGCGAAGCGTTCTTCGGGGGAGAGGGCGGTGAGGCCGGCGAAGTGTTCGGCAACATCCTGTTGGTGTGCGGAGAGGACGTTGATGCACAAAGCGCGGTTTTGCAGGAGGACGGGGACGATGCCGGCCTGTTTGTTGATGCAGAGCATGATGGTGGGCGGCTCGTCGGTTACGGGGGCGACGGCGGTCATGGTAATGCCGTAGCGGCCGGCTGAGCCGTCTGTGGTGATGACGTGTACGCCGCCGGCACAGACGGACATGGCATCGCGGAAGGGAAGTTGCAGGGGGTGGGACATGGCGGGTTTCGTGTGTACGGCGGCGGGTTGCGGGGCGGCGCGGCTGTTTGTGTTTTCAGACGGCCTGTTTGCTTCGGGCTGCCGCAGGCGGACGTGCGGACGCGGCAGGCGGGTATTGTACCCGACGCTGCCGCGTTGCAAAACGTTGGCCGCTGCCAAATCCTAGGGCTGCCGTACGGAATCTTGTGTTTTCAGGGAGGCCATTTCCGCCAGCAGGTTGTGCAGGCTGTGCATTTTTTCGCGGGTCATACGCTGTTCGAGGTCTTCGTAGCATTTGTCCACTTGGGTGCGGATGTCTTCAAAGACGCGTCCGCCGCGTGGCGTGAGCTTGAGGAAGACGCGGCGTTGGTCGTTGGAGGGTTTCATACGGATGAGCAGGCCGTTTTGTTCGAGGCGGTTGAGGATGCCGGTGAGGCTGGGGCGCAGGATGCAGGCCTGGACGGAGAGGTCTTGGAAATCCATGGTGCCGTTTTCGGCGAGCAGGCGGATGATGCGCCATTGCTGGTCGGTAATGCCCGCACCGTTGAATATCGGGCGGAGGTACGACAGCAGTACGTCCCGTGCCTGCAACATGGTGATGTTGATGGAATTGTGTTTGTCGCTGCCCATTGCGGTAATCCTTTTGCTTGGTTGTCCGTTATCTAGTAAATAATGTTTATTTTAACCGATTGCGCCAAAAAAATACACTTTGCATAAAAGCAATGTGTGTTTTTTGAGACGGCGGCAAACGGTTGTGCCGTGCGTTCCGCGTATGCCGTGTAGCAGGCTGCAAGGGTTGGTGGCTTAAAGCGTGCCGTATTGCATTGCTTTGTATCAATTTATTCTATCAGAGGCCGTCTGAAAAAAGATTTGGCCGGCGGGTTTGTGCGTTGAGCCGTCTATTGCGCCGCGCCGTAAACATCCGCCGCTTTCTCCTGCCTTTTGGCGATACGGTACCAGCCGGCGAGCCGCCACAGGCACAGGAAGGCGATGAGCGGCTGGCACACGGCTGCTGCCAGATAGCGCGGGTTGGCGGCGGACACGGCGGGTTCGCCGCCCGCCAGCCGCGCCAATGCCCAGCCCCATTCCCATACCGACACCAGCGAAAACGACAGCACGGCCAGCAGCCCGAGCGTGGCGGCCACGCCCAGCGGCACGGCCTCGCCGCGCGGCACGGTACGGTTCAGACGCAGCAGCACGAAGAGGCCGTAGCCGATGACCAGCACCATGCCGCCGTTGGCCAGCACCTGCAAGCCGTCGAAGGCGGTTTCGGGCGACACGGGCAGGCCGTCCGAACGCGGCGCGGTTTTGCGGCCGGAGGCGAAGCTCTGCATCACATTGAGTACGAAAGTGCAGGCCATGTCGGCCAGCATCAGCCACACCGGCAGGGCGAAGATGAAACGCATGGCGTATCCTCCTGAAAAAACGGCGCGCAGTTTAGCAGAAACGGCGCACCGTTTTCAGACGGCCTTTTGTGTTGTGTAAAATTGTCTGCAATTTTTAAAATATCCATTTACAATGCGCCCCTTTGTGTGCCGGCGGATGGCCGGCGGTTTTGAAAACGAGGCTTTCGTATGATTGATTTAATTCATAAATTTGTAAACGAAGTGAACGGCCCTCTGTGGAACGGGCTGATTTTCCTGCTGTTGGGCACGGGCTTGTTTTTCACGCTGGCCACGGGCTTTGTGCAGTTCCGCCTGTTCGGCCGCAGCGTGCGCGAGATGCTCGGCGGGCGCAAGGCGGTGGACGACCCGCACGGCATCACGCCCTTCCAGGCCTTTGTAACCGGCCTGGCCAGCCGTGTCGGCGTGGGCAATATTGCCGGCGTGGCGATTGCGATTGCCAACGGCGGGCCCGGGGCGGTGTTTTGGATGTGGGTAACCGCCCTGATCGGCATGAGTTCGGCCTTTGCCGAGTCGTCGCTGGCGCAGCTTTTCAAAATCCGCGACCACAAAAACGGCCATTTTCGCGGCGGCCCGGCCTACTACATCCGCAGCGGCTTGAAACAAAACTGGATGGCCGTGGCCTTTTCGCTGAGCCTGATTTTCTGTTTCGGGCTGGTGTACAACGCCGTGCAGGCCAACACCATGGTGGTGGCGGCCAAAAGCTCGTGGGGCTGGAACGAACACGCAGTGGGCGTGGCGCTGGTCATCCTCACCGCACCGATTATTTTCGGCGGCATCCGCCGCGTGTCCCGCGTGGCCGAAATGATGGTGCCGGTGATGGCGGTGCTGTATCTGCTGATGGCTTTGTACATCGTTGCCACCAATCTGGGCGAAGTGCCGCGCGTTTTCGGCCTGATTTTCGGCAACGCCTTCACGTTTGACGCGGCCGGCGGCGGCTTTCTCGGCGGCCTGATTTCGATAGCCATGGAGCAGGGCATCAAGCGCGGCCTGTATTCCAACGAGGCCGGCCAGGGTTCCGCACCCAATGCCGCCGCCGCCGCCGATGTGAAACACCCCGTATCGCAGGGCATGATTCAGATGCTGGGCGTGTTTGTCGATACCATGATCGTCTGCTCCTGCACCGCCTTTATCGTGCTGCTGTCCAGCACGCCCGACGGCCTCAGCGGCGTGGAGCTGACGCAGGCGGCCATCGTCGGCCATGTCGGCGCATGGGGTGCCGACTTCCTCACCATCGTGCTTTTCCTTTTCGCCTTTTCCACCATCATCGGCAACTACGCCTATGCCGAATCCAACGTCCAGTTTGTCAACGGACATTGGTTCACCGTTGCCCTGTTCCGCATGGCGGTGCTGTCTATGGTGTATTTCGGCGCGGTGGCCAAAGTGCCCGTGGTGTGGGATATGGCGGATATGACGATGGGCATCATGGCACTCATCAACCTCATCGCCATCCTGCTGCTTTCGCCGCTGGTGTTCCTGCTGCTGAAAGACTACACCGCCAAGCTGCGCATGGGCAAAGAGCCGGAATTCAAGCTCTCCGAACACCCGAGCCTGAAACGGAAAATCAAATCCGATATTTGGTAAACCCGCGTCTGTAATCCGCAAACGCGCAGAGGCCGTCTGAAAAACGTTTTTCAGACGGCCTCTCGCCGTTTTGTAGGGTGTGTCGCACAGCGACGCACGCGTTTTCTGCTGTTGTGAGATTTTCCGATTTGCGGCAACGCATACGGACGCGTGCGCCACCTTCGGGCGGCACACCCTACACCGTACCCGAACAGGACGTATCTGCCGCCTTACGTTTTTCAGACGGCCTCTTGCCGTTTTGTAGGGTGTGTCGCACAGCGACGCACGCGTTTTCTGCTGCTGTGAGATTTCCCGATTTGCGGCAACACATACGGACGCGTGCGCCGCCTTCGGGCGGCACACCCTACATTGTGTCCGCGTGGGTTGTACGGTGCAGCCGCGCACACGTTTTCTGTCTGTCGGGCAACGCGTGATTGTTTGCGCCACGGAAATGCGCCAGCCGGCCGCTCAACCCGTCATCACTTTCACGCCCAGCACCGCCATGGCCGCGCCCAGCACGCGGTCTATCCAATGCCCGGCCCTGCGGAAGCTGCGGTTGACGCGCGGCACCGACAGCAGCAGCGCGACCAGCGCGAACCAGCCAAACTGCAACACCGCCATCCACAGCCCGTAAGCCGCCAGCTGCGACAGCGGCATCGCGGGCGAGAGCACTACCGTAAACACCGACACCAGATACACCGGAGCTTTCGGATTGAGCAGATTGCACAAAAAGCCCCTGCGCCACACCGCACCCGCCGCCACGGGCGCGGCATCCTGCACGCGGATTTCCGTTACCTCCCCCGCCGCCTTCGCCCGCAGCCCCTTGATACCGAGCCACACCAGATAAAGACCGCCGCCGATTTTCACCGCCGTCATCAGCCATGCCGCCGACGCGATGACCGCCGCCAGCCCCGCCACCGAATAGGCGATATGCACCCCAAGCCCCGCCGCAATGCCCGCCGCACACCACAGCCCCGTGCCGCGCCCGTGCGTCAGCGTCTGCTGCGACACCAGCACGAAATCCGGCCCCGGCGACACCGCCGCCAAAAGATGGATGCCCGTAATCAGCCAAAAGCCATACCAAAAATCCACAGCCTGTTTCCTTTCTTATTACTCTGTGTCCGAGGCCGTCTGAAAAACGTTTTTCAGACGGCCTCTTGCCGTTTTGTAGGGTGTGTCGCACAGCGACGCACGCGTTTTCTGCTGCTGTGAGATTTCCCGATTTGCGGCAACACATACGGACGCGTGGCCGCTTTTGGGCGGCACACCCTACACCGCGCCTGCACAGGACGTATCTGCCGCCTTCCATTTTTCAGACGGCCTCTTGCCGTTTTGTAGGGTGTGTCGCACAGCGACGCACGCGTTTTCTGCTGCTGCGAAATTTTCTGATTCGCTGCAACACATACGGCCGCGTGCGCCGCCTTCGGGCGGCACACCCTACACCGTACCCGCACAGGACGTATCTGCCGCCTTACGTTTTTCAGACGGCCTCTCGCCGTTTTGTAGGGTGTGTCGCACAGCGACGCACGCGTTTTGCTGCTGTGAGATTTCCCGATTTGCGGCAACACATACGGACGCGTGGCCGCTTTTGGGCGGCACACCCTACACCGCGCCCGCACAGGACGTATTTGCCGCCTTACGTTTTTCAGACGGCCTCTGTCCGCCGCAGCACCCATTTCACGCCGTTGCCGAGCATTTCGACCGAGCGCGTTTCCCAGCGCGGCGCATCGTGCAGCGCGGCGGCATCTTCGGGCAGGGCGAACAGGCCGCGTGCGGGCGTGCCGAGGATTTTCGCGGCTTGGTACAGCACGATTTCGTCCGCCAGATCCGCGTGCAGCAGCGCGCCCGCGAGCGTCGCGCCCGCTTCGGCCAGCACTTCGCCGATGCCGTGTTGTGCCAGCAGGGCGAGGGCGGCGGGCAGGTCGGTGAGGCCGTCCGAACGCAGCGGCACGGCATGGACGGATGCATGGGGGAAACGGGCGAAGGCGGAGTGTTTGGCGGGATCGGTTTCCCCCGTCAGCACCATCAGCGGCGCGGACGCATCGGCAAGCATTTTGGCGGACGGGTTCAGACGCAGGCGGCTGTCGAGGATCACGCGCACCGGCGGGCGGACAACGGGAAAGGCGCGTACGGTGAGCAGCGGGTCGTCGGCCAGCACCGTGCCGATGCCCGAGAGCACCGCGCAGCTTTCGGCACGCAGAAGCTGCACGTCGGCGCGGGCGGCTTCGTCGGTAATCCATTGGCTGCGTCCGTCGGAAAGCGCGGTTTTGCCGTCGAGCGAGGCGGCGCATTTGAGGCGTACGAAGGGGCGGCCGCGTTCGATGCGCGATAAAAATCCGCGGTTCAACTCGCGGGCTTCGGCGGCCAGCAGGCCGCATCCGGTGCGGATGCCCGCCGCTTCGAGCATGGCCAAACCCTTGCCCGCCACCTGCGGGTTCGGGTCGGATATGGCGGCGGCCACGCGCGACACGCCGGCCGCAATCAGGGCTTGGGCGCAGGGCGGCGTGCGGCCGTAGTGGGCGCAGGGTTCGAGGGTAACGTAGGCGGTTGCGCCGCGTGCGAGTTCCCCCGCCTGCCGCAGGGCGTGCACTTCGGCGTGCGGCTCTCCGGCGCGGACGTGGAAACCCATGCCGACAATCTGTTCCCCGCGTGCGATCACGCAGCCGACGCGGGGATTGGGGCTGGCGGAAAAGCGGCCTTCGCGTGCGAGCGCGAGCGCGGTGCGCATATGGCGGCGGTCGGTGTCGGAGAAAGCGGGCGGCGGTTGGCAGGACATTTTCAGACGGCCTCTCGGGTTCGGTTGCGGCAGAGGCCGTCTGAAAAAAGGTTTCAGACGGCCTCTGCGGACGGTTTCGGCGGAAAGCGGGCGTTACATCGCCGTTTTCAGCAGCTTCACGTCTTTGAGCGTTTCGGCCAAACGCCCGCTGTCGGCGGACGCGCTGGCGGCGCAGACGGTGTAGAGATGGTCGGGATGGTAAACGGCGATGCAGTTTTCGCCGCCGCCTTCGGGATAGGAGAAGGAATAGTCCATACGGTTTTCCGTGGCCGCGCCCACTTTCAGGCCGGACAGGCCGCCTGCTTCGAGGGCGGATTTGAGGCCGGCGTAGTAGTCTTTGGCGGGCTTGGCCGGCTTGCCCAAATCGGTAACGGACAGCGTGATGTCTGCGTCTTCGTCGCGTTGCAGCAGGGTTACTTCCTCGGCCGACGCGCCTTCGGGCAGCAGCGCGGCATTGCCGCTTTGGTCTTGGAAGCCGCCCGTTACGGTAATGCTTACCGCGCCGTCGCGGCTGGTAAGGGTTTGCGGCTCGGCGGGGGCTGCGGGCTGCGTTTCGGGTGCGGGTGCGGACGCGCTTTGCGCTGCGGAAGCGGCGGTTTCGGCCTGCGGCGCGGATGTCTGGTGTTCGCAGGCGGCCAGCGCAATTAGGGCGGCGGCGGCAATGGCGGCGGATCGGATATTCATGGCGGTTTCTATCTGTACGGTTGTTTTTCGGGGCGGGCAGTATAACAAATTATCCGCATGTTATCCGCATGGCGGCGCATGAGGCCGTCTGAAAGTATGGCTCGGACGGCGTAAAAAGCCGCACGCGTTTTCAGCGCGTTTTCAGACGGCCTCTCTTGCCTTTTGCAGGGTGTGTGGCGCAGCCGCGCACGCGTTTTATGCTGCTTGGGGACGTTTCGAATTGCGGCAATACAGAGAACGCGTGCGTCGCCTTTGGGGCGGCACGCCCTACCTTGTGTCCGCGCAGGCTGCGCGGTGCAGCCGCGCACACGGATTTTGCCGATATGTACTTTTCAGACGGCCTGTTTTCAGACGGCCGCCGCGCCGCCGCGTGCGGGTGTACGGATGCGCTTGGTTTCCGTTTGCGCTTGACAAAAATTTTACATCGGTTCATATTTACCCCTGTTATGTAAAATTTCTTTACAAAGGAGCAGCAAGAAATGTCCCGCAGAAAATCCCTCTATCCCCTCGCCGTGCTGCCGCTCGCCCTCGCGGGCGCGTTCGCACAGGCCGCCGACGAAGAAAACGACGGGCTGGAAACCGTCTACGTTACCGCGCAACGCCAGCTCCAACAGTCGCTGGGCGTATCGAAAATCACCGCCAAGGATCTGGAAACCCGTCCGGCGGTGAACGACATTTCCGACATCATCCGCACCATGCCCGGTGCCAACCTCACCGGCAACACCGCCTCGGGCGAGCGCGGCAACAAACGCCAAATCGACCTGCGCGGCATGGGGCCGGAAAACACCCTGATTCTGATCGACGGCCGCCCCGCCACCTCGCGCAACGCCGAGCGTTACAGCTGGCGCGGCGAGCGCAACACGCGCGGCGACAGCAACTGGGTGCCGGTGGAAGACATCGAATCCATTACCGTATTGCGCGGCCCCGCCGCCGCCCGCTACGGCTCCGGCGCGGCCGGCGGCGTGGTCAACATCGTTACCAAAAAAGTCAGCAATGAGCTGCACGGCTCGGTTAATCTCTTTGCCAACCAGCCGCAAGACAGCAAAGAAGGCGACACCAGACGCATCGGCTTCAACCTCAGCGGCCCCATCGTCCAGGACAAACTCGGCTTCCGCCTCTACGGCAGCCTGAACAAAACCGATGCCGACGCGGCCGACATCAACGCCGTCAACGGCAGCAGCGGCAACGGCGCAGGGCGCGAAGGCGTACGCAACCGCGACTTTTCCAGCCGCCTCGCCTGGCGCATCACGCCCGAACAAACCCTGACCTGGGACGCCATGTACAGCAAGCAAGGCAATATCTATTCCGGCGACAACCAAAACAACAATCCCAGCGCCTTTACCCGCTCGCTCTACGGCGAAGAAACCGCCCGCCTCAAACGCATCAGCAACGCGCTGACGCACGAAGGCATCTGGAATTGGGGCGACACCAAAGTCGTCGCCCAATTCGACCGCACCGAAAACGAACACTTGGTGGAAGGCATTTACGGCGGCCCCGAAGGCCAGTACCAGCCGCCCAAGCAGTTTACCGAAAGCACGCTGAAAACCGGCCGCCTTGCCGCCGAAGCCAACATCCCCTTCAAACTCGGCGGGGAACACGTGGTAACCGTCGGCTCGGAATACACCAACGACCATCTGGACGACGCTTCGTCCCACCGGCAGGGCTTTACCGACCAACGCCGCACCGACGTATTCGCGGGCATCGCCACCAACCGCAGCGGCGAAAGCAGCCAGCGCAACTTCGCCTTTTATGTTGAAGACCACATCCGCTTCGGCAGCGGCACCCAGCTTATCCCTGCCCTGCGCTTTGACCACAACAGCAAATCGGGCGGCAATTGGAGCCCCGCGCTCAACTTCGTACAGAAAATCAACGAGAGCTGGAATATCAAAGGCGGCGTAGCCCGCGCCTACAAAGCCCCGAACCTGTACCAGGGCAACCCCAACTACATCCTCTACACGCGCGGCAACGGCTGTAAGGCAGGCACGCCCGGCACCATCCGCTGCTATCTGATCGGCAACGATAACCTGAAGCCCGAAACCAGCCTGAACAAAGAAATCGGCTTCGAGTTTGCCAAAAACGGCTATCAGGCCTCCGCCGCCTACTTCCACAACGACTACCGCAACAAAATCGTTGCCGGCGACGAAGTTGTGGCCTTGAGCGACCTCGGCAACCATATGTACCAATGGACCAACGCCAAAAAAGCCCTGGTGGAAGGCTTGGAAGGCAACCTGACCCTGCCGCTGCACCGCACGCTCAAATGGACGACCAACTTCACCTATATGCGCAAGTCCGTCAACAAAGACACGGGCAACCCGCTGTCGGTGATTCCGAAGTACACCATCAACAGCAGCCTCAACTGGCAGCCGACGGAAAAATTCGATGCCGCGCTCAACGTAACCTACTACGGCAAACAGAAACCGCGTAGCGTGGTGTTGAGCAACATCGAACGGCGCAACGGCCTGTCGAACGAAGCCGTCAGCCCCTACGGCCTGGTGGGCATCAGCGCGGGCTACCGTTTCAACAAAAACATCAACGCCCGCTTCGGCATCAACAACCTGTTTGACAAACAGCTCTACCGCAGCGCAAGCAACAGCAGCGCGCAAACCTACAACGAACCCGGCCGCGCCTTTTACGGCAGCCTGAAAATGTCGTTCTGATTGCGCAGGTCTGCATCAGCAGAGGCCGTCTGAAAACAGTTTTCAGACGGCCTCTGTCCCCTCTCCCGCCTGCGGGGGAGGGTTAGGGTGGGGGCTGTTGCCGCTTCGGCTGCACTTACGGGCGGGAGCGGGTTTGCGGCGGCTTCATCGGTTTCAGACGGCCTGCCCCGTTGCATCTCGCGTAGGGTGTGTCGCCCCGGCGACGCACGCGTTCCCTGCCGCAGCGCAAAAGCCGTGCAATCTCCGCAGCCGCGTACGTGGCAAAGCCACACACCCTACCTAAACGGCAGAGGCCGTCTGAAAAGTGCAGATGTTTTCAGACGGCCTCTCCGTCTGTTTTGGTCTGTCTGCACAGAAAATCAATGAAGCTGCGCACTTTCGCGCTGAGGAAGGCGCGGTCGGGATAGACGGCGTAGAGGGTGGCGGTGAGGATGTGCCAGTCGGGCAGCAGGCGCACGAGGCGGCCGCTTTCGAGGTCGCGGCGCACCGTCCATTCGGGCAGGTAGCCGAGGCCGCAGCCGGCCAGTACCATTTTGCGCACCATCAGCGTGTTGTCGGCACGGATCGGGGCGGGCGGGGCAAGCGTGAAACTTTCGCCGCCGCGCGTGATGCGCACGCTGCCCATGTCCACATAGCTGGGCAGCACGAAATCATGCCGTGCGGCTTCCTGCGGCGCGGCGGGAGTGCCGCGTGCGGCGAGATAGGCGGGCGCGGCGGTGAGGAAGAAGCGGATGCCGCAGAGCGGGCGGACAATCAGGCCGGGCGGCAGATCGTCGGTGCTGACGCGCAGGGCGAGATCGATGCCTTCGGCCACCAGGTCGGCTTTGCGGTTGTCGAGGATCAGGTCGAGCGTGACCTGCGGATGGCGGCGGCGGTATTCGGCCAGATGGCCGCAGAAATGGGCGTTGGCAAACCACATGGGCATGGTGATGCGGAGCTGCCCCTGCGGGATGTCTGCGCCGCCTGCGGCGCGTTCGGCGGCGGTGTCGAGCGTTTCCAGGGCTTCGGTGCAGCGGCGGTAGTATTCCGCGCCGGCCTCGGTCAGGTGCAGGCTGCGGCTGTTGCGCTGCAAGAGTTTGGCGCGGATGTGTTTTTCCAAATGGGAAACATGCTTGCTGGTCATGGCGGTGGAAATGCCGAGCTTGGCGGCGGCGCGGGTAAAGCTGCCCTGGCGGACGACTTCGCGGAATACGCGCAGGCTGAACAGGGTGTCCATAGTGTCTTTCGTTTCTTTTGCGGAAAGGCTGCATCAATGCCGCGAGTATATATCTGCGCAGGGGCTTTATCTATAATGCGTTTTTCCGATAACCGTTACCGCGCCGAGTGCGCGAAAGGAAACCCCGATGAATACCGTCCGTTTTGCCCCCGCCGTGCTGTCGCTGCTGCGTATTGCTGCGGCCTATATGTTTATCCTCCACGGCACGTCCAAATTTTTCTCGTTTCCTGTGGATATGGGCGGCGGCGCGCCTTCCGGCATTTATCTGGCGGCGGCGGTGTTGGAAACGGGCGGCGGCATCCTGCTGCTTTTGGGGCTGCTGACCCGCCCCGTGGCCTTTGTGCTTTCCGGCCAGATGGCCGTGGCTTATTTTATGGCGCACGCGGGCGGCGGCAACGCGCTGTTTCCGTTGGCCAACGGCGGCGAACCGGCCGCGCTGTTCAGCTTTGTGTTCCTGTATCTGGCCGCTGCCGGCGGCGGCGCGTGGTCGCTGGACAAACTTTTCTGCAAAAACCGTTCCGAATAAGGAGGACGATATGACTTACCAACACCTGCAACAGGCGGCCGAAACCCGCCGCTCCGTTTACGCGCTGGACAAAAACCTGCCGCTGCCCGCTGCCGAAGTGGCGGCAATTGTCGGCCACGCGGTCAAACACACGCCTTCGGCATTCAATTCGCAGTCTACCCGCGTGGTGGTGCTGTTTGGTGCCGAGCATGAGAAGCTGTGGGGTTTTGCCGAAGACGCGCTGCGTGCCGTCGTGCCTGCCGGCCAGTTTGGGCCGACCGCGCAGAAAATGGCGATGTTCAAAGCCGCTGCCGGCTCGGTGCTGTTTTTTGAAGACCGGGATGTCGTAAAAGGCTTGAAGGAACGCTTCCCGTCCTATGCCGACAACTTCCCCGTGTGGGCGGAACACGCCGACGCGATGCACCAGTATGCGGTGTGGACGACGCTGGCCGCCGCCGGTATCGGCGCGAATCTGCAACACTACAATCCGCTGATCGACCAGGCCGTTGCCCGCGAATGGAACATCCCCGCATCGTGGACGCTGCGTGCCGAGCTGGTGTTCGGCGGCATTGCCGCGCCGGCGGACGGCAAGGAATACGCGCCGCTGGACACGCGCTTCAAAGTGTACGGCGCGTAAACGCTGCCGCATATGAAAGAGGCCGTCTGAAAACCCGTAAAACAGGTTTTCAGACGGCCTCTTGTATGCCTGCCGCAGCAGCGGGCTTATTGCGGCGGCTGCATGGCGGCGGCACCGCCGAGGAAGGCGGCAACCAGCACGAAGTACAGTACGATACCGATCAGGGCGAAAACCAGCCAGGCTTTGCAGAAATTGGATTTGCTCGGATTGGTGCTGCTGCTAAAGCCCCACACGCAGGCCATAATCAGACCGATAAGCGGCAGAGAGAGGACAATCAAGGTAACAATCCATTCGCCGACACCGATGGCGGGGGTGGATTGCTGGAATGCTTGCGGCTGCTGGTTCATGCTCATGCTCCTTAAAGTAAAGTATGGAGGGGGAGATACGGGAATAACAAACGTTCCGCCTGATGTTTGTTTGCGGAAATTTACGCGATTATACGGTTTGGGTGTTAAGAATGCCAGCGGTTTGCAATTGCAGCTCCGATACTTTCAGACGGCCTCTGCTGTTTTGTAGGTGTGTGGCACAGCCACGCACGCGGTTTTACTGCTTGGGAAACATCCCGATTTTCTGCAACACAGAGAGTGCGCACGCCGCTTGGGCGGCACACCCTGCCTTGCGTCCGCGCAGCTTGTGCGGTACAGCTTCCCCGCATACGGATTTTTCTGCCTGCACGTTTTCAGACGGCCTGCCAGTTTCTTGCCGCCGCGATGTCCTCGTGTATCCGGACGCGCAGCTCGTCCAGGCCGGAAAATTTCTCTTCGTCGCGCAGCTTGTGCAGAAAGCGCACGGTGAGCCGTTCGCCGTAGAGATTGCCGGAAAAACCGATCAGATGGACTTCCAGCTTCTGTGCGCCGCCGCCCTCCACCGTGGGATTGCGGCCGAAGCTCGCCGCGCCGCGCCGCCTGCCGAAGCGGCCTTCGGCTTCCACGGCAAACACGCCAGAGAGCGCGTAGCGGTGCGGCGGCAGATGGATGTTGGCGGTGGGGCAGCCCAGCGTGCGGCCGAGCTTGCGCCCGTGGACGACGCGGCCGGAGAGCGTGTAGGCATGGCCGAGAATGCGCTGCGCCTCGTCCAAACGCCCTGCCTGCAACAGGCCGCGCACGGCTGTACTGCTGGCCCTGCCGCCCGCTGCCAGAATGCTGGGGGTTTGTTCGGTAACGAAATCCGTCTGCGCCGACAACAGCGCGAAATCGCCGCTGCGGCCCTGTCCGAAACGGAAATCGTCGCCCACCAGCAGATAGCGCGTATCCAGCTCGCGGCGCAGGATGCCGCCGATAAAGTCTTGCGCGCCCATTTTCGCAAAGGCGCGGTTAAAACGCAGCACGCGTACGGAATCCACGCAGCCGCTCTCGCGCAGCAGGCGCAGCTTGTCGCGCAGCGGCGTGAGGCGCGGCGGCGGTTCGCGCCCTGCGAGACGGGCGAAAAACTCGGCCGGCTGCGGCTCGAACACCACGGCGGCCGGAGCCAGCCCGCGTGCGTCCGCCTCGGCTTTGAGCCTTTGCAGGATGTGCAGATGTCCCAAATGCACACCGTCGAAATTGCCGATGGTAACGGCGGCGGACAAGGCGGCGGGCGGCGGAGTGCCTCCCGGAAAAATCTTCATGGCGGACGCTCTTTCGAGGGAAAACGTTTATTGTAAACGGATTTGTACGGAGTTTACAAAAAGCCGCAGCGGCAATTAAATGGCGCGTATTGTGTTTTTTCTTGTAAAATGCGCGGTTTCCCGTGCGCTGTACGGTATTCCGCCGCCTGCCGCTTTTTCTGTTTCTCCGAATAATCTTTTTTATGAATTTCCGTTTCGACATTATTTACGAATACCGCTGGATGTTTCTCACCGGCGCACTGATGACGCTGGGTCTGACCTTTCTCGCCACGCTGGGCGGCACGCTTTTGGGGCTTTTGGGCGCACTGGCGCGGATTATCCGCTTTGAAAAAGGCGGCGTGTTCCTACGCGGGCTGGGCTGGGTGATGCGCAATCTGTCGCTGCTTTATGTAACGGTGTTTCGCGGCACGCCGCTGTTTGTGCAGATTTTTATCTGGTATTTCGTCTGGCTTGCCGCACTCATCCACCCGGCCGACGGCTGGCTGGTGAGCGGGCCGGCGGCGGCGGAGCTGCGCCGCAACTATGGCGCGGTCATCGCCGGCGTACTCGCCCTGACCGCCAACTCCGGCGCATACATTACCGAAATCTTCCGCGCGGGCATCCAGTCTATCGACAAAGGCCAGATGGAGGCCGCCCGCTCGCTGGGCATGACCTACACCCAGGCCATGCGCTTCATCATTCTGCCGCAGGCCGTGCGCCGTATGCTGCCGCCGCTGGCCAATGAGTTCATCACCCTTTTGAAAGACAGCTCGCTGCTGTCGGCTATCGCCGTTGCCGAGCTGGCCTATGTGCAGCGCACCATTTCCGGCCGTTATTCGGTATATGAAGAGCCGCTGTACGCCATTGCCCTGATTTATCTGGCGATGACGCTGTGCCTGAGCTGGCTGTTTTCCTCGCTGGAAAAACGCTACAGCCTGCAACGCCACCATTAGGCCGCCGCCGCGTTTTTGCCGCCAAACGGCGGTAACGCCCAAGCGGCACTACCCCGCTTTTCCGGCATTTGGTGCCGCTTCCGTTCCGCCGGCTTTTGCTGCCGGCGGAAAACCGTTGTCCGCAAAGGAGTCCGCATGATGAAATTCCGTCTGTTTCCGTTTTGTGCCGCCGTTTTCGCGCTGGCGGCCTGCGGCGGCAATGAAGCCGCCGATGCCGTACCCAAGCCGCCCAAGCCCGGGTTTACGGTGAAGTTTCTCGATATTGAGGTGCTTGTGCCTAAGCTGCCGCTGGGCGAACCCGTAATCAGCGGGGCGCAGGACGGCACGAAAACCTACCGCTATCCGATTAAAGGTTTGCCGGAAGGGAATTTTGTCGAAATCAGCGGCAAAACGCCGGAAAATATGCACGCGCTCAACGGGCGGTGTATGGAAGATTCTGCTGCGGGCTGGGCAGAAGGCGGCATCTGCCGCGATTTGTTTGGCAAACTCGCCGCCGCCGTTACCGCACAGCCCGATGTGGTGGGCGGCTATCTGCTGGAACACGCAGGCTTGCAGCCGGTGTCCGCGCAACACACTTATGCGGCGGTGCAGGACGGGCGTTTTGTTTTCGATGCGGACAAAACGGGGATGTTTTCGCTGCGGCGGCGGCATTAGAACGGGCAAAAAGCGCAAGAGGCCGTCTGAAAACCTGCAAACGGGTTTTCAGACGGCCTCTTAAATTTGCGGCGGTGCGCGGCGCAGCGGTATGGGGCTGTACGCGTACGTTGCGGCCGGAGGAGGGGGCAGCAATGCCGCCGTCAGCTTTCCGAGCGTTTGAAATGGTGCGGACGGAAGCCGAGCGCGGCCAGCGAGGTGAAATAGAGCGTGATGCCCAGCAGCACCAGCCAAAACAGTTGCAGCGTTTTCTGCCAGCCGCGTATCTCTATCCATTCGAGCGGCATCAGGCTTTGCGCCGCCCACAGGCCGCCGCCCATCACCGCCAGCGCGATGGCGAGTTTGCCCAAAAAACGCTGCCAGCCCGCTTCGGGCAGATACAGGCCTTTGACACGCAGCAGCGTATAGAGCAGCGCGGCATTCAGGCACGCGCCCAAGCCGACGGAAAGCGACAAACCGACGTGTTTGAGCGGCACGATGAAAGCTAGGTTCATGATTTGGGTAACGATTAGGGTAAACACGGCGATTTTTACCGGCGTTTTGATGTTTTGCTGCGCGTAGAAGGCGGGGGCAAGTACTTTAATCATAATCTGGCCGATAACGCAGAAAGAGCAGGCAATCAGAGCGTTTTTGGTCATGACCGCGTCGTGGGCGGTAAAGCCTTTATTGACGAACATGGTGGCGATCAGCGGGTAGGCCAGCAGTGCCAGCCCCAGCGCGGCGGGCGCGGCCAGCAGGCAGCACAGGCGCAGCCCCCAGTCGAGCAGCTTGGAAAATTCGCGCGGATTGCGCCCGCCCGCGTGTTTGGACAGCGTGGGCAGCAGAATCGTACCCAAAGCCACGCCCAGTACGCCGGTAGGCAGCTCGGTAAGGCGGTCGGCATAGTACATCCACGAAATGCTGCCGCTTTGCAGATAGGAAGCGAATATGGTGTTGATAACCAGGGAAATCTGCGCCACGCTGGCGGCAAAAACGGCGGGCATCATCTGTTTGACCACGCGGTTGACCGCCGAGTTTTTGAAATCGAGTTTGGGCAGGTGGAGGAAACCCTGTTTGGCCATCCACGGAAGCTGGAACGAAAGCTGCAAAATGCCGCCGACAAACACCGCCCAAGCCAGCGCGGTAACAGGGGGATCAAAATAGGGAACGAAATACAGGGAAAAAACGATAAACGACAGATTGAGCAGCACCGGCGTGAAGGCGGGTATTTGGAATTTGTGGTAGGTGTTGAGTATCGATCCGACGAAAGACGACAGGGAAATCAGTAAGATATAGGGAAACATAATCCGCAGCAGATCGGATGCCAGCGCGAATTTCCCGGGGGTTTTGGCAAAGCCGGAGGCGGTGAGGCCGATAATCCACGGTGCGGCCAGCACGCCGACGGCGGTTACGACGGTGAGCGCGAAAGTGAGCATTCCCGCGATGTACTGCACAAATTCGCGCGTCGCTTCGGGCGATTTGGTCTGTTTGTATTCCGCCAGCACCGGCACGAAGGCCTGCGCGAATGCGCCTTCGGCAAAAATGCGCCGCAGCAGGTTGGGCAGCTTGAACGCGGTAAAAAACGCATCGGCGGCATCGCCCGCGCCGAATACCCGCGCGATAATCATGTCGCGGACGAAACCGAGTATGCGCGAGAGCATGGTCATGCTGCCGAGTTTGCCGAGAATGGGGAGCAGGTTCATGTCGTTGCGAAAAAAAAGCCAAGTTTTGCAACCTGGCTTTGTGAATGGTGGGTCGTGAGCGATTCGAACGCTCGACCAACGGATTAAAAGTCCGCTGCTCTACCGACTGAGCTAACGACCCGCGTGATGAATTGAAGTGCGCATAATAAGAGGTTTGGAAAAACGTGTCAAGCGTTTTCCAAGTTTTTTTTGTCGCACGGCGGCGGAGGCCGTCTGAAAAATAGTAAAATGCTGCTTATTATTTGGAATAACGCCATGCGCCGCCTGCCGCTTATTGTTTCCATTTTCCTGCTTGCCGCCTGCGTCTCCGATTTCCGGCAGCGCGAAAACGCCTTTCTGCGCCGCGAAAGCGAAACTTCGCTGGCACAGAAAATCGTTAAAGGCCAAACCACCCGCGCCGAAATCGAAGCCATGTTCGGCAGGCCGTCCCGCGGTTACAACGGCTGCTACGGTTACTACACGGTATCGCTGCCGTTTTACAACTTCCTGCCGACCAATTTTTTCTACATGAAAAGCCGCGATGACACATGGAAGCTGTGCATCGATTACGCGGAGGACAACACTGTGGCCGACTACCGTTTCAGCCACGATGTCAAAACCGACATCGACTCTCCCGCCGGCAGCGCGATCCAAGTTCTATTCAAACGGTCTGAAAAATCCACCCAATCCACTAAGGAAAACCCATGAACCGCAACGAAACCCTGTTTGCCCGTGCCAAAAACATTATTCCCGGCGGCGTGAATTCGCCCGTACGCGCCTTCGGCAGCGTCGGCGGCGTGCCGCGTTTCATTACCAAAGCCGAAGGGGCGTATGTGTGGGATGCGGACGGTACGCGCTACACCGACTACGTCGGCTCGTGGGGGCCGGCGATTGTCGGACACGCGCATTCCGAAGTGATTGAAGCCGTGCGCGAAGCGGCTTTGGGCGGTTTGTCGTTCGGCGCGCCCACCGAGGGCGAAATCGTCATCGCCGAAGAAATCGCCAAACTGGTGCCCAGCGTCGAACAGGTGCGCCTGGTCAGCTCCGGCACGGAAGCCACCATGTCGGCCATCCGCCTTGCGCGCGGCTTTACCGGCCGCGACAAAATCATCAAATTCGAGGGCTGCTACCACGGCCATTCCGACAGCCTGCTGGTCAAGGCGGGCAGCGGCCTTTTGACTTTCGGCAACCCGTCGTCGGCCGGCGTGCCTGCCGATTTCACCCGGCACACGCTGGTGTTGGAATACAACAATGTCGCGCAACTGGAAGAAACGTTCGCGCAAATCGGCAGCGAAACCGCCTGCGTGATTGTCGAGCCCTTTGCAGGAAACATGAATCTGGTGCGGCCGTCTGAAAACTTCGTCAAAGCACTGCGCGATTTGACTGCCAAACACGGCGCGGTGTTGGTTTACGACGAAGTGATGACGGGTTTCCGTGTCGCGCTCGGCGGCGCACAGTCGCTGCACGGCATTACGCCCGATTTGACCACGATGGGTAAAGTGATCGGCGGCGGCATGCCGCTGGCGGCGTTCGGCGGGCGGCGCGACATCATGGCCTGCATCTCTCCGCTCGGCGGCGTGTATCAGGCCGGCACTTTGTCGGGCAACCCTGTGGCCGTGGCCGCCGGTTTGAAAACGCTGGAAATCATCCAACGTCCGGGCTTTTACGAAAACCTGACGGCGCGTACCGAACAGTTGGTAAACGGTTTTAAAAACGCCGCCGCCGACGCGGGTGTGAAATTTGCCGCCGACAGCGTGGGCGGTATGTTCGGTCTGTATTTTGCCGACGGCCTGCCGCAAAACTACGGCGATATGGCGCGCTCCGATACCGACGGCTTCAAAACCTTCTTCCACGGCATGCTGGATAAAAACGTTGCCTTCGGCCCGTCGGCCTACGAAGCGGGCTTCGTTTCCGCCGCGCATACGACTGAATTGATTGAAGAAACCGTAGCCGCCGCAAAAGAAGTGTTCGCAGCGGTGGCGGGCTGAAAAAGGCCGTGCGGGCGCGGATGGAAGCGCACCGCACGGTGTGGGATGTTGAGAGGCCGTCTGAAAACCTGTTTACGGGTTTTCAGACGGCCTCTTTGATATTGCAGATATTGCGGCGGCGTGGTCAGCAGTGTACCAGCGTGCCTTCGTCATCGCCGGCGACGACGCGTTTGAGTGCGCCTTCTTTGGCGATGGCGAACACGACGATGTTGAGCTTGCGTTCGCGGCAGAGGGCGAAGGCGGTGGCATCCATCACTTTCAGGTTTTTGTTGAGAGCTTCGTCAAAAGTGATGTTCTCGTAGCGGGCGGCCGACGGGTCTTTTTTCGGATCGGCGGTGTACACGCCGTCGACGTTGGTGGCTTTGAGCATCACGTCGCAATTCATTTCCGCACCGCGCAGGGCGGCGGCGGTGTCGGTGGTGAAGAACGGATTGCCCGTGCCGGCGGCGAAGATGACGACTTTGCCTTCTTTCAGATACTGTATGGCTTTGGGGCGGGCGTAGGTTTCGGCAATCTGCTGCATGGAAAGCGCGGATTGGACGCGGGCTTTCACGCCGAGCGATTCAAACGCGTCTTTGAGGGCGAGGGCGTTCATCACGGTGGCCATCATGCCCATGTAGTCGGCGGTAGCCCTGTCCATGCTGGCGGCCTGCGCGGATACGCCGCGGAAAATATTGCCGCCGCCGACGACAATGCCGACCTGCACGCCCATATCGGCGATTTCTTTCACTTGGGCGGTGATCTGCATGATGGTGTCGCGGTTGATGCCGAAAGGGTCGGAGCCCATCAGGGCTTCGCCGGAGAGTTTGAGGAGGACGCGTTTGTATTTGACGGGGGTGGTCATACGGGATTCCTTGTGTAACGGGTGGGAAGGGCAAACGGCGGGCATTATACGCTTATCGCACGGCACACCCGAGAGGCCGTCTGAAAAAAATCCGGTGCGCGGGGCGGAAGCTGTTTTTCGTCAAAGCGGATGCGGGAGGGCAGGGCGCGGCAGGCGGTTTGGGTTTACAATCTGCCCGCCGTTTCAGACGGCCTTTTTCAGAAATTTTCGGGAGATTGCAATGAAAACGAAACTAACCGCCGCCCTGCTGTGCCTTTGCGCCTTTTCCGCCCACGCCGCCTGCACCGAAAGCGGCCAGCAGTGCGTGTACTACAAAAACGGCAGCGTCGCAGGGGAGGGCGCGTGCACGGTCAGCAAATGCCAGGACGCGTCGGGCAGCTCGCTCAAATGGAAGCAGAAGGGCGGCACGGCGGTGGTGGTGGAAACGAAAAACGGCAAAACCACGGTCAACGGCAAACCGGGCGGGCAGGTGAAAAACGGCACCGCCGCCGGCATGGGGCTGACCTGCTACGGCACGGCGGCAAACAAGGGCGAGCAGTTCTGCGCCACAAGCTACTGATGCCCGCGCGTATGCAGCAAAAGGCCGTCTGAAACATGAATATCCGCCTCCTGCGCCGTTTTTTTACGGCCTGTTTCTTCGTTGTGGCTTTTTTTGCCGTGTATATGTTTGCCGCCCGCCAGCCGCTCCAAACCAACCTCACCGCCCTGCTCCCCGCCGAGCAGCAGCCCGATACCCTGCTGCTGGCTGCCGACCAAGCGGGCGAGGCGCAGCTCAACGGGCAGATTGTGTTGCTGGCAGGCAGCGGCAATGCGGAAACGGCGTTTCAGGCTGCCGCCGAAATTGCCGAACAATGGCGCGGCAGCGGCGTGTTTGCCTCGGTGGACAGCAGCGTGATGCCCGATTTGGACAGCGTGCGTGCCGATATGCGGCATTTGGCGTTGGCAACGCTGCCGCAGGCGCAGGCGCAGCTGCTGCTGGACAATCCCAAGCAGTATTTCCAAACCCGCGCCGAAGAAGCGGCGAACCCGTTTGCCGCGCCCACGCCCTTGTCGCTGGAACAAGACTGGCTGGGCTTCGGGCGGTTTGTGGCGGCAAAAGCCAATCCGCAAAGCCGCCTGCAATGGAATATGGACAACGGCATGCTGTTCACCGAAGCAGACGGCAAAACATGGGTGTGGCTGCGCGGCCGTCTGAAAACGGGCGACCAATTCTCGGGCAACGACCAGCTCCTGCCGCTTATCAACGGCAGCCGCGCCATCGCCCACAAACACGGCGCGGAAACGCTGACGGCAGGCGGCGCATTGTTTGCCGCCGCCTCCAAAACCGCCGCCGAAGCGGAAAGCCGCAGCATGAGCTTGGCAGGCACGCTGGCAACGTTCGCGCTTTTGCTGTGGGTGTTCCGCAGCGCGCGCGTGTTCTGGCTGGTGCTGCCGCTGGCGGCAGGAATGCTGACGGGGCTGGCGGCGGCGTTGGCGGTATTTGGCGAAGTGCATATTTTAACCATCGTCATCGGCACCAGCTTGGTGGGGATGCTGGTGGATTTTCCGCTGCACTGGCTTGCGCCGTCCGTATTCGGGCAGCCTGAAAACGGAAAAAGCAGCCGAAACAACGGGCTATGGCAGCCTGAAAACGCAATGAAGCACGTTCTCCCCAGCTTTGCCGCCAGCCTGCTGATTACCGTGTTGGGCTACGCGCTGCTGTGGTTCACGCCGCTGGCGGTGTTGCGCCAAACCGCCGTGTTTTCAGGCTTCGCGCTGCTGGGCGCGTTTGGCGCAACCGTGTTGTGGCTGCCGCCGCTGTTTCGCCGTTATCGGGCGAAAGCCGTGCCGTTTGCCGCCCTGACGCAAACGCTGCTCGCGCTGCAACGCCGTCTGAACGCCCGTCTGCACAAGCGCGGCTGGCTGCTGCTGGGCGGCATTTTCTTGGCGGCAGGCCTGTGGCGCAGCGACTGGCGCGACGACATCCGCCAATGGGTCAATATGCCGTCTGAAATGCTGCTGGAAGTGCAGCGCATCGGAGAATTGAGCGGCACCGATTTCGGCGGACGCTACATCGTTGCCGAAGCCGCCGATGAAGACGCGCTGCTCGCCAAAACCGCCGAAATCGACCGCGCCCTGCAACCGCTCATCGCGCAAGGCAAGCTCGGCGGCACGCAGTCGCTGCACCAATTTGCCGCCCCCGTTTCGCAACAGCGGCAATGGCAGGCGCAACTGCGCGCGCTGGCAGGGCAGCCTGAAAACTGGCAGCCGCTCGCCGACATCGGCATTCCGCAAAAAACCATCCGCCAAGCCCTGATTCAAGCCGCCGACACGCCGCCGCTCACGCTTTCAGGCAGCCTGAAAACCGAGCTTGCCCAAGCATGGCAGCCGCTGTATCTGGGCGAAGTGGAACGCGGACGCTACGCCGCCATCGTGCGCCTGAACGGCTTGGCAGACGAAGCTGCCGCCCGCGCCGCCGTGCAAAACATCACGGGCGCGCATTGGGCAGACAAACGCGCCCATCTCAACGAACTGTTCCGCCACACGCGCAACCAAGCCGCATGGCTCAAACTCGCCTCCTACGCGCTGGCATGGCTGCTGTTGTGGCGGATGTTCGGCGCAAAACGCGGCAGCAAAATCCTAATCGTGCCGCTTGCCGCCGCCGTCTGCACCGTTGCCGCGCTCGGCTGGCTGGGCATCCCCGTGAGCCTGTTTGCCATGTTCGGGCTGCTCTTGGTTTCCGCCATCGGCGTGGACTACGCCGTTTATGCGCTCACCGCCAAACACACCGCCGCCGCACGCCTAGGCGGAATGCTGCTCGCCGCCGCCACCACCGCCATCTCATTCGCCCTGCTCGCATCCAGCGGCACCCCCGCCGTTGCCGCATTCGGGCTGACGGTAACCATCGGCGTGGGGTTTAACCTTTGGCTGGCAGGCGCGTTGTTGAAGGATTAGGCATACAAAAAGCCCCGCAAATTGCTTCGCGGGGCTTCAAATTGACGCCTGATGGGGTATTTGCCGTCATTGCAGCCATCGATCCCAAAAGACTAACGCTTCGGATATTACTGGTTTTAACCCATTCATGTCAAACCTTAAAAATATCAGGACGGTTTGCGTCTTTACATAAGTTATAATTTGTTTGAATACTGTTCACATCCGCCCGACATTACCCCCGTATGCTTACCCTCACCGATGAAATTCAAGAAGCCTTATCTACCGAACGCTTCGCACCTTATTTAAGCCAATGCGGCAATAATTTTGATGCCGCCTGCGAGCTTTATATATGGAACATGGCAGTATCGGGCGCGTTTTTCCCGTGGCTGAATATGGTGGAAATCGTATTGCGCAACCGCATCCATTTTGCGCTTAGTGCCGTTCACGGCAGCAGATGGGTTTGGCAGCATGGTTTTATCAATACACTTCCCAAACCCAAACAAGGTTTCAATCCCAGAGACGAATTAGCCGCTGTCGGCAAAAAATACGGCAAAACGCAGCAAACAGGCAAAGTCATCGCCGATTTGAATTTTGCCTTTTGGCAGCAGATGCTGAAAAAGAACCAGCTTCACACCTTATGGAACAAACACCTGTCCGCAGCCTTTCCCAATTTGGACCTTGCAAAAACAACCGATGCCAACCGCCAAACGCTTTACGACCATATTGAGCAAATACGGAAACTGCGCAACCGCATCGCCCATCACGAACCGATACACGAGCGCGATTTAAGCGGCGATTTGGACAGCATTCTGTATGTGCTTGGCGCGGCGCACTCGCAAGATTTCATCGGCTGGCTGAAACGCAGCCTGCCTTTTCACTTTGCAGAGACTTCATATATTGAAATCTTATTACAAAACAAACCGTAACTTTTTAAAAAAGGATAACAAAATGTCTGAACAATTTGACATCGCCATCATCGGCGCAGGCCCCTCCGGCGCGGTTGCCGCCGCCTTGCTCAACAAACAAGGCTTCAACGTATGCGTGCTGGAAAAACAGCATTTTCCGCGCTTCGTCATCGGCGAAAGCCTGCTGCCGCACTGCATGAAAGCATTGGAAGAAGCAGGCTTTGCCGATGCCGTCCGCGCCGAAAAAAGTTTCCAGTTTAAAAACGGCGCAGCGTTTGCATGGGGCAGCCGCCGCACCGCCTTTGATTTCACCGACAAATTTTCAGACGGCCCCGGCACCACCTTCCAAGTGCGCCGCGAAATATTTGACCAAATCCTGATTAACGAAGCCGCCAAACAAGGCGTGGAAGTGCGCTTCGGGCACGGCGTAACCGCCTTTGACAACAGCGGCGGCACCGCAAAACTGGCGGTGGAAAGCGACACAGGCGAAGCATACGAACTCACCGCCCGTTTCGTCTTGGATGCCAGCGGCTACGGGCGCGTGCTGCCGCGCCTTTTAGACTTGGAAACCCCGTCGCACCTGCCCCCGCGCATGGCGCACTTCACCCGCATCACCGACAACATCACCGCCGATGCGGATTTTGACCGCGACAAAATCCTCATCACCACCCACCCCCGGCACCGCGACATCTGGTTTTGGACAATCCCTTTCGGCGACAACACCTGCTCGCTCGGCGTAGTCGGCACGCCCGACAAACTCGCAGGCGAAGCGGAAACCGTGCTGAAAAAAATGGTGGGCGACTGCGCCCATTTTGTAGAACTGTTTGCCCGCGCCGAATGGGAAAACGGCTTCCCCTACCGCACGATACAAGGCTATTCCGCCAACGTAAAAACGCTGCACGGCAAACATTTCGCCCTATTGGGCAACGCCGCCGAATTTCTGGACCCCGTGTTCTCATCAGGCGTAACCATCGCCCTGCATTCCGCCAAACTCGCCGCCGACCTGCTGGGCAAACAGCTCAAAGGCGGCGCGGCAGACTGGCAGCGCGAATTTGCCGAACCGCTGATGGTGGGCGTAAACACCTTCCGCACCTATGTAAACGGCTGGTACGACCTACGCTTCCAAAACGTGCTGTACGCCCCCAACCGCGCCCCCGAAATCGGGCGCATGATTTCGTCCATCCTCGCAGGCTATGCGTGGGATACCGCAAACCCGTTTGTGGCGAAATCGGAACAACGCCTGAACACGCTGGCAGAGCTGGTGGGCGATTTGGCGTTTGAATAACGGCTGGACGGCTTTGATGCCGTCTGAAAGCGGGTTTACGCGCTTCCGCGAAGCTAAAACCCTATGGCAAGCGATTGGCAAGCCGAAAGCGTTTCAGCTTCGCTGAAACCCGCTGCGCCCGTTTTCAGGCTGCCTTTCAGACGGCATCAAAGGCAGCCTGAAAATGTAATCCCCCCGCGAACTCTGTCCCCTCTCCCGCCTGCGGGGGAGGGCTAGGGTGGGGGCAAAACCGTCTGATGCTCTGGCAAACCCTGTTTCTGCCGAAACAGCACCCCCACCCCTCCCCCGCGCAAGCGCAGGAGAGGGAGCGGTTTTAGCTTCGCAGAAACCCGTAAACTCGCTTTCAGACGGCATCAGGCAGCCTGAAAGCCCAAACCGCACACACTGCCCACCCCAAAGGACCCCCCATGCGCCTTTTCCCGATAACCGCCGCGCTCGCCCTGGCCGCCTGCGCCGCGCTGCCCCATCCGCACACCCTGCCCACGCTGCCGCAGCAGGCGCAGTGGTTCAAGCTGGAACAAACCGATGCCGCAGGGCAAACGGTGCAGACCAGCCTGTTGGCGGTGGAGCAGCTTTCAGACGGCATCCGCTTTGTGCAGACCGATGCGCTCGGCGCGCCCGTTTCGCGCCAAACCGTCAGCCCGCGCGGCTGGCAAAACGACGGCTTCGTGATGCCCAACGCCCAATCGCGCCGCCTGTTTGCCGCGCTGCTGCCGCTGCTTGCCGCCGAACGCGCCGCCGCGCTGTATCCCGATGTGCGGCAGGTGCAGCCTGAAACGCCGTCCGCGCGGCATCAGGCGTTCTGCCCCGAAGACAGCGGCGCATTGTTCCGCTACCGCCAGCGCGATTTGTGGTGCGTGGCGCACAAAGGCAGGCAGTTTGACATCCGCTTCCCCGACCAAACCCGCTGGATTGCCAGCCCGCTTGAAGAACAACTTGAAGAATAAAACATGACCACCCCCGTTTATCTCAGCCGCCCCGCCGCCACCAGCGCGCTCGGCAGCGGTTTGCAAACCCATATCGACGCGCTGCTGAACCCGTCCGCCCAATCGCCGCTGACCTTTTCCGAGCAATGGGTGCGCGGCAAAAGCCACGCATTCGGCGCGGCAAACGAAGCCCTGCGCCCCCTGCCGGCCGGTTTGCCGCCCGAACACGCCAGCCGCAACAACCAACTGCTCTGGCACGCCCTCGCCCAAATCGAGCCCGACATTCAGGCTGCCGCCGAGCGGTACGGCAGCCACCGCGTTGCCGTGGTCATCGGCACCTCCACCAGCGGCGCAGACGAAAACATCCCCCTGTTTGCCCACGCAGCCCAAGGCGGCGCATGGGCAGGGCAGCCGTTCAAGCAATTGCAGCACACCATGGGCGCGCCCGCCGAATTTGCCGCCCATGTTTACGGGCTGCACGGGCTGCGCTACACCGTGTCCACCGCCTGCACATCGGGTGCGCGCGCACTCATCAGCGCGGCAAGGCTGCTGCGTGCCAACCTTGCCGATGCCGTGCTGTGCGGCGGCGCGGACACCCTGTCGCCGCTCACCATCAACGGCTTTGCCGCGCTGGAAGTGCTTTCAGACGGCATCGCCAACCCGTTTTCCGCCCGCCGCAACGGCATCAACATCGGCGAAGCCGCCGCCGCATTCGTGATGACGCGCGATGCCGATTTCGGCGGCGGAATGCAGCTTCTCGGCTACGGCGCAAGCAGCGATGCCCACCATATGTCCTCGCCGCGACCGGACGGCTTGGGCGCGGCACAAGCGTTTCAGGCTGCCCTGCGCCACGCCGCGCTCGCGCCGCAAGACATCGGCTGGATAAACCTGCACGGCACGGGCACGCGCCACAACGACAGCATGGAAAGCCGCGCCGTCGCCCAAGTATTCGGCAGCCGCACGCCCTGCACCTCCACCAAACCCAGCACAGGGCACACACTCGGCGCGGCAGGCGCATTGGAAGCCGCGTTCGCATGGGGCATCGCCAGCCGCGACACCAATCCGCAAGGCAAACTGCCGCCGCAGCTTTGGGACAAACAGCCCGACCCCGAACTGCCGCCCATCGCGCTCACCGACAGCAGCAGCGCATGGCAGCACGCACGGCGGATTGCCGCCAGCTCATCGTTTGCCTTCGGCGGCAGCAACGCGGTGCTCATCATCGGCGAACAGTAAACAGCGGCATCAATACAAAAAAGGTGCAAAAAAGGCAGCCTGAAACGAAGTATCCCGTTTCAGGCTGCCTTTGTATTCATATTGCCTGCATTGGCACACGGCAACCGCCCTTTTTCGCCGCCCCAAGCGCGGCAGCATTGGTCTGCCCAAATAGTTATGCGGAAATCTGCTTGGTCAAAGCAAAAACAGCAAGCAGCAACGCAGGCAGCAGCAGGGTTGCCACAAAAGACAAGGCAGCGGTTTTCAGCGTAACCAAATCCGACACGCGGTTGGTTTGGATGTAATCCACCAAAGCATCGCGCACCGCCACATCCAACTGGCTGGCGGATTTAATTTTGTATTCTGTTTCCATCGTTGCGCTCCAAGTTGATTTTAACTTCGTTGAAGCCGCGTTTTCAGACGGCATCAAACCTTCAACACCAGCTTGCGGTACAGCCACTCCCCTGCAAACAGCACGCCCATCAGCACATACGACACAATCCCCGTGTACGCCGCCCACCAGTCGTAGCGTCCGCTCCACGCCAGCAACGCCGCCGTGCCGCCGTTGAGCACGAAAAAGCCGCACCAAATCTGCGTTACCCGCCGCGTGTGGCGCACGCCCTCGGGCGGCAGGTCGGGGTGTTGCAGGCGGGCAAGGCGTTCAATCACGGTTTGCTTGGCAAACAGGCTGCCGCCGAACACCGCCAGCATCAGCGCATTGACAGCAACGGGATACCAATACATCGAATCGGGCAGCCTGAAAACCAGCACGGCGGCAAAAAAGGCAGCCAGCAGCAAAGCTACCGCCCGCTGCCCCGCCGTTTGCGGCATGGCGGCACGCGCCAGCCACAGGGCGCACATGGCGGCGGCAAGCCAGAAAAACGCGCCGTTTTCGCGCCCGTAATACCACAGGAGCGGATAGGCAAGGCTGGCAAGGGCGAGCAGGATTTTGGCGATGGGCATGGTAGAAATGGAAACTTTCGGCAGCCTGAAAACGAACGCAGTGCGTTTCAGCGGAGCTAAAACGGTTTTTTGCGTTTCAGCGGAGATAAAACAAGCGAAGTGCGTTGCAGCGCGGCGAAAACAACGCAAGTTTCAGCCAAGCCCAACCTATCTGGCAGATTTTGCGCTCCGCCCAAACCCGTTCCGCCCGTTCGGGTTTGGGCGGAGCCTTTATCTTTCAGGCTGCCTTTTTCAGGCTGCCGCTTATTCGGCTTGCGCCGCCGCCTGCACGTTCAACACCGCTTTGACCACATCGTCCACGGTGCGTACGTTGCGGAAGTCTTCGGCGTTGAGCTTGCGCCCTGTTTCGCGTTTGATGCTGTCGATGAGGTCAATCGCGTCTATGCTGTCGATTTCCAAATCTTCATACAGGTTGGTGTCGGGGCGGATGCGCTCGGGTTCTATTTCAAACAGGCTGACCAGCGTGTCGGCAAGCAGGCTGCGGATTTCGGCTTCGCTCAGGGTTTTGTGTTCGCTCATGGCTGCTCCTTAGGCTTGGGCTTGGCGGCTTTTGACAAATTCCGCCAGTGTTTTGACGCTGGCAAAATTGTCGCGCAGGTTGTCGTTTTCGCCGTCAAGCTGGAAGCCGAAGGTTTTCTGCACCGCCAAGCCCAGTTCCAGCGCGTCCACCGAATCCAGCCCCAAGCCTTCGTCGCCGAAGAGCGGGGCTTCGCTGCCGATGTCATCGGGCGTGATGTCTTCCAATGCGAGGCTGTCGATGATGAGTTGTTTGATTTGCTGTTCTAAGTCGTTCATGTGGTTTTCCTTGTGAAGTAGTCTTGCAGGTATTCGTTGAGCCGTCTTGCGGCGATGGGTAGGGGTTTTTCGGCGAGCCAGTCTTCGGGGCGGATGTCTTCGCCCACGGTGATTTCGTAATGGATTTTGTGCGGTGGAATGCGGTACCACGGCTGCCCTTTTTTGAAATTGGGCGGGTTCATTCTGATGCACACGGGGGTGATGACTTGTGCGCTGCGTAAGCCGATGGACACCGCGCCACGGTGCATTCTGACCTGCCCGTCCCAGCCTGTGCGCGTGCCTTCGGGGAAAATCAGCAGGCTTTGCCCGCTTTGGAACACGGCTTCGATTTCTTCCAGCATTTCCATGCTTTCATCGTTGGGGATGTAGCCTGCGGCACGGATTTGGCTGCTCATGCTCGGGTTGCGTACCAAATCTTTTTTGACCAAGATATTCGGCGTGTCGGCATGGCTGATGAGCAGTACCACATCCAGCAAAGACGGGTGGTTGGCAAGGATAAGCTGCCCGCCGCGCCCGAGTTTTTCCATGCCGTGAAACGTTACGGACAACACGCCCGACCATTGCAGGTAGCCGACAAAAAACCGCCACACGCCGCCAATCATGCGGCGTGCGGCAAGCTGGCGCGGCACATCGCCACGGGTGGATTTGAGCGTGTAGGGCAGCAGCGCGGCTTTAAACAGCACGCCTGCCACGCCAAACAGAATAAAGCCGAACGCGGTGGCGAAAAAGCGGCGCAGGTAATCCAAGCGTTTCATGCGCGTTTGCTCCAAAGCCAGCGGCGGCTGCCGTATTGCCGCGTGTGTTTCAGGCTGCCTGAAAGCAGGAAGCGTATCCAGTCCAACGCGCCGCAGTAGTTTTCAGACGGCATCTCGTTGGCTTCGCCTGCCTGTGTCTCCAAAGTCAGGCGGAAATCGTCGCCGCGTTCCAGTACCATCGCCAGCGCGTAGGCAAACGGCGCGCGCTCGGCGGCAACGGCGTATTCGTTTTTCAAGGGGTCGTCCGCCACCACCAGCAGCACGCGCCCGATGCCGTCTGAAAACAGCGACACCGCTTCTGCCAACGCCGTTTCCAAGCCGTCCGCGCCCGTTGCCAGCGCGGTGTTTTCCTGCATTTCGCCGCGCAAAATAGACCATTGCCCCGCCAGCGCGTTGTGCACCGACAAGCCGAACGATGTGGGCGACACGGTGTCCGTTTTCAGCAGTTCGGGCCACAATTCAAAGCTGCGGTTGATTTCGCCGTCGTGCGAAGCGTACACCAGCGGACAATCGGGGAAACGCTCCGCCAAATCCCAAGCCGCTTCGCACACCAGCCGCGCCGCCGCGCCCAAACGCCGCCGCTGCATGGCAGGCAGAAACGCCGGCGCAGGCTTGTGTTCGGGCAGGCTGCCGGCGTTCAGGCTGCCTGCCGCCCAATCACGCCATTGCTCCGCCGTGGCAAGGCGGCTGGAAGCGGCGTGCCATGCGGCGATACGGAAAGAAAAAGTGCAGGCGGTGGGCATAACGGGGCTTCGTGTGGAATAAAACGTGCATTTTAACTGAAATTAACACGCGATGAAACCGAAGCGGCATTGTATAATTTCGCATTTTGCAAACCACATCAAGCCGCTATGCACCGCCTGACCTGCCCCATAGAACACCCCGCCTTTCTGCTGCCGCACAGCGGCCACATGGTTTTAATCGACCGCGTAAGCGAACACCGCGCCGACTTCGTGCGCGTGGAAGCCCATATCGGCGCAAACCACATCCTGCTGCACAACGGCGTGCTGCCTGCCAGCATGGGCATGGAAATCATGGCGCAGGCAATCGGCGCGTTCGCAGGGATACAGGCGGTGCGCGCAGGCGAAGCCGTGAAGCTCGGCTTTCTGCTGGGCACGCGCAGGCTCAACCTGTTTGCCGACCATATCCCCATCGGCACCACGCTCGCCGCCACCGCCCGCCTTTCCACGCAGGACGCAAGCGGCATGGGCGTGTTTGACTGCGAACTGCGCTGGCTGGACGCGCCCGACGATGTGCGCGGCAGTTTGCCCGAAGACGGATTGCTGGCAGCGGCGGCGTTGAATGTTTACAGCCCGAAAGACGGGCAGATGGCTTGATGTTTGGGTTTTCGCCCCGCAGAAGCGCGTAAACCCGTTTTCAGGCTGCTTTTGGGGTTTTCAGACGGCATCAAGGCAGCCTGAAACGGCAAAAACACCGCAGTTTGCAAAAAGCAGCCTGAAACGGCATTGCCCACACGCACGCCGTCCCCTCTCCCGCCTGCGGGGAGGGTTAGGGTGGGGGAAAATGCCCGACATTCCGACCAGCCCTGTTTCCGCCGAAACAGCACCCCACCCCAAGCAACACCCAAACAACCGTTTTCAGACGGCATCACATTAACGGCAGCCTGAAAACGTAAAACAACCATGTGATGCCGTCTGAAAAAACATTGGGCAGTAAAGTACAGACGGTCATTGCCAGACAGCGCGTGCCAGAGCCATACGCCCTACGGCAGCTTTCAGGCAGCCTGAAAAACCCCAAACCCCAAAACCGCCCCCAAAAACCCATCAGGAAACACCATGAACAAAACAGTCTTAATCACAGGTTCCAACCGAGGCATCGGCAAAGCCGTGGCACTTGCCTTGGCGCAAGACGGCTTGGACATCGCCGTGCATTGCCGCAGCCGCCGCGCCGAAGCCGAAGCGGTTGCCGAACACATCCGCGCCATCGGCAGGCAGGCGCGCGTGTTGCAGTTTGACGTGTCCGACCGCGCCGCCTGCCGCGCCGCCCTAACCGCCGATATAGAGGCACACGGCGCGTATTACGGCGTGGTGCTCAATGCGGGGCTCACGCGCGACAACGCCTTTCCCGCCTTTTCCGACGACGACTGGGACAGCGTGCTGCGTACCAATCTCGATGGTTTTTACAACGTGCTGCACCCCGTCGTCATGCCGATGATACGCCGCCGCCAAAGCGGGCGCATCGTGTGCATGGCTTCCGTTTCGGGCATCACGGGCAACAGGGGGCAGGTGAATTACAGCGCGTCCAAAGCAGGCATCATCGGCGCGGCGAAAGCCTTGGCGGTGGAGCTGGCGAAGCGCAAAATCACGGTAAACTGCGTTGCCCCCGGGCTGATTGACACCGAAATCGTGGACGAAAACGTGCCCGTGGACGAAATCCTGAAAGCCGTGCCTGCCGCGCGGATGGGCACGCCCGAAGAAGTGGCGTTCGCCGTGCGCTTTCTGATGAGCGAAGAAGCGGCGTATATCACGCGGCAAGTGATTGCGGTAAACGGAGGATTGTGCTGA
Source organism: Kingella potus (assembly GCF_900451175.1). Classification (NCBI taxonomy): domain Bacteria; kingdom Pseudomonadati; phylum Pseudomonadota; class Betaproteobacteria; order Neisseriales; family Neisseriaceae; genus Kingella; species Kingella potus. The sequence continues at coordinate 565,042 of NZ_UGJJ01000002.1, forward strand.
TGAAAACCAAACGGGTTGTGATAACGGGCATCGGCGGCATCACCGCCTTCGGGCGCGGCTGGGCAGAGATTCAGGCTGCCTTTCGCGCCGAAAAAAACGCCGTGCAGTATATGGACTGGCAGGCGCGTTTCCCCGAACTGGAAGCGCAGCTCGGCGCACCGCTGCCCGATTACGCGCCGCCCGCGCATTGGACGCGCAAACAGCTCCGCAGCATGGGGCGCGTGTCGCAGCTTTGCGTGGACGCGGCGGAGCAGGCATTGGACGATGCGGGCCTGCTCGGCGATGAAACGATTAAAGACGGACGCATGGGCGTAGCCTGCGGCTCATCGGTCGGCAGCACCAAAGACATCGGCGACATGGGCGAGCTGCTGCTCACCGGCACATCGCGCAATTTCAACGCCAACACTTATGTACGCATGATGCCGCACACCACCGCCGCCAACATCGGCATCTTTTTCGGGCTGACGGGGCGCATTCTCCCCACGTCCAGCGCGTGTTCCTCGGGCAGCCAAGCCATCGGCTACGCCTACGAAGCGATTAAATACGGGCTGATTGACACCATGCTGGCAGGCGGCGGCGAAGAATTCTGCCCATCGGAAGTGTATGTGTTTGACTCGCTCTACGCCGCCAGCCACCGCAACGGCGAGCCCGAGCGCACGCCGCGCCCGTATGATGCGGCACGCGACGGCTTGGTCATCGGCGAGGGCGCGGGCATTATGGTGCTGGAATCGCTGGAACACGCCTTGTCGCGCGGCGCAAAAATCTACGCCGAAATCATCGGCTACGGCGCAAACAGCGACGGCAGCCACGTTACCCAGCCGCAAAAAGACACCATGCAAAAATGCATGGAACGCGCCCTGCAAGACGCAGGCATCCGCGCCGGCCAAGTCGGCTATGTGAGCGGGCACGGCACGGCAACCGAAAAAGGCGACATCGCCGAAACGCTGGCAACCGAAGCCGTGTTCGGCTTTGTGCCGATGAGTTCGCAAAAAAGCTACCTCGGGCACACGCTGGGCGCGTGCGGCGCGTTGGAAGCGTGGTTTGCGCTGGAAATGATGAACAGCGGCTGGTTTGCCCCCACCGTCAATCTGGACAACATCGACCCGCGCTGCGGCAAAGTGGACTACATCACAAGCGGCGGACGCGAAATCGCCACGGATTATGTGGTCAGCAACAATTTCGCCTTCGGCGGCGTGAACACCTCGCTGGTGCTGCAACGCTGGCGCGGGGAGTAATCAGGCTGCGGACGTTTTAAGATGACAAATAAGTTTTCAGGCTGCCTTTGTACGTTAGGGCAGCCTGAAAAGCGTTTGGCGGATATAGGTTGAAAAGATGGGATTGAAACGGTGGGCTTGATGCAAACCAATCGGGTTTTATCGTAAGACAAAACCAACAGCCAGCACTTGCGCCGGTAACGGAAAGCGGACGATAAAGTAGGGTGTGTCGCCCCAGCGACGCACGCGTTCTTTGGTTTGTACGCTTTATGTTGCATCTAAATGTGTCTGAAACCTGTGTCTGAAACCGCGTGCGTCGCCTTGGGGCGACACACCCTACCTGCTGTGCAAACTACCCGCCGTGCAAATTGCGCTTCACTTGCAAACCGACAAACTTCACAAAAAACGAAACCGCAGCTTCACTCCCTCGCCGCGCCACACGCACGCCAACGCCAAGCCGCCTGCCAACACCCGTTCCGCGCCCTGCCAGCCCTGCTGCCCGTCCACGCGCCAGCCTGTTTTTTCGCCGCCGACAATGCGGTAGCCCACGCGGCGCATATCCGCAGGAAAATCCAAGCCTGCCGCCTTAATCAACGCCTCTTTGCCGCACCACAGTTTGTAAAACTCGGGATACAGCATTTCAGGCTGCCCATCGCAGCCGCGCAGGTAATCGCGTTCCGCCGCGCTGGCTATCAGCGCACCCAAAGCGGCGAAATCGCGCGGCTTGATGATTTCCATGTCCACGCCCGCCGCTATCGGCTCATCGGCGCACAACACCGCCGCGTGTCCCGCGCTGTGGCTGAGCGACACCACGGGCAGCGTCGCCTGCTGTTTGAGCGCGCGGCTGACGCGCCAGTCCAAGCGCGTTTCCAGCTTCGGCGACTGCGCCACGCGGCGTGCGTCTTCGGGGCTTAACAGGGCGCGGTCGTAAACACGGGCGGTTTGCGGCGTGCCAATCAGGCAAATCAAATCGGTCATGTCATATCGTTTGCGTACAAAAAAACCACCAGCGGTGGTTTTTCTGCCATTCAATCAATGGTAGCTGCCTTTCAACACCACATAGCTGTGGAACGTGCCGACATGGCATTCGTATTCGTTGCCGCCTTTGGTTTTGCGGTCGTAAAAGCTCACCAAGCGCACGGCGTTTTTGCGATAGCGCGTGGCGGAGGATTGGAAGCGTTTGGCGGCGTTTAAAAACGCGCGTTGGCAAGTTGCATCCACCGATTTACCTGTCGCGTTGGCAGATTGGCGCGACACATCGGTTTTGCCGCTGGTGCTGCCGTAGGACACGCGGATGGACGGGTCAAGCACTTCGCGCGCTTCGGCGGAATTGAGCACGGCGGAAGCTTTGCACATATAAGCATCGTTTTTGCCTTTGCCTGCCACCGAGCCGATGCTGCGGCAAATCGTGCCGTCGGCAGGGGCGGCGCGGCGTTCGGCAGGGGCGGAACGGGCGGTTTCGCGCTCGTCTGATGCGCTTGATGCGCCAGACGAACCGCCTTGCGAAGCGCAGGCAGACAGGGCAACAGCGGCAGACAACAGCAAAACACGGGAAATATGGACAGTCATAATCGTCTCCTAAACGGGGTTGTGTTAATGTTAAGGTTGGTAAACGGGTAAATTTTAGCCTATCCGTTTGTATTTGTATATCAAGCTGTATTTGTATATCAAACCGTTTTCCGTGCAGGCTATTTGTGCAGACTTATTGTTTGCCTTTCTGTGCCAACCTCCCTACAATTTTGACCTTTTGCCGCCGCGCAAACGACAGTCGGACCATAAAAACCGCCGCGCCGCGCCCGTCTGCCGCCCGATAAGGCAGCCTGAAAGCGGGTTTGCACGCTTCTGCAAAGCCGAAAGCCAGTTTGCCAACCCCTGTTTTGACCGCCGTATTTTGCCCAACCCTATTGTCCCCCATTCCCATCCGCCCCGTTCCATGCATCCGCTTACCGAAATCCTTGCCCCCAGCCTGCCGCCAACCGACCTGATTGCCGCCCGTCCGAACTGGACGCGGGCGGCGTTCAACCGCGCGGTGTTCCATCTTTCACGCCGTCTGAAAACGCACCGCGTCCAATCCGCCGCGCTGTGGTTTGACGATGCCGCGCTGTTTGCCTGCACCGTGCTGGCAGCTTGGCACGCGGGCGCACGGGTGCTGCTGCTGCCGAACACGACGCAAGAAAACCTCGCATGGGGCGGCACGGCGGATGTGTTTTTAAGCGATGCGCCCCATGAAAACCTGTTTTCAGACGGCATCGATGCGCCGCCCGCACTCTGGCATCTGCCCGAAATACTGGCGCAGATGCCGTCTGAAAGCGGGTTTACGGGCTTAAGCGAAGCTAAAACCAAAAGGCAGCCTGAAAATGACGAGCAGCCTGAAAACTGGCGCATCGCCGCCACCGCCCAAGCCCATTTGAAAACATCGGGTTCCAGCGGCGCGGCGCAAATCATCGTCAAAACCGCCGCGCAAATGCAGGCGGAAACCCTTGCCCTTGCCGCCGCCCTGCCGTTTGACAGCCGCGGCGCAACAGCAGTCGGCAGCGTGTCGCCGCAGCACCTGTACGGCTTCACCTTCCGCTTCGCACTCGCGCTCACACAAGGCTGGACCATAGAACGCGCCCAAGCCGTCTATCCCGAAAACCTGCTCGCCGCCACCGCCGCGCACGGCAAAACCGTATGGATTGCCAGCCCCGCCGTGCTCAACCGCTTGGAAAACGGGCGCGACTGGTCGGCAGCGGCGGCGCACATCGCAGGCATCGTCTCATCGGGCGGCGCGTTGCCCGAAGCCACCGCCGCACGGCTCGCCGCCCACGCCGTGCGCCCCTACGAAATCTACGGCAGCACCGAAACAGGCATCATCGCCGCGCGGCAAGGCGGCAGCGTCTGGCAGCCGTTTGACGGCATGGTGTTCGGGCAGGACGCGGAGGGCGCATTGTGGGTGCAGTCGCCGTGGGCGGAGCGCGTGCAAACGGCAGACGTGGTTGAAGCCGTGCGCGAACCGCAGGCACACGGCTTCCTGCTGCTCGGGCGCAAAGACCGCATCATCAAATTTGAAGACAAGCGCGTGTCGCTCACGCAAATAGAGCACCACCTGCTGCAACACGCATGGATTGCCGACAGCCATTGCGCCCTGCATCCCCAGCACAAGCGCATCGCCGCGTGGGCAGCGTTGAACGAAGCAGGCATCGCCGCCCTGCGCGAACACGGGCGTGCAGCCCTTGCCGACACGCTCAAACGCCACCTTGCCCAATCGCTGGACAAAACCGCCCTGCCGCGCTACTGGCGTTTTGCCGACAGCCTGCCGCGCAACGCCCAAGCCAAAATCGCCGCCGCCGATTTTCAGGCTGCCTTTACCGTGCCGCAAACCGCGCCGCAATGGACGCACGCCGCCGATACAGCCGATACCGCCGATGCCGCAACACCCGACACCGCCGCCTGCCAAGCCGCCTACACCGCCCGCGTGCCGCTGGATTTGGTGTATTTCGGCGGACACTTCGCCGCCTTTCCGCTGGTGCCCGGCGTGGTGGAGCTGCAATGGGCACGCGATTTGGCGGCGCGTTACCCGTGGGGCAGCCAAACCCTCGTGCGTGTGGAAAACCTGAAATACCAGCAATTCGTCCGCCCGCATGACGAAATCGTGCTGAGCTTGGACTACGATGCGGCAAAAAACAAACTCGCCTTTCAAATCACCGCCCACGGCAAGCCCTGCGCCTCGGGGCGGCTGGTGTTTGAGGCAGCCTGAAAACGTAAAACAACATTGATGCCGTCTGAAAAAGCATTGAATAAGGTGCGCGGCGTAAGACACGCACCATTTATTGAATAATGCCAAACGATGCGTGGCAGAGCCACACGCCCTACGGCAGCTTTCAGACGGCATCAAAGGCAGCCTGAAAGCAAAATGCCGTCTGAAAACCCAAAAGCAGCCTGAAACCAACACCCACCTCAAAGGACTCCTATGAACCTATCCCCCTCCCTCTCCCAACGCTATTCGCAAGAACACTTCACCGCAGGCGAAGCCCAACGCTTGGCGCAGGAAATCGCCTTTGCCCCGATTGTGTTCCAAGTGTCGCTGCTGATGCTGAAATACGGCATTCTGGCGCAGCTCAACCAAGCCCCCCACGGGCTGAGCCGCGCCGAAATCGCCCAAGCCGCCGAAATCAGCGACTACGCCGCCCAAGTGCTGCTGGAAGCCTCGCTCTCCATCGGCACCGTGCTCACGCGCGACAACCGCTTCTTCATCAGCAAAGCAGGCTGGTTTCTGCTGAAAGACAAGCTGGCGCAGGTAAACATGGATTTCGTGCAGGAAATCTGCTATCAGGGTCTGTTTGACTTGGATGCCACCCTGCAATCGGGCAAACCCGAAGGCTTGAAAGTGTTTGGCGGCTGGGCAACCATTTACGAAGGCTTGTCGTCCCTGCCGCCCGTGGCGCAGGAAAAATGGCTGGCGTTTGACCACTATTATTCCGACAGCGCGTTTCAGGCTGCCCTGAAAACCGTCTTCGCCCAACCCCTGCCCAAGCTGCTGGACGTGGGCGGCAACACAGGGCGGTGGGCATTGCAATGCGTGGCGTACAACCCCGATGTAGAAGTAACCATCATGGATTTGCCGCAGCAATTGGCATTGATGCGCGAAGCCGTGCGCGGCAAAACAGGCGCAGAGCGCATCCACGGACACCCCGCCAACCTGCTGGACGACAACACCCCCTTCCCCACAGGCTTTGACGCAATCTGGATGAGCCAGTTTCTAGACTGCTTTTCCAACGAAGAAACCACCAGCATCCTGCGCCGCGCCGCGCAAGCCATGGGCGAGCACACCAGCCTGTTTATCTTAGAGCCGCTGTGGGACAGGCAGCGTTACGAAACCGCCGCCTACTGCCTCACCATGACCAGCGTCTATTTCACCGCCATGGCAAACGGCAACAGCAAAATCTTCCATTCCGAAGACCTGCTGCGCTGCATAGAACAAGCAGGCTTGGCAGTTGCCGACATTTCAGACGACATCGGCTTGGGGCACAGCATCTTGCGCTGCGTGAAAGCCCAGCCATGAAAACGCTGGCGTTAATCCCCCACTACAACCACCCCGACACCGTAGGGCAGGTTGCCCACGCCCTGCGCGGCTTCGGCTTGGACGTACTGATTGTGGATGACGGCTCGCAAGCAGAATGCCACCAGCGGCTCAACCAACTGGCGCAAGATACCCCCAGCCCCACTATTCAAGTGCTGTTCCGCGAACGCAACGGCGGCAAAGGCGCGGCGGTGAAAACAGGGCTGCAATACGCCGCAGAACACGGCTACACCCACGTTTTGCAGGTGGACGCAGACGGGCAGCACAATCTTGCCGACACGCCCAAATTCACCGCCGCCGCGCAAAAGCAGCCTGAAAACGTGATTTGCGGCGAACCGCAATACGGCAGCGATGCCCCCAAAGCACGGCTCTACGGGCGCAAAATCACCGACTTCTGGAATATGCTGCACACCGCCTCGCGCGACATCAAAGACGGCATGTGCGGCTTCCGCCTCTATCCGCTCGCCCCCGTATTGGCGGTTATCCGCCAAGAAAACATAGGCGACCGCATGGATTTTGACACCGAAATCCTGATACACCTGTATTGGCGCGGCATCAAACCCGTTTGGATTCCCACCCCCGTGCGCTACGCCCAAGACGGCATCTCCCATTTCCGCGCATGGGAAGACAACGTCCGCATCAGCAAAATGCACGCACGGCTGTTCTGCACCATGCTGTGGCGGCGCATTTCAGGCAGCCTGAAACGATGAAACCGCTGCAACACAACCATTGGGCGGCGCAACAGGAGCGCGGCAGCCGCCTGTTTCTCGCACTCACCACGCTGATGGTGCGCCACCTGCCCGCATGGCTGATGAAACCCTGCATCTGGCTTGTCGTGTGCTACTTCTACGCCACCGCCCCCCGCGCGCGCCGCCACATCCGCCGCTACCAAAGCCGCCTGCACGCCGCCTTTCCCACCGTCAAACTGCCGCGCATGGCGCATTTTTGCCAATTCACCGCCTTCGGCACCGCCATCTGCGACCGCTTCGCCGTGTGGCAGCGCAAAATCCGCTACGAAGATTTAACCGTGGAAGACCCCGACGACGTGTACGCGCTGGTGCGGCAGAACGGGCGCGGACAGATTTTCGCCTGCTCCCACATCGGCAACACCGAAATCTGCCGCGCGCTGGTGTCGCACAACCAAGGCTTCAAGCTCAACGTGCTGGTGCACAGCCAGCACGCGCAAGCCTTTAACGAAGCCCTGCACAAAGCAGGCGCGGCGCGGATACGGCTGATACAGGTGGGCGATTTGGATGCCCACCTGATGCTGGAACTCAACCGCCGCATAGAAAACGGCGAATGGCTCGCCATTGCCGCCGACCGCGTGCCGATTCGCGGCGAAAAAACCGTTGCCGTCCGTTTTTTGGGGCACACCGCCCCCCTGTCGCAAGGCGCGTGGCTGCTGGCGGCATTGCTCAAAACACAAATCCACACGCTGTTCTGCATCAAGCAAAACGGGCGTTACCATCTGAAACTGCGCCGCTTCGCCGACACGGCAAACTGGACACGCGCCGGCCGCCAACACGACATCGCCGCAGCCGCGCAGCAATTTGCCGACATGATGGCGCAGGAATGCGCGGCAAATCCGCTGCAATGGTTTAATTTTTACGATTTTTGGGACGATGAGGCAGCCTGAAAACAAGGAGACAACGCAATCATGAAAAAACACATCTACTGCCGCCACAGCCACGAGCTGGAAATCCCCTTTTTTGACGTAGATGCCATGCACATCGTCTGGCACGGGCATTACGTCAAATATCTGGAAGTGGCACGCTGCGCCTTTCTCAGCAGCATCGGCTACGACTACAACGAAATGGCACGGCAGGGCTACGGCTGGCCCATCGTGCAGATGAACCTCAAATACATCCGCCCCGCCCGCTTCGGGCAGCGCGTGCGCGTGGAAATGGAAATCGTGGAAATTGAAAGCTGCCTGCGTATCGACTACACCATCCGCGATGCCGCCACAGGCGGAAAACTCACACGCGCCGCCACCACCCAAGCCGCCGTTGCCACCGCCACCGGCGAAATGCAGTTTCAAACCCCCGCAAGCTGGCTGGCAGCCGTGCGGCAGCATCCCACCTTTCAGGCTGCCTAAGCCCGTCCACCCAATCCAATCCACCGACAAGGAACCGCAACATGAAAAAATTTCTTTTCGCCATCAGCCTTGCCCTCGCCGCCCCCGCGCTGTGGGCATTTTCCCTTGCCCAACTGGCAAACACCCTGCAACAGCCGAGCAACGTGCAAGGCGCGTTCAGCCAGCAGCGTTATCTCAAATCGCTCGCCAAACCGCTCGCCACAAGCGGCGCATTCACGCTCGTGCCGAAAAAAGGGCTGCTGTGGCAGATGCAGAAACCGTTTGACACCACCCTGCGCGTGCGTTCGGACGGCATCATGCAATGGACGGGCAGCGCGTGGCGCAACCCCAATGCCAAACAAATCGGGCAAAGCCGCCAAATCCAGCTTTTTCTGGATTTGCTCGGCGGCAACACGCAGGGCTTGGAAAAACAATTTGACCTCGCATTAAGCGGCAGCGAAAAACAATGGACGCTGCGCCTCACGCCCAAAACCGCGATTACGCGCCAAATCTTCGACCACATCGCCATCAGCGGCGACAGCGTGGTCCGCAAAATAGAACTCAACGAAAAACAAGGCGACCGCACCGTGATGCAGTTCAGCCAAATCCAAACAGGCAAACCGTTAAGCGCGTTTGCCCAAAGCGCGTTGTAAACACCATCCGATGCCGTCTGAAAACTATTTTCCCCCGTTTTCAGGCTGCCCAATCATCGGAAAGGCAAACCATGAACCCCAATCTCGCCCCCCTGCTGCGCCAAGATTTAAACCCCGCCTACCTTGCCGAAGAACACGGCATCCTGCGCTATCTCAACCCCGCCGATTTGGCAGGCGACAACGGCAAATACCAAAAGCTCTACGACCGCCTCGCCCCGCTGTACGACATCGGCGAAAACTGGCTGGCGCGGCTCAAATACGGCAACGGCATCGCCAAAATGCGCCGCGAAATGATGCGGCTGATTGACTGGCAAAACGGCGCAAACGTGCTGTATGTGTCCGTGGGCACGGGCAACGATTTCCGCTATTTCCCCGACACGGTAAACGCAGGCAGCCTGAACATCGTGGGCGCGGATTTGTCGCTGGGAATGCTGCGGCGCGCGCAGAAAACATGGCAGCGGCGGCTCAACCTGTCGCTCGTGCATTGCGCCGCCGAAGATTTGCCCTTTGCCGACAACCGCTTTGACATCGTGTTCCATGTGGGCGGCATCAATTTCTTTTCCGACCAACGCCGCGCCCTGGCCGAAATGCTGCGCGTCGCCAAGCCGGACACACGGCTGATGGTTGCCGATGAAACGCAGGATTTGGTGGAGCAGCAATACCAAAAAAGCGTGTTCACCCAAGCCGCCTATCAAAACGCACAGGTGGACGTGTCGGCAATAACAAACGCCCTGCCCGACAACGCCGTCGAGCGGCAAACGCATATCCTGTGGAGCGGACGCTTTTACGCGCTGACGTTCCGCAAGGCAGCCTGAAAACCGTTTTGCCACTTTCAGGCTGCCTTTCATTTAAAAAACAGCGCACAAAAGCTATAATTACACATTTCGTAACCGCCTTTTGCCATGACCGCCCCCAAAGTTTTACTCGTTTACTACTCCCAAACAGGGCAGCTTGCCACGCTCGCGCAGCAATTTGCCCTGCCGCTGCAACAGGCAGGCATCACGCTCGACTGCATACCGCTTGCGCCGCAGCAGCCCTATCCCTTCCCGTGGCGGTTTTGGCATTTTTTTGACACCTTCCCCGAAACCGCCCACCTGCGCCCCGCGCCGATTGCGCCGCCGCAGCTTCCGCATGATGATTACGATGTCATCGTCATCGCCTACACCGTGTGGTTTCTCGCCCCATCGCAGCCGATAACCGCCTTTCTGCAACGCCCCGAAACGCGCCGGCTGCTCAACGGCAAGCCCGTGGTAACGCTGATTGGCTGCCGCAATATGTGGCTTGCCGCGCAGGAAAAAATGAAAACGCTGCTCTTAGCAAACGGCGCAAAACTCATCGGCAACATCGTCAAAACCGATGCCTGCGGCACCGCCGCCAGCTTTGTTACCACCCCCGCATGGCTGTTCACGGGCAACAAACATTATTTCCAAACCCTGCCCGCCGCAGGCATCGCCGAAGCCGAGTTGGCAGACGGCGCAAGGTTCGGCGCAAAACTGCGCGATGCCCTGCTCGCCCGCCAAACGCCCGATGAAACCCTGTTCCGACACATGGGCGCGGCACGGGTAAACGAAAAACTGATTTTCAGCGAAAAAGCCGCCGCCCGCAGCTTCCACCTGTGGGGCAAGCTGCTGATGGCGGCAGGCAAAGTCTCGCCCCTGCTGCGCCGCCTGCTGCTGGCGTGCTACATCCTGTTTCTGATTACGCTGATTTTGACCGTTATCCCCCTGAGCATGGTGTTGAAAAAGCTGCTGCATCCGCTGCTCAAACATCGCCTTGCCCAAGCCAGGCAATATTACGCCGCACCCTCGGGCGAATAGCCTGTTTACCCGTTTTCAGGCTGCCGAACCCAAAGGCAGCCTTGCCCCTTTGTCCCAGCATATAAGGGGCTATACCCCAGCGTAACACGCAAGGTTGAAAACCATACCCCCCCATTCATCACACAACACCATGACCAACGAAGTTTACCTCACCCGCGCCACCGCCTTTCTCCCCAACGCCCCCGTTGCCAACGACCAAATGGAAGCCGTACTCGGCATGGCAGGCGGCATCCCCTCGCGCGTGCGCCGCATGATTTTGCGCTCCAACGGCATCGTCTCGCGCCACTACGCCATCGACCCCGCCAGCCGCGCCGCCACCCACACCAACGCCGAACTCGCCGCCGAAGCCCTGCGCCAACTCTTTGCCGCACCCGAAGCCAGCGAAGCCACCTGCCTTGCCTGCGCCACCTCCTATCCCGACCAAACCATGCCCGGGCACGGCGCAATGGTGCACGGCTTGTCCCCCCTGCCCCCCTGCGAAACCGTATCGCTCGCAGGCGTGTGCGTGGCAGGCATGGCAGCGATGAAATACGCCTACCAAGCCGTAAAAACAGGCGAACACGCCGCCGCCATCGCCACCGCATCGGAAAACGCCTCCGCCATGATGCGCGGCGAAGTATTCCAAAGCGAAACCGATTTCAGGCTGCTGCAACACGCCACCCCCGAAATCGGCTTTGAAAAAGACTTCCTGCGCTGGATGCTGTCAGACGGCGCAGGCGCGGTGCTGCTGGCAAACCGCCCCCTTGCAGGCAGCCTGAATTTCAAAATCCACTGGATAGACCTGCTGTCCTACGCCAACGAAATGCCGCCCTGCATGTACGCAGGCGCAGAAATCCGCGACGGCGCATTCCACGGCTGGAAAACCGTCAGCGCAGACGAGCGCGCACACCACAGCATCATGGCAGTCAAACAAAACGTCAAACTGCTCAACGAACACATCATCCGCTACACCGTAGAAAAACCGCTCGCCCAAATCGCCGCCAAACGCAGCCTGAAAGCCGAACACATCGACTGGTTTCTGCCGCACTACTCGTCCGAATTTTTCCGCGACAAAGTAGCCGCAGGGCTGGCAAACGCAGGGCTGCCCATCGCACAGGAAAAATGGTTCACCAACCTGAGCAGCAAAGGCAACACAGGCTCGGCTTCCATCTACATCATTTTGGAAGAATTCATGCGCCGCCAGCCGATTGGACGCGGGCAGAAAATCCTATGCTATGTGCCTGAAAGCGGACGCTTTTCCACTTGTTTCATGCTGTTGGAGGCGGTGTAGCCGGCTTGCTTTCAGGCTGCTTATCATTTAAAATGGCACGCATTAAGCCGAGAGTGCTGACCTTTATTTGCAGAACGTTGGGCGATTGACCCACTCGGCTTACCATCCATTCCACAGCCCTTTGCAGCCATGCAGGGGGCTTTTTGTTAGAGATTAAACAATGTATTTGCTTTATGCCGATGAATCAGGCTCGGTGGACGATCCGAACGGCGATTTTTTCGTGTTGGCAGGCATCAGTATTTTTGAACGCCAAACCCATTGGTTAGACCAAAAAATAGAAACCGTGGCGCAACGCTTCAACGCCCGCTTTGCCGGCGGAAAATGCGAATTTCACGGCAGCCCCATGCACTCGGGCAGGGGCAGTTGGAAAACCGCCGCCACGCCCGCCGAACGCGCTCAGGCGGTTGCCGATATTTTGCATTTGTTGTCGCATTCGCAATCCCAAATCCGCATTTTTGCATCAATAATTGAAAAACGGCTGTTCGCCGACAAATCGGAAATCATCCCCACCGCCTTTCAAGATATTGCCTTTTCATTCGATTCTTCGCTGCGGAATATTTATTACAAACACAACAACGCCCAGCGCGGCTTGGTTTTGTTTGACAAAAGCACTTCCGAGCGCATGATACAAGAGCTGTCTTACAGCTATAAACACTTGGGTTCGTCAGACGACAAACTGCGCAATTTCGCCGAAGTGCCTGTATTTGTGGATTCGCAAGCCACACGGCTGATACAAATGGCAGACTTAATTGCCTATTGGCTGTACCGTTATTACCAAAGCAACGACAATCGCGGATTCAACATCATCCAACCGCATATCTGGCGCAGCGGCGCGGAAATACTGGGTTTGCACGAGCATATTTCTGATGAAACGCGCCGGCGTTTGCCCCATGCAGGCGACTGCGGCTATCCGTTTCCCACGCCCAATCCCATTTAAGGAGGCCGTCTGAAAATGGACATCGACGACATCCCCCAAGACCAAAGCGAAAGCTACGGCGGACACAAAAAAATCATCTACGGCACGCAAGGCGGGCATTACCAAGCCGCCACCAGCAGCGGCTGGGAAGCCGAAGCCTACGCCACCGCGCTAGCCGTGCACGAATTGGACGCGCAAACCGAAGCCGCACGCGCCGCCGTATTGCGCGGCGAATATTCGCCGCTGTATTACCAAATGTTCCGCGCGCGCCACGACAGCGCCAGCCTTGCCGCCGCCGCAGGCTTCTGGCATTGGCAAACGCGCCGCCATCTGCGCCCCGCCGTGTTTGCCAAACTGCCCGCGCGCGTTTTGCAAAAATACGCCGATGCGCTGAATATCCACCCTGCCGATTTAAACAAACTGGATTAACCCCAGCTCCCCCGTTTTCAGGCAGCCTGAAAGCGAGTTTACGAGCTTCTGCGAAGCTAAAAGCAAGCGCACAGGCAGCCCCCATTTGAGAACCGCCATGACCCCATTCCCCCACCAGCACACCGCCCACTGCGAAAGCGGCGTGATGTCCACCCTGCTGCAATACCACGGCTATCCGCTCAACGAAGCCATGATATTCGGCATCGCCCACGCACTCACCTTTGTGTGGCTGCCCATCGTCAAGCTCAACGGCATGCCGCTGGTTTCCTACCGCACACCGCCGCGCAGCATCATCAAACGCACCTGCCAAGCCCTCGGGCTGAAACTCAGCATACAAAAATTCGCCCGACCCGAAGACGGCAAAACCGCGCTGGACAACGCCCTTGCATCAGGCAAACTGGTCGGCATGCAAACCTCCGTTTACTGGCTGCCCTATTTTCCCGAACAAATGCGCTTCCACTTCAACGCCCACAACCTATTGGTGTACGGCAAAGACGGCAACGACTACCTGATTAGCGACCCCGTGTTTGAAAACGTGCAACGCTGCCCCGCCGATGATTTGCAACGCGCCCGTTTCGCCAAAGGCGCGCTGGCCGCCAAAGGCATGATGTACACGCTGGAAACGCACAGGCAGCCTGAAAACACCATCGCCGAGCTGCCCCGCATCATCCGCCGCGCCATCCGCAAAAACGCACGCCAAATGCTCGCGCCCGTGTTTTTTGTCGGCGTAAAAGGCATCCGCACCGTTGCCAAAAACATTGAAAACCTGCCCGCCCGACACGATGGAAAATACCAAAAACTCTTTCTCGGGCATCTCGTGCGGATGCAGGAAGAAATCGGCACAGGCGGCGCAGGCTTCCGCTACATCTACGCCTATTTTCTGGAACAAGCCGCCGAAATCTGCCGCGAACCCGCCTTTCAGGCTGCCTCACAACAAATGACCCACATCGGCGACCAATGGCGGCAATTCGCCGCGCTGTGCGTGAAGCAATGCAAAAGGCCGTCTGAAAACGGCTGCGCCCAAATCGCCGCGTTTTTGCGCGAAATCGCCGACAAAGAAGAAGCGTTGTGGCGCACATTGAAACAAAGCTGACAAACCGAAACAAAGCCGATAAACCGTTTTGCCAACCAGCCCGTCTGCACCACGCCAATGCCCCTATCCCAAGCCAAACCATGATTCAAATCCAATCCCTTTCCCACCAATACCCCCAAGCCGCCGCGCCTGCGCTGGACAAGGTCTCGTTTGAGATTGCCAAAGGCGAATGCTTGGGGCTGCTCGGGCACAACGGCGCAGGCAAAACCACGCTGATGTCGCTGCTGGCAGGTTTGCAGCCCGTGCAGCAGGGCGCGATTTTGTTTGACGGCAAACCGCTGCACCGCCTGCCGCGTGCCGAGCGGCAGAAAATCGGGCTGGTGCCGCAGGATTTCGCCTTTTATCCGCAGCTTTCGGTGTGGGACAACCTGCTGTTTTTCGCATCGCTCTATCGCCTGCGCGACCAAGGCAGCCTGAAAAAGCTCATCGCGCAGGCAGGCTTGGAAGCGCACACGCACAAAGCCGCCAAGCATCTTTCGGGCGGCTTGAAACGCCGTCTGAATTTCGCCATCGGGCTGGTGAATGCGCCGCAGCTTGTGTTTTTAGACGAAATTACCGTGGGCATAGACCCCCAGTCGCGCCGCTTTATTTTGGACAGCGTGGCGGATTTGACGCAGCAGGGGGTAACGGTGGTGTACACCTCGCACTACCTGCCCGAAATCGAGCAGCTTTGCAGCAAAATCGCGCTGCTGCAACACGGGCATCTGGTGTACCACGGCAGCCTGAACACGCTGTTGGACACGCAGGCGCAAACGGTGCGCTTTATGACCGAGCCGCCCCTGCCGCCCGAAGCCCTAGCCGCGCTGGAAGCCGCACCCTTAGACAAACACGGCATGATGGAAACGGCGCAAAACGCGGCGGCGGTGTATGCCGCCCTGCAAAACAGCGGCACGCGCATCCGCTATTTCCAGCAGGGGCACGGCTCGCTGGAAGCGTTTTATTTGGACTTTTTGCGCCGAGAAACGGAGCAGCCATGATTGCCGCCTCGCTGGTTAAAGAATTGAAACTGCTCGGCCGCGACCTGCACGGCTTGGCGGTTTTGTTTGTGATGCCGATTACCTTCATGCTGATTATGTCGCTGGCGTTGAGCCGCGATGCCGACCCGCACCAAGGCAGCCGCATTGCGCTGGTGGGCGCGGCAGGCGACAAAATCAACACGCAGCTTGCCGCCGCGCTGGCAAAAGAAGCCATGCAGGTCAGCACCATGCCGTCTGAAAAACTCGCCGAAGCGCAAAACGGGCTGCACGAAAAACGCTTCCAACTGGTGCTGCACAATCCCAACCGCCTTGCCGAAAGCCTTGCCGACAGCAAGCCTTTGCAGATTTACGTTGCGCCCGACACCGAGCCTTCGTGGCTGGCGGCGGTAAAAGGCGTGCTGCGCCAGCATTACACCGAAACGCGCATCAACGCTTATTTTGACGGCAGCGGCATCACGATTGACAATAAAAAACTGCCGCCTGCCGTGCGCCAAGAAATCCAGAAAAAGATAGACGAGAAAAACGCCGAGCAGCTGAACGCGGTGAGCGCGTTTCTCAACCGCCCGATGCTGGAAGAGCATTATTTGAGCGCGGGCAGCGGCGCGGTCGCCAAGCCCAACGCGGTGCAGCACAGCGTACCGGCATGGCTGATTTTCGGGATGTTTTTCATCATGATACCGCTGTCCAACGTGATGGCTTTGGAGCGGCAGACCAACACGATTACGCGCCTGCGGCTGGCGCGTGCCAGCGCAACGGGGCTGATTGCGGCAAAGCTGGTGCCGTATTTCCTGATTAACCAGTTGCAGTTTGCAGGCATGTTGCTGCTCGGGCGTTATCTGCTGCCCGAAATCGGCGTGAGCGCGCTGGTATTGAACGGCAGCCTTGCGCCCTACGCGCTGCTTGCCGCCGCCGTGTCCGCCGCCGCGCTCGGCTACGCGCTGCTGATTAGCGTGTGCGCCAAATCCACCGAACACGCGGTGGTGCTGGGCGGCGGCGGCATTATCCTGATGGCGGCACTCGGCGGCATTATGGTGCCTGCCCATGTGATGCCGGAAACCATGCAGCAGCTCACTTGGGTGTCGCCGATGGCATGGGGCTTGAAAGCGTTTCAGGCATTGCTGCTCAACCGCAGCGGCCTGCACGGCATCATGCCGTATCTCGCGCTGCTGGCAGGCTTTGCGGTGCTGACGCTGGCGGCGGCGGTGCTGGTTTATCGGCGGCAGTTGCGAACGCAGGTAAGGTTTTGAGCCTGCGGTTTTGCGATTATGGTTTGGCGTTTCAGGCTGCCTGCCCATCTGACAGCGCACAAATGAATTTGGCAACCTACCCCCTTTCAGGCAGCCTGAAAACATAAACAAAGGGAAAACAATGCAATACAGCAATATTGAACTGAACACCCAACAATCGCGCGAAAAAGTGCTCACCCAAGCACACATTGATTTTTTCTACCAATTTTGCGGTTTTCTCGCCGAGCTCAACCGCTTGGAAACCGAAGCGCACGACAGGCACAAAGCATCGCAAAACCAAAAAACCGCCAACGGCTTGCCCACCCACCAAACCAACGATGAAGACAAAGCCATTTGGCGCGATTTTGCCGAACAAAAAACCGCGCTGGTTCGCCAATGGGCAAGCGCAAGCCTGTTTCAGCAGCAGCTGCAAAAAGGCATTGCACAGTCTTTCGGCTGGCCCGCCCGATACCATTATATTGACCTGCCCTGCCGCGCCGAATTGATTGTAAAAAGCGCGAAAAAGATGACGGTTGAGTTTTACTATACAGGCACGCCGGCAAAGAAAAACCGCTTTGGTTTTCGGCTGGAAGAAAACGGCTGGCGGCTGGACGAAGTGAAATACGGCTATCAAACCGAAACAGGCTGGTTCAACGTAACGCTTTAACCGCCCCCTTTTTCAGGCTGCCCAAGCACACAACACACCCCACGAAAGCCCCCCATGCCCTACACCTTCACCCTCGCCCCCGAAGCCTTGGAAACCGAATTAAAAAAACTCATCCTGCAAGAAGCCGATAAAACCGATGCGATAGCGCTATCCGATTTTTCAGACGGCCTCCCGCTGTTTGGCGACCAAAGCCCCATCGGCTTGGATTCGCTGGACGCGCTGCAAATCAGCGTGGCATTGCAGCAGCATTTTCGCGTGCGTTTGCAGGGCGACCGCATGGTACGCAAACACATGATGTGCGTGCGCGATTTGGCGGCGTTTGTCCGCACGGAACACGGCGCATGACTTGGCTGTGCGGCGCAGCGGCAACGTGTGCCGGCCACACGCAACGCGCATCAAAGCAGCCTGAAACCATAGATTTCGCCTTTCTCGGGCAAACCCACCAAGCCCCATACTACCGCGCCTTTGCCGCCGACAGCCTTTCCCGCAGCGAAATTGCCGATGCCGCCGAACAGCACTTGCGCCGCGCCGCCGAACAGGCAGGCTGGCAGCCTGAAAGCTGGCACCGCGCGCCCGTGTTTGTCGCGTCCAGCACCTATCTCATCTCCGAATACGAAAACCGCCGCGCCGCCCACATTCCCCACCTAGAAAACCACCTGCTCTATCTCGCCGGCGACCTTGCCCAACGCAGCGGCAACCGCAGCATCTTCAACACCGCCACCGCCTGCACCTCCTCCGCCCATGCCCTGATGCAGGCACACCGCCTCCTGTCGCACGACTTGGCAGCACGCGCCTTTGTGCTGGGCATAGAAAACCTAAACCGCCTCACGCTGCTGCATTTCCACAGCTTGGGACTGTTTGCCCAGCAATACCAGCCTTTCCACGGCAACGGCTTGATATTGGGCGAAGGCGCAGCCGCATTGGCCCTATCAGCCGATGCCCCGCCCCGCAAAGGCAGCCTGAAACTCATCGCCACCGCCGCCAACACAGGCAGCCATCTGGTGCAAAGCCATGCCGAAACCCAAGCCCGACTGATTCGCCGCGTACTACAACAAGCCGACCTTGCCCCAAGCCGCATCGCCCTAGTCAAAACCCACGGCATCGGCACCGCAGACACCGATGCCGCCGAGCTTGCCGCGTTAAACGACGTATTCGGCACACCGCCCCCGCTGGTCGCATTCAAACCGCAAATCGGGCACACCCTGGGCGCAAGTGCCGCGCTGGAAACCGCCCTGCTCGCCGAAGCACTCCGCCGCCGCACGCTCACCGATATACACGGGCGCAGCATTCCCCTTTCCAACCATCTCTACTGCCTTGCCCACCATTTCGGCTTCGGCGGCAGCAACACCGCAAGCATCTGGCAATGGACATCCTAGACTTAAACATCCGCATCACCGCCGCCGCCCGTTTGGACACCGATGCGGCAACACCCGCCAAACAGCTCAAAGCCGCGCTGCAACAGCAAAGCGGCATAGACCCGCGCCGTTTCAGCCGCCTGAGCCTTATCGCCGCGCTCGGCGCACACCTGCTCAAACAAAACCGCCCCATCGCACCCGACTGCGCCGTCTATACCGCCGCCCCGTTTTCATCGCCCGGCGTGTTTGCAAAAATGGCGGACAACGTGTTCAACCACGCCGCCATGCCCTTTGATTTCATCGCCAACCTGCACAACGCTCCCGCTTTCCACGCCGCGCAAAGCCTTGCCAGCAGCGGCGCTACCGTATTCATCCCCACTGGCAAACAGCAACCCTACTACCCGCTGCTCGCCGCCGCCCTAGCATTGGACGCAGGCGGACAGGCAGCGGTGGGCTGGTGTTACGAATACCAAAACGAACACCGCTGCACCGCAGAAGGCAGCGTATGGCTGCTGCTGGAACACGGCGCAAACACAGGCGCAACAATACGCGTGCGGCAAAACCACACCGCACCCCCCTGCGAAACAGCACAGTCGGACGGATACTATTGGCAAACCGTATGCGACCGGCTCACAAGCCAGCCTGAAACAGAAAGCCCGCTGCGCGTGGGCGACTGGGATTTGCTGGTGGGCGCGGCGGATTGGGCGGTGGCGCGGGGAAGAGTTTAGGCGGGGCGTAAGCACATAGAGGCCGGACCTGAGATTAAATAAATAGTCCTGAATAAACCTAATCTTATTTTTCCTGCTCATCGCCTGATGCGATTAGCGCGGTTTGCCGAGTAGGGTGTGCCGCCCAAGCGGCGCATACGTTCTCTGGTTTGGGATAAGAAAGAGGCCGTCTGAAAACCGTCAAAACGGATTTTCAGACGGCCTTTTGGTTTGATGTATGTCTCCGTGCAGCCAATCATGTAGGGTGTGCCGTCCAAGCGGCGCACGTGTTTTTTACCCTTTATGGATTTGTCTTTTGCAAACTTTGGCGAAACCGCCGCTGTCCCGCCGGCGGATAAACGCGGGGCTGACGGATGCGGGGACGATTCGGGGATGTTCGCCATTCCATCGTGCAGACATCCGCAACCGCGTGCGTCGCTGTGGCAACACACCCTGCTTGAACGGCAGAGGCCGTCTGAAAACCCGTTTTGCGGATTTTCAGACGGCCTGTTTACGCTGCGCTTCAGCGGGCTTCGTGCCTGCGTATCAGCCACACCGCCCACGCGGCGAACAGGAGGGTGGGCAGCACGGCGGCAAGGAAGGGGGGGATGCCGTAGAGGCGGCTGGTGAAGCCGAACAGGCGGCCGGCGAAGTGGAAGGCGAGGCCGAGGCAGATGCCGCCAAACAGTTTCAGGCCGGTGTTGCCCTGGCGCGAGGATTGGGGGGTAAAGGCGAAGGCGACGAAGGCCATGACGACCGTGGCGGCGGGGTACATGAGTTTGCGCCACCATTCGATGCGGTAGAGGTCGGTTTTCTGGCGGTTTTCTTCGAGATGGGTAATGTAGGCGGTGAGGGCGGTCAGCGACATTTGGTCGGGGCTGACGAGCAGTACGTCGAGCAGGCCGCTGCGGATGCCCGCGTGCCAGGTTTCGCGCGCGTGCTGTTCGGTACGCACGCTGTCGCTGCCGAGTATGCTGCGGCGGACGTTTTCAAGCTGCCAGCTTCCGTCGGCGGCCACGGCGGCGGACTCGGCCTGCCAGCTTTCAGTCAGCCGGAAGTCTGCATCGTGGCGGAAGGCTTTGATGCCGCGCAGGGTTTGGTCGGGCAGCATTTCGCGCACGTTGACGATGCTGCCTTGTTCTTTGATCCACAAGCCTTCCGCGCCGGTGCTGATTCTGCCGTTTTTGGCGGTGGTTTTGAGGTTTTCGGCGTAGCGGTTGGCGGCGGGGGCGGCGAGTTCGCCGAGCAGGGCGGTGGCGGTGGCGAAAATCAGGCCGAAGCCGAAGAACACGGCCAGCAGGCCGGCGGTGGTCATGCCGCTGGTTTTGATGACGGTCAGCTCGCTGTTGGCGGCAAGGCGGCCGAGGGCGAGCAGGCTGCCGATGAGGACGGCCAGCGGCATGAGCTGGTAGGCGTGGTCGGGGATTTGCAGCAGGACGTACTGTGCCATTTTGCCTGCGGTGTAGCTGCCTTCGCCGATGCCGCCGGCTTCGGCGACGATGTCGAAAAAGCTGTATAGGGCCAGCAGGGCAAACATGGCGTAGAGGCTCATGACGCTGAGCTGGCGGATGAGGTAGCGCGGGATGGTGTTCATGCTTTACCGCCTTTCAATGCGGCTTTGAGGGCGTTGCCGAAGGGTTGCGCGGGCATGGTGCGCACGCGCAGGAGGATGAGGGCGGCGGCGAACATCAGGATGTGCAGCGGCAGAAAGCCCGCCCAAAAGCCGATTTTTCCGTTTTCCACGGCGTTGCGCAGCAGGGTGAGGCCGTTTTGGTAAACAAGGAAAAAGCCGATGGCAAACAGGATGTTGTAGGTGTGGCCGGTGCGCGGGTTGAAATAGGAGAGCGGCACGGCGAGGATGGCGAGGATGACGGCGGCCAGCGGCAGGCTGATGCGCCACATGAGTTCGGCGCGGTATTGCGGGTTATCGCTGCCGATGAGGCGGGCGGTGGGGATGGTGCGGCGGTGGTCGATGGGATTGACGATTTTCGGCGTGGTGCTGATGACGAGGCTCAGATGTTCGAAGCCGACGCGGTTGTAGTCGGCTTCGCCGGGGATGCCGCTGTAACGGTAGCCCTGCGTCAGCTCGAGCGTGCGGCGGTGGTCGGTGAGGGCGAAGCGGCCTTCTTTGGCGAACACGACGTTTTCGCGGCCTTTTTCGTCCTGCTCGCGCAGGAAAAGGTTTTTCATCACGCCCGATTCGGTGTCAAAGGTTTCGACGAAATACACGCGGCCGTTGCGTTTGCCCAGCGTGCGGAATTCGCCCGCCTCCACCAGCGAAAGCTCCTGTTTTTGTTTCAGCAGCTCGGCAAACTCGCGGCTGCGCAGCTCCGCCCACGGCAACACGGCAAGCTGCATGGCCGCCACCAGCGCGGCAAAGGGCAGGGCAAAGGCAAGGACGGGACGCAGCCACTGCCGCAGCGACAGGCCGCAGGAGAGCCATACGGCCATTTCGCTGTCGCGCCAAAAGCGGGTCAGCACGGTGAGCACGGAAATATAGGCGGTGAGCACCAGCAGCAGCGGGGTCATGCCCAGCGTCCAAAAGCCGATGAGGGCGGCAACGGCATCCGCCGCCACCCGCCCGTCGGCGGCGCGGCCGAGCAGGTTTACGGCCTGTGTGGACACCAGCACCGCCAGTATCACGGCGAAAATGCCGGCGGCGGTGTAAGTGAGTTCTTTGATGAAATTCTGGCGGTAGATCATAAGCGCATTATCGGCAAAGGCCGTCTGAAAAGGCACGGCGGCGTTTTCAGACGGCCTGTGGGTCGGTGTGCGGCTGCCGTATGCGCCTTGCCGGATAGGGCAGAGACTGCAAACAGATGCCGCATGATGGGGTACAATCCCGCGCTGTTTACAACAGCCGACAGGAAATTAGGAAAATGGAATTTATCACAAAAGCCGCCGCTTTGCAGCCGCATCCCGAGGGTGCGGTGCTCTACCTTGCCGCCGCAGGCACACAGCCGCCGGCCGATGAAGCCGCCGCCCTGCTGCTCGCTTCTTTGGACGAGGGCGACACCTTCGCCGCCGCGCAAACCGTATCCGGCGGCACGCTGCGCCCCGTGGCCGTATGCCGTCCGGCAGGCTTCGAGCGCGAAAGCCTCGAAAAGGCCGCCGCCGAAGCCGCCGCCTGGGCGCAGAAGCAGCAAAGCCTTGCCATCGTGCTGCCCGCATCCGACGAAAACGCCGCCGCCCTGGCTGCCGAAGTGTTCGTTATCGCCCTCGGTGCGGCGGTTTACCGTTTCGACCGTTTCAAAAAAGAAGCCAAGCCCGCCCGCCTGCAACGCGCCGCCTTTTACACAGGATACGAAGCCGCCGTTCAGACGGCCTTAACCGATGCCGAAGCCACACTCTACGGCATCAACCTCTGCAAAGACCTCGGCAACACCGCCCCCAACGTCTGCACCCCGCAATACCTCGCCGACACCGCCCGCGCCGAAGCGGAAAAATTCGGTGCCGCCGCCACCATTCTCGACAAAGACTACATCCGCGAACGCATGGGCGCATTCTGGTCGGTAGCCAAAGGCAGCGTGCAAAACCCTTTCCTCATCGAGCTGCGCTGGAACGGCGCGTCCGATCCCGACGAAGCCCCCGTCGTCCTCGTCGGCAAAGGCATCACCTTCGATTCGGGCGGCATCTCCCTCAAGCCCGGCGAAGCCATGGACGAAATGAAATACGATATGGGCGGCGCGGCAAGCGTAATCGGTGCATTTGCCGCCGCTGCCAAAGCCCGCCTGCCGCTCAATATTGTTGCCGTCGTCCCCACCTGCGAAAACATGCCCGACGCGGGCGCGAGCAAACCCGGCGACATCGTAACCGCCATGGACGGCACTACCATCGAAATCCTCAACACCGATGCCGAAGGCCGCCTCATCCTCTGCGACGCGCTGACCTACGCCGGACAATTCCGCCCCGCCGCCCTGATTGATGCCGCCACCCTGACCGGCGCGTGCATCATCGCCCTCGGCCACGCCGCCAGCGGCCTCATGTCCAACAACCAGCAGCTCGCCGACCAGCTTCTCGCCGCCTCGCGCACAAGCGGCGACAAAATCTGGCAGCTTCCCCTGTTCCCCGAATATAAGGAACAGCTCAAATCCAATTTCGCCGACCTGCAAAACATCGGCGGCCGCGCCGCCGGCACCATCACCGCCGCCGCCTTCCTGTCCCACTTTACCGAAAGCCACCCCTGGGCGCATTTGGACATTGCCGGCACGGCATGGAAATCCGGCAAAGAAAAAGGCGCGACCGGCCGCCCCGTCGCCCTGCTGCTGCAATTCCTGCGCGACCGCGCGGCATAGCGCAGTCTGCCGCAGGACATGGCGCAGGCCGTCTGAAAACGCATCCGTGCAACTAAAAAAGCCGTATCGGGCAACTCTGCCGGGTACGGCTTTTTTGCCGATCGCAAGCGATATGCAAACACCTTTACAAAAAAGCAAAAAAACGCCACAATCCAAATACACCGTTTATCTTTTATATCAACCTTTAATCTAAGGCAGAGTCATGGATTTGCAAACGATCGACACCTGCTACCACCAACACCGCGCCGCCTACCCCGACCCTTTCCGCCTGCGTATCCACCGTGCGATCAGTTGGCTCAAATCTGCGGCAGAGGCTCAAAGGCCGTCTGAAAAACAGCCCGAACGCCTTGATTTCCGTTTTATCGCGCTGTGGATTGCTTTCAATGCCGCCTATGCCAAGGAAATCGACGGGCGCACGATGTCGGCGGAGCGCAGCGATTTCAGACAGTTTTTGCAGACGGTGTGCCGTTTGGACACGGAAAAGCTGCTGTACAAGCTGGTGTGGCAGACGTTTTCGGGCAGCATCCGCACGCTGCTGGACAACCGCTACACTTTCCAGCCGTTTTGGGATTTCCACAACGGCAAAATCAGCGAAAGCGCATGGCTGGACGGCTTTGCACGGGCAAAGAAAAAGGCACATGCCGCGTTGGCGGCGCAGGATACGGATACCGTGCTCACGGTGCTGTTTGACCGTCTTTATACGCTGCGCAACCAGCTTGTCCACGGCGGCGCGACATGTGGCAGTTCGGCCAACCGCAGCCAGCTTCGGGATGCCTGCAATATCTTGGACAGCCTGATTCCGGCGTTGCTGCACATTATGCAGCAGCATCCGGATGATGATTGGGGCAGGCCGTTTTATCCGTTTGTCAGGGAGGATTGAGCCGGCGGTGCCGTTGGAAAAACCGAAAATGTGGTGCGGCACGGAGTGCGGCGGCAAAACAGGGCTGCGGGGCAGGGCGGGGCGTTTGTTTGGCTGAAAACAGGCGGGGCAATAGCCGGAAGGCCGTCTGAAAACCCGTTTGAAGGTTTTCAGACGGCCTCTTTGTGTTTTCAAGCCATTCTGAAAATCCAGGGAATAATGAAGCAAAGAACGCGTGCGTGGCTGCGCCACACACCCTACGGTAGGTTTGCAGGTCGTATGATGAAACGGCAGGCCGTCTGAAAACGGGTTTTGCGGGCATTCAGACGGCTTTTAATGCTGCTGCGCAGGGTGTGGCGTAAGCCACGCGCGCGGTTTTTGTTTCTTGGAACGTACGCAGCTTTGTTACGGCATTGCGTTGCAGCACGAAAATGCGTGCGCCGCTTGGGCGGCATACCCTGCACGGCGGCAGCGGGACGGCATAAGAAGCATCAGGCCGTCTGAAAACCTTCAAACGGGTTTTCAGACGGCCTTTTTGTGTCTGCGCGGCTGCATTTTGGCGCAGCCGTTTTTCAGACGGCCTCAGTTGGCCTGCGCTGCGGATTCGGCGGTGTGCCGTTTCATGCCGCCGCCGAGGGCTTTGTAGAGGTCGGCCATGTTTTCGAGGCGGGTGAGTTGGTTGGCGAGCAGGGCGGTGTCGGCGGAGTAGCTGCTGCGTTCGGCATCGAGCAGGTCGAGCGCGCTGGACACGCCGTGTTTGTAGCGCAGGCTGATCAGGCGGAGCTGGTCGGCGTAGGCTTTGCTCTGCCGCGCGTTGGCCTGATAGGTTTTGTCGAGCTGTTCGCGGGCGACGAGTGCGTCGGATACGTCGCGGAACGCGCCCTGTACGGCGGCTTCGTAATTGACAACCTGTATTTCTTTGCGGATTTTGGCGGCGTTGAGGCTGCCTTTGAGGCTGCCCCATGTGAAGATGGGGATGTTGATGCTGGGGGCGAATGCCCAGGTGCCGTTGCCTGCTTTGAAGAGGTTGTTCAGCTCGTTGGAGGCGGTGCCGACGCTGCCGGTGAGGCTGATGCTGGGAAAGAAGGCGGCGCGGGCCGCGCCGATGTTGGCATCGGCCTGTTTGAGGGCGTGTTCGGCGGCGCGGATGTCGGGGCGGTTGAGCAGCACTTCGGAGGTGAGGCCGGCGGGCAGGCGGGAAACGGCAAACTGTTTGTCCAGCGGCAGGCCTGCGGGCAGATCGTCGGGTATGGGCCGGTTGATGAGGACGGCTATGGCGTTGCGCGCCTGCTCGCGGCTTTGCACGGCGGATTCGTAGGAGGCTTTGGCCGCTTCGATCAGGGCTTCCTGCTGGCGCAGGTCCACGGCGGAAATCACGCCGGCTTTGTGTTTGATTTGGCTGAGGCGGTAGGTCTGCTCGCGGCTTTTGAGCACTTTCTGCGCCAGTGCCATGGCTTCTTCGGCATAACGCTGGTTGAAGTAGGCTTTGGCTACGGCGGCAACGATGGCGAGGTGGGCGGAGTCGCGGGCGGCGGTGCTGTTGAAGTAGCCTTCGAGGGCGGCCTGTTTGTTGCTGCGGGCTTTGCCGAAGAGGTCGAGTTCGTAGGCGGATACGCCGAGGCCGACGCTGTACGATTCGGAGATGACTCCGCGTCCCGTGCCGTTGAGATCGCCTGCGCTACGCTGGCGGGTGCCGCTGCCGGTTGCGCCCAGAGAAGGGAAGAGGGCGGCGCGGCTGATGCGGTATTGTTCGCGCATGGCTTCGGCGTTGAGGGCGGCGGTGCGCAGGTCGGTGTTGCGCTCGAGCGCGGTTTCGATCAGGCGGTGCAGGCGCGGGTCGGCGAAGTAGTCCTGCCAACCGAGGTCGGCGGCGCGGATGCCGCTTTGCGCTTTGTCGTAGCCGAAGGTTTCGGGTACGGCAACTTTCGGCTCGCTGTATTTGGGAATCATGGTGCAGGCCGACAGGAGGAGGGCGGCGGCGATTGCGCCAAGGGGGAATGTAGTCTGTTTTTTCATAATCTGTTTCCTTGATGGTTTTCAGACGGCCTGTTCTGCTGCACAGAGGCCGTCTGAAAGATGCCGTCGTTTAGGCGGTGCGGCCGGTTTGCGTTTCGTGCGGCGGCTCTGCGTGCGGCGTTTTGCCTTTGAAGAGTTTGCGCACGAATACATAGAACAGCGGCACGAGGAACACCGACAGGATGGTGCCGACCAGCATACCCGAAAGCACGGTGGTGCCGATGGCCCTCTGGCTGGCCGAGCTTGCGCCGGAGGCGAAAAACAGCGGCACCACGCCCAGGATAAAGGCGAAGGAGGTCATGAGAATCGGGCGGAAGCGCAGGTGGGCGGCCTGTAAGGCGGCTTTTACCGCGTCCATGCCCTGTTCTTGCAGGTCTTTGGCAAACTCGATAATCAGAATGGCGTTTTTCGCGCTCAAACCGATCACGGTAATCATGCCGACCTTGAAGTAGATGTCGTTGAGATACTGCGGCGGCACGCCGAAGAGGGCCAGGAAGCCGTTGCGGCCGGTTACGCCCAACACGATGCCGAGGAAGCCCAGCGGCACAACAAGGATGACGGCCAGCGGAATCGACCAGCTTTCATACAGCGCAGCCAACACGAGGAACACGGCGAGAATGGCCAGGCCGTAAACCAGATAGGTTTGCGAGCCGCCTTTGACTTCTTCGCGCGATTGTCCCGCCCATTCGAGGCTGTAGCCGCCTTCGAGTTCGTTGACCATGCGCTGCGCTTCGGCCATGACCTGGCCGGTGGAGTAGCCCGTGGCGGCCGCGCCTTCGATTTTCATCGCCGGATAGCCGTT
The DNA here is from genome assembly GCF_900451175.1 of Kingella potus. Taxonomy (NCBI): domain Bacteria; kingdom Pseudomonadati; phylum Pseudomonadota; class Betaproteobacteria; order Neisseriales; family Neisseriaceae; genus Kingella; species Kingella potus. Next base: position 592,471 of record NZ_UGJJ01000002.1, read on the forward strand.
GAAACGTATGCTCTGCTGCATACCGTTTTCCCATTTCGCGCTCACGAAAGTAGAAAGCGGTACGGCTGCGCCCGATGAATTGGGCACGGTCAGCGCGAGGATGTCTTCGGGCTGCATACGCGAAGCCGCATCGGCCTGCACGATTACGCGCTGCAAGCGGCCGTTGTTGGGGAAGTCGTTGATATACGAAGAACTCAACGCAGTGGCTAACACGGTGCGCACGGCGGAGAAGTCGATGCCCTGCGCGGCGGCTGCGGCGCGGTCGATTTCGAGCTTGAGCTGCGGCGCGTCTTCCAGGCCGGAGGCGCGCACGTTGGATGCGTCAAACATCGGGCTTTGGCGCATTTTGCCGATCAGCTCGTTGCGCTTGGCCAACAGGGCGGCGTGGCCGCTGTTGTTGCGGTCTTGCAGATACATTTCGAAGCCCGAACTCGAACCCAACTCCCTGATGGCGGGCGGGTTGATGGCGAGGGCGAAGCCGTCTTTGACGCTGCCCATCAGCGCGCCGGTGATTTTGCCCGCCACGGCGGCGGAGCCGCTGGCCGGATCGCTGCGCTCTGCCCAGTCTTTCAGCGTGATAAAGCCGAAGCCCATGTTCTGGCCCGAGCCGGCAAAGCTAAAGCCCGATACGGTAAGGTAGGTATCGACTTCGGGCATGTTTTGCAACACGCCGTCCACCACTTTCATGGTTTCGTCGGTGCGCTCTTTGGTGGCGCCTGCGGGGAGCTGCACCATCATCATCAGGCTGCCCTGGTCTTCCTGCGGCAGGAAAGATGTGGGGATGTTGCGGTAGAGCAGACCGGCCACGCCGGCCAGTGCCAGATACACCGCAATCATCGGCGCCCCGCGTTTCATCAGCTTGGCCACCCAGCCTTCGTAGCCGTGCGTGCCTTTGCTGAATGTGCGGTTAAACCAGCCGAAAAAGCCTTTTTTCTCGACATGGTGGCCTTTGGGAATCGGCTTGAGCAGCGTGGCGCACAATGCGGGCGTGAGCGAGAGGGCGAAGAAGGCGGAGAAGCCGATGGCAATCGCCATGGTGGCGGCAAACTGGGTAAAGATTTTGCCCTGTGCGCCCGAGAAAAACAGCAGCGGCACAAACACGGACACCAATACGGCGGTAATGCCGATGACCGCGCCGGAAATCTGCGACATGGCTTTTTTGGTGGCTTCTTTGGGCGGCAGCCCTTCTTCAGACATGATGCGTTCGACGTTTTCCACCACCACAATCGCGTCGTCCACCACAATACCGATCACCAATACCATGGCAAACATGGTCAATACGTTGATCGACATACCCAGATATTGCAGGCAGGCAAACGCGCCCAGCAGCGAAATCGGCACGACGATGGTGGGAATCAGCGTGTAGCGGAAGTTTTGCAGGAACAAATACATCACGATAAACACCAGCACAATCGCCTCAAGCAGCGTGTGCACCACTTTTTCAATCGAGATGGATACGAATTTCGAGGAGTCGTAGGGTGCGCTCCATTCCATACCGGCAGGGAAGAAGCGTTTGAGTTCGTCCATACGCGCCCGCACGGCGGTGGCAGTGGCCATCGCATTGCCCTTGTTCGACAGCATCACGGCCATGCCCACGGCAGGCTTGCCTTTGAGTTTGGTGGCGGTGGAGTAGTCTTGGCTGCCCAACTCGATTTTGGCCACGTCTTTCAGGTACACGTTGGAGCCGTTGGTGTTGGCGCGCACGATGATGTTGCCAAACTGCTCGGCGGTGGAGAGCTGGCCTTCGGCGGAGATGGTGGCGAAAATGGTTTGGCCGGCCACGTTGGGGAGATCGCCGATCGAACCGGCGGAAATCTGCACGTTTTGCGCCGAAATCGCCGCGTTCACTTCGGCTACAGAGAGATTGTAGTTTTGCAGCTTTTTCGGATCGATCCACACGCGCATCGCCCGTTGCGAACCGAAGATACGCGCCGCGCCTACGCCTTCGACGCGCTGGATTTCGGGTTTGATGTTGCGCTCGACATAGTCGGCGATTTCCTCGGTGCTCATGCTTTCGGACGACATCATGAGTACCATCAGGAAGTTGGAGCGCGATTTGGACACGGTTACGCCGTTTTGCTGCACTGTGGCCGGCAGTTGCGACAATACTTCCGAGAGCTTGTTCTGCACTTCGACTTGGGCGAAATTCTCGTCGGTTTCCGGCGTAAACGTCAGCGTAACCGAACCGGAGCCGCTGCTGTCGGCATCGGTGGACATATAGTCCAAACCTTCCACGCCGTTCATATTGCGCTCGATCACGGACAGCACGCTGTCTTCCATCACCTGCGCCGACGCGCCCGGATAGGCGGCGGAGAGGCTGATGGTGGGCGCACCCACGCTCGGATACTGCGACACCGGCAGGTTGTTGATGCCGATAATGCCCGCCAGAATGACGAATATCGCGATTACCCACGCGAAAATGGGGCGGTCGATAAAAAACTTAGCCATGTGCGGATTTCCTTATTTGGCGGCGGAGGCGGCAGATGCGGAGCCCGCTTCGGAGGCCGTCTGAACGCCGGGCTGCGCGGCGGAAGCGGCCTGCTGCGGCGCGGAGGCGTTCTGTTCCGCCGCCTGTGCGGCAGCGGCGGGTGCGGCGGCGTTTTCAGACGGCCTCACCCATTCTTTGGGCGCAACTTTTTTCGAGCCGGTTTGCGCCCCCATCATGGCGGCGATGGTCGTACCGGCCACCACCACGCGGTCGCCCGCTTTGAGGCCGTCTGAAACAATCCAGTTGCCGCCCTGCTGCGCGGCCACGCTTACCACGCGCGGCTCGAGTTCGCTCTGCGCATTCACCACCATCACCGTATCTTTGGCACCGCGCGTAACCGCCTGCTGCGGCACGACAAAGGCATTGGGCACGGCCGACTGGCTCATCACCGCGCGGACATACAGGTTGGGCAGCAGCACGTTTTCGGGATTGGGCACCACCACGCGCAGCTTCACCTGCCCCGTGGTTTCGCTCACCGTGGGGTCGGCAAACATAAGCTGCCCTTTGTGGGCATAGGCGGAGCCGTCTTCCAGCAGAATGTCCACTTCGATGCGGCCGTTTGCCGCCGCCATCTTGCCTTCGCTGATTTGGCGGCGCAGCTTCATGATTTCCACGGCCGACTGGGTAACGTTGGCATACATCGGATCGGTCTGCGTGATGGTGGCCATCGCAGTTGCGTCGCCCGAGGACACCAGCGCGCCTTCGGACACGTTCGACTGGCCGATAAAGCCGGAAATCGGTGCGCTCACGCGGGAATAGTTCACATTGATCTGCGCCGAGCGGATGGCGGCTTTGGCGGCTTTCACCGATGCGTCGGCGGAACGTTTCGCGCTGATTGCGGCATCAAATTCCTGCTTGCTGATTGCGTCGGCCTCCACCAGCGGGCGGTAGCGCGACACATCGGCATTGGCTTTGGCCAGCGCGGCTTCGGCCGAAGCGAGCTGCGCGCGCGCGCTTTCCAGCGAGGCGGTGTAGCTTGCGTCTTCAAGCTGGTAGAGCGGCTGGCCTTCGCGCACAAACGTACCTTCCTGGAACAGACGGCGTTTCACAATGCCGCCCACCTGCGGGCGTACGGCTGCGGAGCGCACCGCTTCCAAGCGGCCGGGAAGCTCCACCGTGAGCGCGACATCCTGCGGCTGCACGGTTACCACCTCCACCGCAGGGGCGGGAGGCTGCTGCTGCGCGGCCGCGCCGCCTTCCTGTGCCGCGCCTTGTCCGCCTTCGGCGGCTGCGCCGCCCTGTCCGCCGCAGGCTGCCAGAGCCAGCGATACGGCTGCGGCCGAAGCCGCCAGATGCCACGTTCTGCGTGTCATATTGCTATCCTTTTTTTCTGAAAAACACCAAACAAAAATGCAAAAAATCAAACCTGTGCAGGCCGTCTGAAAACGTTCAGACGGCCTGTCGGATGCTGCAAACCAAATAAATTCGGGGCGAATTATACATACAGTCTTGAATGTAAGAAAGTTAAAAAATATAATGCCGTCCTAATCTTTACAATTACATAACGTTTCACGATACAGGCCATGCGAAAAACCAAAGAAGAAGCACAGAAAACCCGCGAGCAGCTTATGCAGTCCGCCCTCGACACCTTTCTCGAACACGGTGTCGCCCGCACCTCGCTGGCCGCCATCGCCCGCAATGCCGGCGTAACGCGCGGTGCGCTCTACTGGCATTTCAAAAACAAGGAAGATCTGTTTGAAGCCCTGTTTGAAAAAATCTTTCTTGCCTGCCGCGCCTCGCTTTCAGACGGCCTCGGGGAACACGACGGGCAGGGGCTGCACCGTATGCTTTGCGGCATGTTCGACCGCATCCGCTATGACGACACCCACCGCAAGCTGTTTACCATCATCCACCTCAAATGCGAGTTCACCGAAGAAACCCGCGCCGTATTCGATGTGAAGAAAAAATACATCGGCCTGTGGGAAGAGCAGCTCCGAGGTCTGATCCGAAGCTGTACGGAGCGCGGCGAGCTGCCGCAGGCCATCGATCCCGACCTGGCCGTTTTCTATCTGCACACCGTTATCGACGGCCTGGCCGGCATCTGGTTTTGCGAGCCCGAAGCCGACTTTTCCGCCTTCGTGCAGCCTGTTATCGACAGTGCGGTATACACCCTGCGCCACAGCCCCCATCTGCTGCGGCCGTCTGAAAAACACCCTGCCCGCCACAGCCTCCCCGCCACGGAAACCGCCCTATGAACCACGCCGCCCGCCCCCGCCTTGTCCGCGTCCTCTCCGCCGAAACCGTCGGCCGCCACACCCGCCGCATCTTCTTCACCTCGCCCGAGCTGGCCGATTATCCCTGCGACGGCGCGGGTGTGCCGTTCAAGCTCCTGCTGCCGCACAGCGGCCAAAGCGAGCCGAAAATGCCCGACCGTTTTGCCAACGGCCGCCCGCAATGGGACAGGCCGTCTGAAAAACCCATATCGCGCACCTACACCGTGCGCCGTTTCGACCGCGCAGCCCGCATCCTGACCGTGGATTTCGTCCTCCACGGCGACAACGGCCCCGCCGCCGCCTTCGCCGCGCAGGCCGCGCCCGGCCAAACCGTCGGCATCACCGCCCCCAAACGCGGCACCCTGCTCAAGCCCGCCGCCGAATACCTGATGGCGGGCGACCTCACCGCCCTGCCCGCCATCGCCGCCATGCTGGAAGAACTCGCGCAGCAGTCTCCCGCCGCGCGGGGCAAAGTCCTGCTGCTGCTGCCCGAAGCCGCCGACCTGCCCGAGCTTGTCCGCCCGGCCGGCATTGAAATCCTGCCCTTTTTCGGCGGCAGCGGACAAAACCCCGCCATCGCCGCCGCCGTGTCCCAATCCCGCCCCGCAGGCGGCGACTGCTACGTTTGGTTTGCCGCCGAAGCCGCCCTCGTTGCCGCCCTGCGCCCCATCGCACGCCAAGACTGGGGGCTGCCGCCCGCCCGCTGCTACGCCGTGCCCTACTGGCGGCAGGGCGAGGCCGAAGAGGCCTACCACGAGCAACGCCACGCCTTCGTAGACAACGACGCGCCCTAGCCTGCGGCCGTCTGCATATTTGTCGGTGCGCAAAGATAAGAGGCCGTCTGAAAATTAGTTTTCAGACGGCCTGCCGTTTTTCATCCGTAACGAATCCAAAACAGAATCCGCGCTACCGGCCCTCTCAGATTTTCAAAGCAGGGTGTGCCGCCCCGGCGACACACGCGTTCCGCGATTCCCGACAGAGGCCGTCTGAAAAAACAAAACCGCGTGCGCGGCCGCGCCACACACCCTACAACAATCCGGTAGGGTGTGCCGCCCAAAGGCGGCGCAAGCGTTCCTTGCATAAATAAAATGCCGCAAGGAATCTGCACACTTTCCGAGACAAAACCGCGTGCGCGGCCGCGCCACACGTACTACGCAGCGGCATGGGCAAAAGCCCGTGCCGCACCTGCCCGGCCGTTTTCAGACGGCCTCGAATAACGGTACAATCCGCGCCCCTGCAAACCGAACGGAAACCTGTCATGAGCGCGTACATCACCGCCGTTGCCAACCAGAAAGGCGGCGTGGGCAAAACCACCACCGCCGTCAACCTTGCCGCCTCGCTGGCGGCGGCCGGACAGCGCGTGCTGGTGGTCGATCTCGACCCGCAGGGCAATGCCACCACCGGCAGCGGCGTGGACAAAACCGCCATCGCCAAAGGCGTTTACCATGTTTTGCTGGGCGAGGCGGCCGTGGGCGAAGCCGTCAGCCGCAGCCCGGGCGGCGGCTACGGCGTGCTGGCGGCCAACCGCGCATTGGCCGGCGCGGAAATCGAGCTGGTGCAGGAGATTGCCCGCGAAATGCGTTTGAAAAACGCCCTGGCCGAAGTGGCGGACGATTACGACTTCATCATCATCGACTGCCCGCCCACGCTCACGCTGCTCACGCTCAACGGCCTGGTGGCCGCCGACGGCGTGATTGTGCCGATGGTGTGCGAATACTACGCCCTCGAAGGCATTTCCGACTTAGTGGCCACCGTGCGCAAAATCCGCCAGGCGGTGAACCCCGGGCTGGACATCCTCGGCATCGTGCGCACTATGTTCGACAAACGCAGCCGGCTGGCGGTGGAAGTGGGCGAACAGCTTGCCCGCCATTTCGGCAGCAAGCTGTTCGACACCACCATCCCGCGCAACATCCGTCTGGCCGAAGCCCCCAGCCACGGTATGCCCGCGCTGGCCTACGACGCGAAGGCCAAAGGCACGCTGGCCTATCAGGCTTTGGCGGCCGAAGTGGCGGCGCGGGCGGGCAAGGCCGTCTGAAAACCGCTTTTCAGACGGCCTCTGCGGTTAGGGTAGGGTGCCGCCTAAGCGGCGCACGTGTTTTCTGAATGCCGCAGGAAATCCTTCTGCTTTCCGCAAGACCGCATCCGTGTGCATCGTAAACGACACGCCCTGCACGGCGGCACAAACAACAGGCCGTCTGAAAACCGCATTTTCAGACGGCCTTTCGTTTTCCGCCCACAGCAAATCCAAAGTAGCGTATGCCGCCCAAAGGCGGCGCACGCGTTCCTTGTGTTGTCAGGAAACGCCGCAAGGAAACCGCGTATTTCAGCAAGACCGCATCCGCCGCGCCGTATACGGCACCCTGCACGGCGGCACAAACAGCAGGCCGTCTGAAAACGCGGTTTTCAGACGGCCTGCTATAATCCGCACTTTCGTTTTTTTGCCGGATTCCGCCATGACCGACCCCGCCTACATCCCCCTGCGCCTGCACACCGAATTTTCGATTACCGACGGCATGGTGCGCATCAAAGAAGTGGTGAAAAAAGCGCAGGAATACGGCCTGCCCGCGCTGGGCATCAGCGATTTGATGAACGAGTTTGGTTTGGTGAAATTCTACAAAGCCTGCCGCAGCGCGGGCATCAAACCCATCGGTGCGGCGGACGTGCGCATCGGCAATCCCGAGTCGCCCGACAAGCCTTTCCGCGCGATGCTGGTTATCCGCAACGAGGCGGGCTATCTGCGTTTGAGCGAGCTTTTGACCGCCGCTTATGTCGGCCGCGACCGCAACACGCACATTGCCGAACTCAAGCCCGAATGGCTGGCAGACGGCGACAACAGCGGCCTGATCTGCCTTTCGGGTGCGCATTTGGGCGAGGTGGGCGCGAATCTGGCAAACGGCCGCGAAGACACGGCGCGCGCGGCGGCTTTGAAATATGCGGCTTGGTTTCCGAATGCGTTTTATCTGGAACTGCAACGCCTGCCCGAGCGGCCGGAATGGGAAACATCGGTATCGGGCAGCGTAAAGCTGGCGGAAGAATTGGGGTTGCCGGTGGTGGCGACGCATCCGGCGCAGTTTATGAGCGAGGGCGATTTCAATGCGCACGAGGCACGCGTATGCATCGCCGGCGGCTGGGTACTCACCGACAAAAAACGTCCGCGCGAATTTACAGGCGGCCAGTTTTTCATCCCGCCCGAAACCATGCTCGAACGTTTCGCCGACTTGCCCGAAGCCTTGGAAAACTCGGTGGAAATCGCCAAACGCTGCAATCTGCACATCACTTTGGGCAAAAACTTCCTGCCGCTGTTTCCCACGCCCGACGGCCTGTCGCTCGACGATTATCTGGTCAAACTCTCCAACGAAGGCCTGCGGGAGCGCATGGCGCAGCTTTATCCCGACGAAGCCGAACGCGCGGCGAAAATGCCCGAATATCAGGCGCGGCTGGATTTTGAGTTGAACATCATCATTCAGATGAAGTTTCCGGGCTATTTCCTTATCGTACAAGACTTTATCAACTGGGCGAAAACACACGGCTGCCCCGTCGGCCCCGGACGCGGCTCGGGCGCAGGCTCGCTGGTGGCCTATTCCCTAAAAATTACCGATCTCGATCCTTTGAAATACGCGCTGCTGTTTGAACGTTTTTTAAATCCGGAGCGCGTGTCCATGCCCGACTTCGACGTGGATTTCTGCCAGTCCAACCGCGGCCGCGTGATTGAATATGTACGCGACAAATACGGCGCGGAAGCGGTAAGCCAGATTGTTACCTTCGGCACGATGTCGTCCAAGGCCGTCATCCGCGACGTGGGGCGCGTATTGGAACTGCCGTTCAATTTGTGCGACAAACTCTCCAAGCTGATTCCGCTGGAAGCCAACAAGCCTTTAAGCCTCGACAAAGCGATGGAAGCCGAGCCGCAGATTCAGGAATTAATCGAAGCCGAAGAAGCCGGCGAACTCATCACGCTGGCGAAAAAACTCGAAGACCTCACGCGCGGCTTGGGTATGCACGCGGGCGGCGTACTCATCGCGCCGGGAAAAATCTCCGATTACAGCCCCGTTTACCAGGCTGACGAGTCCGCCTCGCCCGTATCGATGTACGACAAAGGCGACGTGGAAGACGTGGGTTTGGTGAAATTCGACTTTTTGGGCCTGCGCAACCTCACCATCATCGAAATGGCGCAGGACAACATCAAAAACACCACCGGCGACATCGTTGACGTGGGCAAAATCCCGCTCGACGACCAGGCCGCCTACCAGATTTTCCGCGACGCCAACACCACCGCCGTATTCCAGTTTGAATCCACCGGCATGAAAAAAATGCTGAAAACGGCGCACACCACCAAATTTGAAGAGCTGATCGCCTTCGTATCGCTCTACCGCCCCGGCCCGATGGACAACATTCCCGACTTCGTCGCCCGCATGAAAGGCGAAAAATTCGCATACATCCACCCGCTGCTCGAATCGGTTCTGGAGCCGACCTACGGCATCATGGTGTATCAGGAACAAGTCATGCAGGCAGCGCAGATTATCGGCGGCTACTCGCTCGGCGGCGCGGATCTGCTGCGCCGCGCCATGGGCAAGAAAAAGCCCGAAGAAATGGTGAAACACCGCGAAATCTTCGCCGAAGGTGCGGCCAAACAAGGCATCCCGCGCGAAAAATCCGACGAAATCTTCAACTACATGGAAAAATTCGCCGGCTACGGTTTCAACAAATCCCACGCCGCCGCCTACGCGCTGATTTCCTATCAGACGGCCTGGCTCAAAGCCCATTATCCGGCCGAGTTTATGGCCGCCACCATGTCGTCCGAACTCGACAACACCGACCAGCTCAAACTTTTTTACGACGACTGCCGCGCCAACGGCATCGGGTTTCTGCCGCCCGACATCAACGAATCGTCCTACCGCTTCGTCCCCTGCGGCGGCAAACAAATCCGCTACGCCCTCGGCGCAATCAAAGGCACGGGCGAAGCCGCCGTAGAATCCATCATCGCCGCCCGCAAATCTGGCGGGAAATTCACGGGGCTGCTCGATTTTTGCGAACGCGTCGGCAAAGAACACATAAACCGCCGCACCCTCGAAGCCCTGATACGCGGCGGCGCGTTCGACAGCATCGAACCCAACCGCGCCAAACTCATCGCCAACATCGACCTGGCAATGGACAACGCCGAACAAAAAGCCGCCAACGCCAACCAGGGCGGCCTGTTCGACATGATGGAAGACGCCATCGAGCCGGTAAAACTTGCCGACACAGCCCCATGGAGCGAATCGGAAAAGCTGGCCGAAGAAAAAACCGTCATCGGCTTTTACCTGTCCGGCCACCCGTTTGCCCCCTACGAACAGGAAATCCGCCGCTTCGCCCCCGTGTCCTTAGGCCGTCTGAAACCGCAAGAGAGCGTGCGCGTGGCCGGTTTCGTTACCGGCGTGCGCACCATGATGGGGAAAAACGGCAAATTCGCCATCGTCCTGCTCGAAGACCGCAGCGGCGCGGCCGAAGTCAGCGTTTCCGGCGAACTGCTGGAAGAAGTGCGCGACCGGCTCAAAACCGACCAAATCCTTATCGCCGAATGCCGCATCAGCCGCAACGACTACAACGGCGGCGAACTGCGCATCCGAGCCAACAGCATCATGACCCTGCCGCAGGCGCGTGAAAAATTCGCCCGCAGCCTCGCCCTGACCGTCGGCCCCGGCAGCGACATCCCCGCCCTTGCCGCCCTGCTCGAATCCGCCCGCACCCGCAGCGGCGGCATCCCCCTGCACATCCGCTACCGCAACGGCGGCGCGTCCGGCGAACTCGACCTGCACGGCCAATGGCAGATTACCGCCCGCGCCGAACTCTTTGAAAGCCTGCACACCCTGCTCGGCGACTACGGCGTAAGCGTCGGCTGGTAAAGAAAAGGCCGTCTGAAAACAGACAATCCTTTTTTCAGACGGCCTCAAAGTACGCAGAGGCCGTCTGAAACATTGCAAACGATCCACAGGGACACACCCATGACCGCCACTCCAGACACCATCGCCGCCGCCGCCACCGCCCCCGGACGCGGCGGCGTGGGCGTAATCCGCATTTCCGGCCGCCGCCTGCTGCCTTTGGCGCAACAAATCAGCGGCGGCAAAACCCCGCAGCCGCGCCTTGCCCTTTACACCGATTTTCTCGATGCCCACGGCCGCACCATCGACAGCGGCCTGCTGCTCTATTTTGCCGCACCCGCCAGCTTCACCGGCGAAGACGTGATCGAATTGCAGGGACACGGCGGCCCCGTCGTCATGCAGATGCTGCTCTCACGCTGTTTGGAACTCGGTGCGCGGCCGGCCGAACCGGGCGAGTTTACCAAACGCGCCTTTCTCAACAACAAACTCGATTTGGCGCAGGCCGAAAGCGTGGCCGATCTCATCGACGCATCCAGCCAAGCGGCCGCCCGCATGGCCGTACGCTCGCTTAAAGGCGCGTTTTCGCAACACATCCATGCGCTGGTAGACGAACTCATCACGCTGCGGATGCTGGTGGAAGCCACGCTCGACTTTCCCGAAGAAGACATCGACTTTCTCGAAGCCGCCGACGCACGCGGCAAACTGGCCGGTTTGCAAGGCCGTCTGAAAACCGTATTGGCACAGGCACAGCAGGGCGCGGTGTTGCGCGAGGGCATGAACGTCGTGCTGGTCGGCGCACCCAACGTAGGCAAATCCAGCCTGCTCAACGCGCTGGCGGGCGACGACATCGCCATCGTTACCGACATCGCCGGCACCACGCGCGACACCGTGCGCGAACAAATCACCATCGACGGCATCCCCGTACACATCACCGACACCGCCGGCCTGCGCGACACCGACGACACAGTGGAAAAAATCGGCATCGAACGCAGCGGCAAAGCACTCGCCGAAGCCGATCTTGCCCTGATTCTTACCGACCCCGCCGAAGGCCTGAACCAAAAAACGCGCGACATTCTCGCCGCGCTGCCGCCCCATCTGAAAAAAATCGAAATCCGCAACAAAATCGATCTGACCGGCACCGCGCCCGCCCTTTCAGACGGCCTCACACTCGAAAGCGGCGCGGACACGCTGATTGCCCTCTCGGCCAAAACCGGCGCGGGTCTGGATTTGCTCAAACAGGCACTGCTGCGGCAAATCGGCTGGCAGGGCGAAAGCGAAGGCCTGTTTCTCGCCCGCCGCCGCCACACCCTCGCCCTCGAAACCGCACAAACCGAATTGGACAACGCCGCCCTGTGCGGCAACAACCAAATCGAGCTGATGGCCGAACATCTGCGGCTGGCGCAGGCCGCGTGCAGCGGAATCACCGGCGAATTTACCGCCGACGATTTGCTCGGCGTGATTTTCTCGCGTTTCTGTATCGGCAAATAAAAGGCCGTCTGAAAACAAAAAGGCCGTCTGAAACCGGATTTAAAGGTTTTCAGACGGCCTGTCGCATGACGGAAACAGCGTGCGCCGCCTCGGGGCGGCACACCCTGCGTATGGTTCGGCATGGGCGGGATTCGGCAGACGGGGCAGAGGGTGTGGCGCGGACACGCACGCGGTCCCGGCTGTTTGCCGCAAAGAGGCCGTCTGAAAAGCGGGTTTCCGTTTTCAGACGGCCTCTGCCGTGCCGGTGTATCTGCGGCTTGGGGATACGGGTTCAGTTCAGCCGCTTCTGCCCCGCCATTTCGCGTTCCCATTCGAGGCGGTAGTCCATCAGCTCGCCGTAGCCGTCGATCAGTTCGGTGCACTGCATTTGTTCCGCCGCGTCGAGGATGTCGGCCAACACTTCCACCGGTTCGATTTCCAGGCCGTAGAGCTCGGGATCGAAGTCTACGCCCAGCAGCACCGCGTCCTGATCCATATTGACCAGCCATTCGTGCAGGAAAAAATCCAGCGGCAGCTCTTCGACTTCGTAGTCGGCCCATTCTTCGGCGGTACAGGCTTCGGCGGCGGCGCGTTCGTGCCAGACGCAGAATACGGGCACGGCTTCGCCGTCGTCCTCTTCGTATTCTGTGGAGGGACATTCGGCCACGTCTTCGCCGGATACGAGGGTGTAGACGGTCTGCGTGCCGAGGACGGCGCGGATGAAGCGGTTGTATTCTTCGTCTTGCGGATGCGGGAACATGGTTTTTCCTTATTCTGACGGGTGTGGCAGGCCGTCTGAAACGGCGTTTTCAGACGGCCTCTGCGCTTCCATTGCGGCTTTGAGTGCCTGATAGAGGATGCGGAAGTGTTTGGGGGGCTTGTTTTGTTCTTTTTCTTTGCGGGCATTGCGGATGAGGGTGCGCAGGGCGGGCAGGTCGGCTGCGGGATGGGCGGCGGCAAATTCCGTGAACGCTTCGTCGCTGCCGAGCAGCTTTTCGCGCATTTGCTCGACGCGCTGCAAAAAGGCGTTGTGCGCACGGTTTTCGCCTTTGAGTTTGGCGAGAAATCCGCGGATGGGGGCGGGGTCGGTGTCGCGCATCAGGCGGCCGATGTATTGGTTTTGCCGTTTCAGCGCGCCGTTGGAAGTGATTTTTTTGTAGTCGCGCACGGCTTGGTACAGTTCTTCGGGCAGGCCGGCTTTTTTCAGCGTTTCGTCCGACAGGCGGGTAAGCTCCATGCCCAAATCCTGCAAATCGTTCATGTGTTTTTTCATTTGGGTTTTGCTGACCCGTTCGGCGTTGTCGGTTGCGCTCATTTTTTGTTTCGGCGGTTGGTTGCGGCAGGGGCGGCATTTTAGCAGCAATATCCGCCGTGCGCGGGTAAAATGCCGCCCGATACGTTTGCCACGGAGAGATTATGTTTACCCATTCGCCGCAGGAATTGTCCGACTTGTGCGCCCTCGCGCTCGATGCCGCCAAACAAAAGGGCGCCACCGCCGCCGAAGCCGATTTGAGCGAATCGGTCGGCCAAAACGTGCAGGTGCGTTTGCAGGAAACCGAACACATCGAACACCAGCAGGACAAATCGCTCGACATCACGGTTTACCTCGGCCAAAGCAAAGGCCGCGCCAGCACAGCCGACTTTTCCCGCCGCGCGGTGGAGGAAACCGTGCAGGCCGCGCTCGACATCGCCCGCCACACCGCGCAGGACGACTGCGCCGGCCTCGCGGATGCGGAACTGATGGCACATACATTCGGCGATTTGGACAAATACCACCAATGGGATTTGTCCGTAGAAGAAGCCGTGGCACTCGCCCGCCGCTGCGAAGCCGCCGCACTCGCCGCCGACCCGCGCGTGAAAAACTCCGAAGGCGCGGACATCCAAACCTCGCACTACCAGTTTGCCTACGGCAACAGCCACGGCTTTCTGCAACACGAACGCGGCACCCGCCACAGCATTTCGTGCAGCGTGGTTGCCGAAGACGGCAGCGGCGCGATGCAGCGCGACTATTGGTACGACCTTGCCCGCGCACCCGAAGAACTCGACAGCATGGAGGCCGTCGGCCGCACCGCCGCCGAGCGCACCGTGCGCCGCCTCAATGCCGCAAGCCTTTCCACCCGAAGCTGCCCCGTCCTCTTCGACACCACCGTGTCCGGCAGCCTGATCGGCCACCTCGTCGGCGCACTTTCCGGCGGCGCACTCTACCGCCAAAGCAGCTTTCTTACCGACAGCCTCGGCAGGCAAATCCTGCCCGCCGGCCTCAGCCTGCGCGAAGAGCCGCACATTCCCCGCGCGTGGGGCAGCACCTGGTTTGACAGCGAAGGCGTGGCCACCCGCCCGCGCTTCGTCATCGAAGACGGCGTAATACAGGGCTACTTCCTGTCCTCATACAGCGCGCGCAAACTCGGCCTGCACACCACGGGCAACGCCGGCGGCGCACACAATCTGATTTTGAGCTCCACCTGCCCGACACAGGCCGATTTGCTGCGCCAAATGGGCAGCGGGCTTTTGGTAACCGAGCTGATGGGGCAGGGCGTGAATATGCTCACCGGCGACTACTCGCGCGGCGCGGCCGGATTTTGGGTGGAAAACGGCGTAATCCAATACCCTGTCGAAGAAATCACCGTGGCCGGCCGCTTGCAGGATATGTTTGCCGACATCGCAGGCGTAGCGGGAGACGCGCTGCGCCGCACCTCGCACAAAGTCGGCTCGATACTGATCGGCAACATGACCGTGGCCGGGCAGTAGTCCCGTACCCGAACCAAACCAGGCCGTCTGAAAAATAAATTTCAGACGGCCTGCCGTTTCATAATACGCCCTTCTGCCGCCGTGTAGGTGTGCCGCCCAAACAGCGCACGCGTTCTTTGCCCCGTTATGCCACGGTTTTCCGAATGACTTGAAAGCATAAAGAGGCCGTCTGAAAACCCGTTTTCAGACGGCCTCGGTACGCCGAACGGGTATAATCCGCCTGTTGCCAACCACGCAGGGAAAACCATGAAATCCTACCGCACCGTCCTGTTTGCCGTTGTTCTGCTGTCTGCCGCCGCCACGGCCGGCTCGTTTTTCGCCCAATACGTCATGGGGCTGAACCCCTGCCCGCTGTGCATCCTGCAACGCGTTGCCGTGATCGCCGTGCTGCTGGTTTCCGCCCTATGCCTGCTGCTTCCCGCCGCCAAGCCCGCCGGCCGCATTGCCGCCGCGCTGCTTGCAAGCCTTCCTGCCGCGTGGGGGCTGTATACCGCCGTTTACCAAATCTGGCTGCAAAGCCTGCCCGCGGACGAACAGCCGGGCTGCGGCGCACCGTGGACTTTCCGCCTGAAAGAATGGCCGCTGTTCGAGCAATGGCGTTTTATCGTCGAAGGCTTCGGCAACTGCGGCACACGCGAATACATACTGGGCGTGCCCCTGCCAGTGTGGAGCGCACTGTTTTTTTCTGCGGTGCTGCTGCTGGTGTGGGGCGGCTTCGTCAAAACGGGGCGCAAGAAGCGTTGAGGCCGTCTGAAAAGCGTGCAGGTAACGGGCAGACAATGCCCCGCGCAGGTGCGCAGGCAAAATAAAACTGCTTTCAGACGGCCTTTCCTTTAAAATAATCCCGCATTTTTATAAGGAAAAGAATTATGGCCAAACTACCTGGCGGATTGGGACGCGGGCTGGATTCCCTGCTGGCCGGCAGCATAGGGGACGGGCAGGGCGACCGTTTGTCCGTTGCCGCCGTCGGCGACATCCTTCCCGGCCGCTACCAGCCGCGCGTGCAAATGGACGACGAAGCCCTGCACGAGTTGGCGGAATCCATCAAGGCGCAGGGAGTCATCCAGCCGGTTATCGTGCGCGAACACGGTTTGTCGCAATACGAGCTGATCGCAGGCGAACGCCGCTGGCGGGCGGCACAACTGGCCGGACTGGCGGAAATCCCCATCGTGGTCAAAAACATCAGCGACGAAACCGCGCTGGCGATGGGTCTGATAGAAAACCTGCAACGGGAAAACCTGAATCCGATTGAGGAAGCACGCGGTTTGAAACGACTGGCCGACGAGTTTTCCTTGACTCACGAAACCATCGCCAAAGCCGTCGGGAAAAGCCGTAGCGCGGTATCCAACAGTATGCGCCTGCTTGCCCTGCCCGAACCGGTGCAGGACATGCTCTACCAGCGGCGTTTGGAAATGGGGCATGCCCGTGCGCTGCTGACCCTGCCGGTGGTCGATCAGCTGGAACTGGCGCAAAAAGCGGTAAAAAACGGCTGGTCGGTGCGGGAGGTGGAAAAACGCAGCCGGATGGCGCAGCAGCCTGCAGCGGAAAAACCGTGCAAAACCGTCCATCCCGACATCCGCCGTCTGAATGAAGCCCTAACCGACGCACTGGGCATGAATGCGGAGGTAAAAAGCAGCAACCGGCGCAGCGGACGGGTTGTGCTGCATTTCGACAGCCCGGAAATGTTGGACGCGCTGTTGGAACGGTTGGGAGTGGATTACGGGCGGTAGGCCGTCTGAAAAGCGGCGGGCAGTAAAGAAAGGCTTGGAATACGGCACTTGGGCTGGTTAAGGACAGACAAGCCGCCGCTTTAATGCAGAGGCGGGCTGCTTGTTTTCAAACGATAAATTTTTAATTTTAAAATAAATATATAAAACAATAGATTAATTAAATAGTCAGGTGATTGGCAATAGGGCGGCATGGGTCGCGGATTTAATCTGCTGTTAAAATATTTCACGAAAATTAACCGAACTGCTTGACGAAAAATAGGGCATTCATTATAGTGCCTGCGATTAGTCTGAATCGTACTTTAATGCGCCAATGGTTAGGATTCTTTATTTGCAGTTTGCTGCCTTGGTTGCTGTAACTCTATTGTGTGGTGCTGCGGCAGGTTCTGCTGCGGCGTGGTCTGCGGTTGCAGGCGGATTAAGTTACTTTATTCCTTCTATTGCTGCGGTGCTGTTCTTAAATATTTTCCGCAATAAGCCGCAATATGCGGGTTATGCCTTTTTAATCGGAGAAGGTTTAAGAATAGTGCTGGCTCTGTTTCTGATGGTTGCAGTGTTTGCACTGTTTCATCGGAGTCTGAAATTTTTGCCGTTTCTTTTCGGTCTTTTGGCAGTCAGTCAAATCATTTTTTTTGTTTTTTGGAAAGCTAAATATTATGGCAAGCGCAAGTGAAACCATGACTGCGGCCGACTATATCAAACACCATTTGCAGAGTTTGACCAGTTTGTCCAATGTGGACAAAGGGCAGGATTTAAAGAATATCGCCGATTTTTCCTATATCAATTTGGATGCGGTGTTTTTTGCTGTTTTGCTTGGTGTTTTGGGTTGCTTCTTGTTGCGTAAGGCCGCCGCCGCCG
Source organism: Kingella potus (assembly GCF_900451175.1). Classification (NCBI taxonomy): domain Bacteria; kingdom Pseudomonadati; phylum Pseudomonadota; class Betaproteobacteria; order Neisseriales; family Neisseriaceae; genus Kingella; species Kingella potus. The sequence continues at coordinate 609,830 of NZ_UGJJ01000002.1, forward strand.
CTACTTCAGGTGTCCCCGGTCGTTTTCAGGCTGCCGTCGAATTGCTTTATGAGTTTGTAGATGATATGTGCAAGGGCATTATCCATAATGCCGAATCGCGCAAAATGGTTGCTCCGCTTGGTTTGACGCTGTTTGTATGGATTTTTCTGATGAATGCCATGGATTTGCTGCCGGTAGATCTGCTGCCATTAACTTGGCAGGGTATTACAGGTAATCATCACGCGCTTTTACGTGTTGTGCCGACTGCCGATTTGAATACCTCTTTGGCTTTAGCGGTAGGTGTGCTGATTGTGTGTATTTATTACAATATAAAAATCAAAGGCGGCAAGGGTTGGGTGCATGAGCTTTTTACAGCACCATTCGGACCGTTTCTGTTTCCTGCCAATTTCCTGCTGAATATTTTGGAGTTTTTGTCCAAGACTGTATCTCACGGCATGCGGTTGTTTGGTAATATGTATGCGGGAGAGTTGGTGTTTTTGCTGATTGCGTTGCTGGGAGGTGCATGGGCAGCTTCCGGTAGCGTAGGTTTGATGGATCCTATTTTATTCTTATTCCATATTGTTGCAGGTTCTGCGTGGGCGATTTTCCATATCCTGATTATTACCTTGCAGGCATTTATCTTCATGGCCTTGGCTTTTGTTTATATTGGGCAGTCGCATGACTCGCATTGATTGCCGGATGATGTTTTTGACAGTACGGTTTTTTAGTAAGTTGTTTTAATTTTTTAATGTAGTTTAACCTTTTGTTTGATATTGAAGGAGTTCTAAAAATGGGTTTGATTGCTATCGCTTGTGGTTTGATCGTTGCTTTGGGTGCACTGGGCGCATCTATTGGTATTGCAATGGTCGGTTCTAAATATTTGGAATCTTCAGCGCGTCAGCCTGAGTTGATTGGTCCGTTGCAGACCAAGCTGTTCCTGATTGCGGGCTTAATTGATGCTGCATTTTTGATTGGTGTGGCCATTGCTCTGTTGTTTGCCTTTGTTAATCCCTTCCAAGGCTAATCCTAAATACAGACTGTTTTGCGTCAAGCAAAGGATGTTGATTAACCACAAATACGAAGGTTGAGTAAAGTGAATTTAAATGCAACCATATTTGCGCAGATAATTGTTTTTTGTATTTTGGTTTGGTTCACTATGAAATATGTGTGGCCTCCGATTGCAAAAGCACTTGACGAGCGCGCCGATAAAATCGCAGAAGGCTTGGCTGCTGCCGAGCGTGGAAAAAGTGATTTTGAACAGGCGGAAAAAAAAGTTGCAGAACTCTTAGCCGACGGTCGCAGCCAAGTTGCTGAATTGGTGGCAAACGCTGAAAGACGTGCCTCGCAAATTGTGGAGGATGCCAAAAATCATGCGGCCGCCGAAGCTGCACGTATTACAGCACAGGCTAAGGCGGATGTGGAGCAGGAGACTAGTCGTGCGCGAGAAAGTCTGCGCGAGCAAGTTGCCGTTTTGGCTGTAAAAGGAGCAGAAGCAATTTTACGTAGTGAGGTTAATGCTGCAAAGCATGCGGATTTGCTGAGCAACTTGAAACAGGAGCTGTAATCTATGGCTGAATTTGCAACTATTGCCAGGCCTTATGCAAATGCATTGTTTGAGCTGGCTGACGAGAAGCATCAAGCAGAATCTTGGCTGGGGGCGTTGAAGGAATTGGCATGGATTGTACAGCAGCCGTCTATTTCTGCGCTACTTGATAATACGTCTGATACGGTTGAGCATAAAGCGAATTTCTTGCTTAATTTGCTATCTGATAGTCAGGTGGCAAAAAGTGTGGTATTCCGTAATTTTGTCAATGTAGTAGCGGAAGCAAAAAGATTTTTCGCTTTACCTGAAATTTATGCTCAGTTTCAAAATTTATTTTTATCAAATAACCATACCAAACATGCTGTAATATATAGTGCTTTTGAATTTGCCAGTGAAGGACAAAAGGCTAAGCTTTTAGCAGACTTGGAACGTCACTTTAATACGCGTTTGGATGCTACTTTTAAGGTTGCGCCTGAGTTGATTGGGGGTATTAAAGTAGAAGTGGAAGATCAGGTGCTGGATCTTTCTGTGCGGAATAAATTGAATAAATTGTACGCGGCAATGATAAATTAGGAGAATTTTCATGCAGCTTAATCCTGCTGAAATCAGTGATTTACTGAAGGCTAAAATTGAGAATTTAGATACCAAACAAGAACTACGTACGCGAGGTACAGTAATTTCTGTAACGGACGGTATCGTCCGTGTACATGGTTTGTCGGATGTAATGCAAGGAGAGATGCTTGAATTTCCTGGTAATACTTTCGGTTTGGCGATGAATTTGGAGCGTGATTCTGTAGGTGCGGTAGTACTGGGAGAGTACGAACATATCAAAGAAGGCGATGAGGTTAAATGTACTGGTCGCATTTTAGAAGTACCTATTGGTCGCGAGTTAATCGGTCGTGTCGTCAATGCATTAGGTCAGCCCATTGATGGTAAGGGTGCTATTGGTGCGGAGCTTTCTGCTCCAATAGAAAAAATTGCACCAGGTGTGATTGCCCGTCAGTCTGTGGATCAACCGATGCAGACTGGATTAAAGGCTATTGATTCTATGGTGCCGATTGGTCGTGGGCAGCGTGAATTAATTATTGGAGACCGTCAGACCGGTAAAACAGCCGTAGCTTTGGATGCTATTGTCAATCAAAAAGGTACGGGTGTTATTTGTATTTATGTTGCAGTGGGGCAGAAAGCGTCCTCTATTGCAAATGTGGTACGCAAGCTGGAAGAACATGGGGCTATGGAGCATACTATCGTGGTTGCCGCGACAGCTTCGGAGGCTGCTGCTTTACAGTATATTGCTCCTTACGCCGGCTGTACTATGGGTGAATTTTTCCGTGATCGTGGCGAAGATGCACTGATTATATATGATGATTTGTCGAAGCAGGCTGTTGCTTACCGTCAGATTTCTTTGCTGCTGCGCCGACCTCCCGGCCGGGAAGCTTATCCTGGCGATGTTTTTTATTTGCATAGCCGCCTGTTGGAACGTGCGGCACGTATTAATGCCGATGAGGTTGAAAAACTGACTGAGGGTCAGGTAAAAGGAAAAACTGGCTCTTTGACTGCGCTGCCTATTATTGAAACTCAGGCTGGCGATGTATCTGCATTTGTGCCGACTAATGTAATTTCGATTACAGATGGTCAGATTTTCTTGGAAACTGATTTATTTAATTCAGGTATCCGCCCGGCGATTAATGCAGGTATTTCTGTATCGCGAGTTGGTGGGGCGGCGCAGACAAAAGTCATTAAAAAACTGGGTGGAGGTATACGACTTGCATTAGCCCAATATCGTGAGTTGGCTGCGTTTTCTCAATTTGCATCAGATCTGGATGAAGCTACCCGTAAGCAGCTCGAACATGGTGAGGTGGTTACCGAATTGATGAAACAAAAACAGTTCAGTACGCTAAATACTGCCGAGATGGCATTGACTCTGTGGGCAATCAATAACGGGTCGTATGGTGATGTTTCTGTTTCAAAAGCACTGTCATTTGAAGCTGATTTTTTAAACTTTGTCCGCACTCAAAATCCTCAGGTTTTAGAAGATATCAATAACTCTGGAGCAATGTCTGATGAGGCTGAACGGAGTTTGGATGAGGCTATGAAGGCTTTTAAAGCGTCTTACGGTTATGCTGCATAAGGCCGTCTGAAAAGGAGTCTGAAATGGCAGTAGGAAAAGAGATTCTCACCAAAATCCGAAGTGTTCAAAATACTCAAAAGATCACTAAGGCAATGCAGATGGTGTCAACCTCTAAAATGCGGAAGACTCAAGAGCGAATGCGCTTGGCTCGTCCCTATGCAGATAAGGTTCGCTTGGTTATGAGCCACTTGGCGCAGACACAAGAAAATCACGGCATCAAGCTTTTAGACGAGCATAGGGAAATTCGTAGGGCAGGCTTTATCCTGATTACAACCGATAAAGGCCTATGTGGCGGCTTGAATGCTAATGTGTTGAAAAAGTTTTTGGCACAAGTGCAGGAATATCAAAGTCAAGGCATAGCTGTCGATGTGGTGTGTATTGGCAGCAAAGGTTTGGCGGCTTGCCAGCGTATTGGCTTAAATGTGATTGCCAGTGTTGTTAATTTGGGTGATACGCCTCGACTGGAAATTTTGGTAGGAGCGTTAACCGAGTTGTTCCGATGCTATGAAAAAAATGAGATTGATATTATTCATATCATTTATTCCTGCTTTGTAAATACCATGCGACAAGAGCCACGCATGGAAGTATTGCTGCCGATAGGCAGAAATACTCTTGAGGAAGCCAGTAGGGAAGCACAAAGCTATAACTGGGATTACCGTTATGAACCTAGTCCTGTCTTAGTGTTAGAGTATTTGGTTCGCCGTTATTTGGAATCTGTGGTTTATCAGGCATTGAGCGATAATATGGCCTCCGAACAGGCTGCAAGGATGGTGGCAATGAAGGCTGCGACCGACAATGCGGGAAATGCCATCAAAGAGCTGCGCTTGGTGTATAACAAATCACGCCAAGCCGCAATTACCACAGAGTTGTCAGAAATTGTTGCGGGTGCGGCGGCAGTTTGATGCCGTCTGAAAACTCGGAATAGAAAACTTAGGATACGATCATGAGTCAAGGTAAAATCGTACAAATTATTGGTGCGGTGGTAGACGTAGAATTTCCGCGTGATGCGATTCCGCATGTTTACGATGCTTTAAAATTAGTTGAAAACGACCTGACTTTGGAAGTGCAGCAATTGCTGGGCGACGGTGTCGTTCGTACCATTGCAATGGGCAGTTCTGACGGACTGAAACGCGGTATGGCGGTAAATAATACAAATGCTCCGATTACCGTTCCTGTGGGTAAGGAGACGCTTGGCCGTATTATGGATGTATTGGGGAATCCTGTAGATGAAGCAGGTTCTGTTGGTGCAAAGCATACTAGAGCCATTCATCAGGAAGCTCCCAAGTTTGATGAGCTTTCGTCAACTACCGAGCTATTGGAAACAGGTATTAAAGTTATTGATTTGCTTTGTCCGTTTGCAAAAGGCGGCAAAGTAGGTTTGTTCGGTGGTGCCGGTGTGGGCAAAACCGTTAACATGATGGAATTAATCAATAACATTGCAAAAGCACATAGCGGTTTGTCTGTATTTGCCGGAGTGGGTGAGCGTACCCGCGAAGGCAATGACTTCTACCATGAGATGAAAGACTCCAATGTGTTGGACAAGGTAGCGATGGTTTACGGACAAATGAACGAGCCTCCGGGTAACCGTCTACGTGTTGCGTTAACCGGTTTGACAATGGCCGAATATTTCCGTGACGAAAAAGATGAAAACGGAAAAGGCCGTGATGTATTGTTCTTTGTGGACAATATCTACCGCTACACGCTGGCGGGTACCGAAGTATCCGCGTTGTTGGGTCGTATGCCTTCTGCTGTGGGTTATCAGCCGACATTGGCTGAAGAGATGGGTCGTCTGCAAGAGCGTATTACTTCAACGCAAACAGGTTCGATTACGTCCATTCAGGCTGTGTATGTGCCTGCCGATGACTTAACCGATCCGTCTCCGGCAACTACGTTTGCTCACTTGGATGCAACAGTCGTGTTAAGCCGTGATATTGCTTCTTTGGGTATTTATCCTGCTGTTGACCCTTTGGATTCCACTTCCCGCCAACTTGATCCGATGGTATTAGGTCAGGAACATTACGATGTTGCACGCGGTGTTCAGTCTACTTTGCAGAAGTACAAAGAATTGCGCGATATTATTGCTATTCTCGGTATGGATGAGCTTTCTGCTGAAGACAAACTGACTGTAATGCGTGCGAGAAAAATCCAGCGTTTCCTGTCTCAGCCGTTCCATGTGGCTGAGGTATTTACCGGATCGCCCGGTAAATACGTGCCGCTGCGTGATACCATTGCAGGCTTTAAAGCTATCTTGAGTGGAGAATACGACCATCTTCCGGAGCAGGCATTCTATATGGTGGGCGGTATCGAAGAAGCTGCTGAGAAAGCGAAAACGTTAAGCTGATAGGAGGGCGGCATGAGTGTCATGCAAGTTGAAGTGGTAAGCAACGAATATAACATTTATTCGGGCGAAGCCAGCTTTGCAGTAGTTCCCACCGTACAGGGCGAGCTCGGTATTTACCCACGACACGAGCCGATTATGAGTTTGGTGCGTCCTGGTGCGTTACGACTGCAGGTTCCCGGAAGCAGTCAAGAGGTTTTGGTTGCCGTTTCCGGAGGAGTGTTGGAAGTGCAGCCTGATAAGTTGACTGTATTGGCCGACGTTGCCGTACGCAGTAGTGAAATGGATCAGGCGCGTGCGGAGGAAGCCAAAAAAGCCGCAGAAAGTTCGATTGCAAAAGCAACAGACGATGAAGCTTTGGCGAAAGCACATGCGGCTTTGGCGGCCGCAATTGCCGAACTGAAAACACTTGACTATATCCGCTCTCAAAAGCATAAGTGAATTTGCAGTATTGTTAGTATTATTAAAGAAAGCACGGCATGTCCGTGCTTTCTTTAATATCTGTATTAGAAGATTTGTCAAAATCAGGCCTTAGGTAAAACTGCCGAAGCGAAATTTTGCCGGATCCTATGGATTGGGTTTTTAAGCCGGTAGTGTCTGATGTTGCAAACTAGCAGATACCAAGACTTGGAAACGTCGACAGCCATATCTAAAATGACGGTAATGTTTGGCGATCAAATGTGAAAAGTGGGAACCTGTTGGCAACAGACTGCAATAAAATTGTAGGATTTGTACTGAAAGTATTTTTGGATTTTTCGAAACTGCATTGTGAAAGTTCATCCGATACCATATCGGCCGGAATGGGGCAGTTGCCGATAGCTGCCACATTTATTTGTAACCGATCAAACTGATCTTTGCCAAACCTTTCAGAGGGTATTTCGCAGACATGGATTTATCTGAGGACTACGGGCATCAATGATACCGGCTCGTTTCGAAGGAGTGCGAAGCCTCTTCCGATCCTGTTTGACGGAAGCAAAGCATACAGCTAGTTATTCATATTTGAAAGAAATCAAATTCTGTTTCCGTCAAAGCATGATGATTTGTACGAAGCGTAACCGAAGTTAGAATATAAATGCAGGAATGGCGGCGGAGGACATTTGTTTTTTGTCAGGTTAAGGCCGGAGTGGTATACCGCATAATTTTTTAGAAGATCCTCTTGATTTTGTATCTCTGCCACAAAATTACCTGCATAGAATGATGCTAAAAGGAAATAAAATGAACAAAATGGTGTACATATTGGTATGTGTGCTGCTGGCCGGATGCGCCGCTGTGTCCGCCGACAGCGAGGCGTTGGCAGGAAAGTGGAAAGTAAGCAAAATCAGCGGAGAGCCTTTTAAAGGAGTAGCGGAGTTGTCTTTTGAAGTGCAGGAAAAAATGCTTTCCAGCTATGCGGGCTGCAATCGGATGAATACACGGTATTCTTCCGACGGAAAAGGCCGTCTGAATTTCGGATATACCGCTTCTACCCGTATGGCTTGCGCTTCCGATGCTGCCGAAGCGGAACAGCGCATCAGCCACGCATTTACCCAGACCGAGGCCTTCCGTATTGGCGGAGGCCGTCTGCTGCTGGAAGATGGCGAAGGAAATGTGCTGTTGCAGGCAACGAGAATGAGCGGACATGCGGTGGAGAAAGAAGACAGGCCGTCTGAAAATGCGGCGGACAAACCTGAAAAATCCAGGAAAAGTCATTTCGCTCCGCTGCATTAGTCGTCGAAATGCTTTTTGTATCAATAATATAGGGATGTCAAACAGGCCGGCTATGGATAACGACAGGTTTGAAAAGGCTGCCGTTTGCGTTTTGAATCAGGCTAGCGATGTTTTTGCAATAAAAACAGTCATGCATTGCAGGTGTTTTTAAACGTAACCGATTGCAGATCGGTTATTTTTGCAATGGAGGGGTGTAAGCGTTCGTAGTGAAATAAAAAATCTACGGCGTTGTTGCGTCTTGGTTCGGAAAGGAGGATTTTCTAAGGCATTGAAAACAATGCCAAGAAAATCTGTCCCGTATTGTCCGCATTATCTGGGCTTGCTGCCTTACATCTTTTCTATTTTGTTCCATCATATATTTGAAACGGTGGAATATTGCTGTATTGTCGTTTTGTTCGATGTATTTAGCCGGATGGATGAATTTGCATTTCCGTGGTGCAGAATTGGAGTTTTCCCGAAGGTTGGAACAGTCTGAAGTCCCGCAGCCTTTCTGCTGTCGGCATCCTCTGCATTACAAACAGTAAGAGGCCTCTTACTGTTTCAGACGGCCTCCACTCCCGTGCTTTGGAAACTTTGCAGGTATTCGGCCAGCGGATGCTGCGGGCTGACGAGGCCGAGGCGGCGGAAGAAATCCAGGGTTACGAGTGCGGAGTCGTTCATCATTTTGCCCTGCACAATGGCGGCGGCGGTGTCTTCGGCCGTCATCAGTGAGAAAGAAGCGACTTCGCCGTCTTGATTTTGCGGGGTAAAACCGTGCGGCAGGCGGAGATCGAAGATGTGCAGGTATTCGCGGTGCAGACCGCGTCTGACGGGATGGCTGCTGAACAGGCATTCTGCTGGGTGTGCGGCAGCGGCGGTGTCGGGCGGGATGCCGGCTTCTTCCCATGTTTCGCGGTACATGGCGCAAACGGAGGTTTCGCCGGCGGCGATGCCCCCGCCGGTCAGGTTGTCGAGTTTGCCGGGATCGACGGCCTTGTGCGGGCTGCGGCGGGCAATCCAAAAGCGGAGGCCTGCGGGTGTTTCACAGCAGCCGTTGATGTGGACGGCGCGGCTGGCAAGGCCGAGCGGGCGGAAGGCGGAGCGTTCGAGTGTGAAGAGGAGGTGTCCGCCGCCGTCGTGCACGTCGCATTGTTCGCCGCGCCAGCCGCCGAAGTATCCGGCTTCGTGCCAGCGGCGGGCGGTTTCTTGCAGCATGGCGGCCATATCGTGCCAACTGTCGGTTTCGAGCAGCAGGCCGTCCGCACGGGCTTGCAAGCGGCCCGTCCAGTCTTGTTGCAGCCGCTGCCGCCATGATGCGGTAAGCCGTCCGAGAGGGATGCCGTTGAGCAGCAGCGGGTGCGTGTCTTGCAAACGGTGGCGGAAGGTGTTTTGCAGAAAGGCGAGCAGGGCGTTTTGGACGGAGTCGGGTAGGGGGGCGGTATTCATTCGGGATGCTCGGGCAGATAGATGTCGAAGCGGGTGGATTTGCCGCTGTATTGGTAGGCGGGTTTTGCGCCGCAGAGAAATTCTCCCAGACGCGGGCGTTTGACGGCCACGCGCTTTTTGGCGGCGGCGCGGGCGGCGGCGAGGAGGGTGGCATCGTCGGAGGCTTGTGCGCTGCCGATGAGTTGGTGGAAGTAGGCCATTTCTTTTTTGACGGCGGCGTTTTTACGGCGGACGGGGTACATGGGGTCGAGGTACACGGTATCGGGGCGGTGTGCGGCGGCAAGTGCGGGAAGCAGGGCGGCTGCGTCGCCGTGATAGAGGGTGATGCGGGCGGCGGCTTGGGCGGTGTCGGGGCAGGCAAGGGCGCGGGCGAGGCCGTCGGCCAGCAGGCAGGCGGCGGCAGGATGGCGTTCGATGATGCGGACGTTGATGCCGTGGGCGGCGAGGACGAATGCGTCGCGGCCGAGGCCGCCGGTGGCATCGATGATGTCGGCGGCAGCGGGGTGGCCGACGGCTTTGGCAATGAGTTCGCCGCCGCCTTTTTCGCGCCGGTATTGCGCCGCGCCGCTTGTGAAGTCCGCCTGTACGCAGCCCTTTTCGCCGCTGCGGCGCAGGCTGATGCCGCCTGCGTCGGCATAAAGGAAGAGGCCGTCTGAAACAGGATATTCGGACGGCGCGAAGCCGAAGCGTGCGGCCAGGGCGATGGTGTCGGCAGGCGCGTCGGGCGTGGCGGAAAAGGGAATCACGGCCGTGCCTTTTCTTTGCGGCAAACCAAGTCCGGCATGACGGCGGGCAGAGTGTGCGGGGAAATGGGGGAAACGGCGGCCGGCAAAAGGCCGTGCTTGGTTTGTGCGGGTGTTTGAGCCATTGCGTGCTCCTGCGGATAAAAAAGAGGCCGTCTGAAAAACGGTTGCCGTGTTTTTCAGACGGCCTCATTGTAGCAATATCTGCCGCCGCATTGCGGTAAAACGCCGCCTGCCTTTCGGTTATAATCGCCGCTTTCCCATTTCAGGACTGCCGACCATGACCAACCCCGTTACCGCCCTTTCCCCACTCGACGGCCGCTATGCCCGCTCCGTCGAAGCCCTGCGTCCCGTGTTCTCCGAATACGGGCTAATCAAAGCCCGTGTCCGAGTCGAATTAAACTGGCTCAAAGCCCTGGCGGCCGAGCCGGCGATTGCCGAAGTCCCCGCCTTTTCCGCCGCCGCCCTTGCCGAAATCGACGGCGTTATCGACGGCTTTTCATTGGAAGACGCGGCAGCGGTAAAAGCCATCGAAGCCACGACCAACCACGATGTCAAAGCCGTCGAATACTGGCTGAAAGAACGTTTTGCCGCCGTGCCCGAAGTGGCCGCAGTCAGCGAATTTATCCACTTCGCCTGCACCAGCGAAGACATCAACAACCTCTCCCACGCGCTGATGCTGCAAGAAGCGCGCGACAACGTGTTGCTGCCCAAGCTCGCCGAAATCGTGGAAAAACTCACCGGCATGGCGCACAGCCTGGCCGCCGTACCCATGATGAGCCGCACCCACGGCCAGCCCGCCACGCCCACCACGCTCGGCAAAGAGCTTGCCAATGTGGTTTACCGCCTGCAACGCCAGATCCGCATCCTCGAATCGCAGGAATTTCTCGGCAAAACCAACGGCGCGGTGGGCAACTACAACGCCCATCTGGCCGCCTATCCCGATGTGGATTGGGAAAACCATTGCCGCCGCTTCGTCGAAAGCGGCCTGGGGCTCGCGTTCAACCCCTACACCATCCAAATCGAGCCGCACGACTACATGGCCGAATTTTTCCAAACCCTCTCGCGCATCAACACCATCCTGATTGATTTCAACCGCGACGTATGGGGCTACATCTCGCTCGGTTACTTCAAACAAAAAGTCAAAGCCGGCGAAGTCGGTTCGTCCACCATGCCGCACAAAGTCAACCCGATTGATTTTGAAAACTCCGAAGGCAACCTCGGCATGGCCAACGCCGTACTCGGTTTCCTCGCCGAAAAACTGCCCGTATCCCGCTGGCAGCGCGACCTCACCGACAGCACGGTTTTGCGCAATATGGGCGTGGGCGCGGGCTACACCCTGCTTGGCTACGCCGCCCACCTGCGCGGCCTGGACAAACTCGAACCCAACCCCGCAGCCCTTGCCGCCGATTTGGACGCGACATGGGAGCTTTTGGCCGAACCGATTCAAACCGTGATGCGACGCTACGGCGTGGCCAACCCCTATGAAAAACTCAAAGACCTCACGCGCGGCAAAAACGGCATCACGCCCGAAACGCTCCAAGCCTTCATAGAGTCGCTGGCCATCCCGGCCGAAGCCAAAGCCGCGCTGCTGGCTCTGACCCCCGCGCTGTATGTCGGCAAAGCCGAAGAGCTGGCCAAACGGATTTGAAGCGTTTGCCGAGTGTACTTGGTTTCCTTGAGTCAGAGGCCGTCTGAAAACCGGTTTTCAGACGGCCTCTGCTATGCCGTGCGATTGCCAGCATTCTTTCATGCCGTTACAATCCGCCGCCGCATACTAAGGCATACACGTTAAAACAAATACAGAGAAAAAGGGGGTTGTGTGGCCGCATTTATCTATGATGTCGTGATTATCGGCGCGGGGCCGGCGGGTTCGGTATCGGCCGCGCTGCTGAACAAACAGGGTTTCAGCGTCTGCGTATTGGAAAAGCAGCATTTCCCCCGCTTCGTTATCGGCGAGAGCCTGCTGCCGTATGCGATGGACGTGCTCGCAGAAGCGGATCTCCTGCACGCCGTACAGGCTGCGGGACTGGGCTTCCAATATAAAAACGGCTTCGCCTTTTCCTGGGGCGAACGCTATACCTCGTTCAGCTTCCTCGACAAATTCAGCGCAGGCAATACCACCGCCTTCAACGTCCAACGTGCCGATTTCGACAAACTCCTCATCGACGAAACCGAAAAACGCGGCGTGGCCGTGCGCTACGGCGAAACCGTCAAACGCTTCGACAACGAAGGCGACACCGTCATGCTCGCCGTGGAGCGCGAAAACGGCGAAGTGTACGAAATGGAAACCCGTTTCGTCCTCGATGCCAGCGGCTTCTACCGCGCCCTGCCGCGCCTGATGAACTGGGAGCTGCCGCCGCACAGCGTGATGCGGCAGGTGCATTTTACCCACATCGACGACCGCATCACCTCGCCCAAATTCGACCGCAACAAAAACCTCGTCTGCATCCATCCCGAATACCGCGACGTATGGGTTTGGCTCATCCCGTTTGCCAACGGCAGAAGCTCTATCGGCGTAGTGGGCGAAGAACACTACTTCCGCCACGAAAGCACCGCCGCCATCCTCAAAGGCATGGTGGCGGAAATCCCGTACCTCGCCGAAATCCTGGCCGACGCGAAATGGGACAACGGCTTCCCCTTCCATTACCTGCCCGGCTACACCACCAAAGGCAAAGGCCTCTACGGCCGCCATTTCGCCCTTTTGGGCGCGTCGGGAGAGTTTCTCGACCCTGTTTTTTCCTCCGGCGTAACCATCGCCGTACAGTCGGCCAAACTCGCCGTTGCCTGCACCGCACGCGAGCTGCGCGGGCAGAATCCCGATTGGAAAAGCGAATTTGCCATCCCGCTGATGAGCGGGGTAACCGCTTTCGGCAGCTACATACAGGGCTGGTACGACGGACGCTTTCAAGATCTGGTTTTCGACGTGGACAAAAACAGCGACACCGGCCGCATGGTCTGCGCCATCCTCGCCGGCTACGCCTGGGACAAAGAAAACCCCTTCGTACGCGAATCGCAGATATTGTTCGGATAAGCCTCCGGCCAAGCGCAACAGGCCGTCTGAAAACCCGGAAACGGTTTTTCAGACGGCCTGCGGGTTTCCAGCCCCGCCGCCGTACGTGCCCCGCGCCCTATTGCGCCGTAAGAAAGGCCGTCTGAAAAAGCCGGATACAGTTTTCAGACGGCCTTTCAACTCAACTTTGCTATAATCCGCGCCCTACATCCGATTACATTTTATTTTTAGGAGTTTTTCATGGCACTCGTCTCCATGCGCCAACTGCTCGACCATGCTGCCGAACACAGCTACGGCCTGCCTGCTTTCAACGTTAACAACCTCGAACAAATGCGCGCCATCATGGAAGCCGCCGACCAGGTAAACGCCCCCGTGATTGTCCAAGCCAGCGCGGGTGCGCGCAAATACGCCGGTGCGCCGTTTTTACGCCACCTGATTCTAGCGGCGGTGGAAGAGTTTCCGCATATTCCTGTGGTGATGCACCAAGACCACGGCGCATCGCCCGACGTGTGCCAGCGCTCCATCCAACTCGGCTTCTCCTCCGTGATGATGGACGGCTCGCTGCTGGAAGACGGCAAAACCCCGTCGAGCTACGAATACAATGTCAACGCCACGCGCACCGTGGTAAATTTCTCCCATGCCTGCGGCGTGTCGGTAGAGGGCGAAATCGGTGTATTGGGCAATTTGGAAACCGGTGAGGCGGGCGAAGAAGACGGTGTGGGCGCGGTGGGCAAACTCTCGCACGACCAAATGCTTACCAGCGTGGAAGATGCCGTGCGCTTTGTAAAAGACACAGGCGTGGACGCGCTGGCGATTGCCGTGGGCACATCTCACGGCGCGTACAAATTCACCCGTCCGCCTACAGGCGACGTGTTGCGCATCGACCGCATCAAAGAAATCCACCAGGCCCTGCCCAACACCCACATTGTGATGCACGGCTCCAGCTCCGTGCCGCAGGAATGGCTCAAAGTGATTAACGAATACGGCGGCAACATCGGCGAAACTTACGGCGTACCCGTGGAAGAAATCGTCGAGGGCATCAAACACGGCGTGCGCAAAGTCAACATCGACACCGATTTGCGCCTGGCCAGCACCGGCGCAATACGCAAATTTATGGCCGAAAACCCTGCCGAATTCGACCCGCGCAAATACCTGGCCAAAACCGTCGAAGCCATGAAGCAAATCTGTATCGACCGCTATCTGGCCTTCGGCTGCGAGGGTCAGGCCTCGAAAATCAAGCCCGTATCGCTGGACAAAATGGCTGAACGCTACGCCAAGGGCGAATTGGGTCAAATTACCGGCTAATTTGCCCGCAATATGCGTTGAGGCCGTCTGAAAATCCGTAAAACAGGTTTTCAGACGGCCTTAAAAGTTACCGCCGACAAGGACAAAGCATGGACAAGCAAACGGGCACCGTCGCCCGCTGGCACGACGATAAGGGCTACGGCTTTATCCGCTGCGACGACAACGGTCGGGAAGTATTTTTCCACATCAGCCAGTTCCGTGCGGACAGGCGGCCGGAGTGCGGCGACAGAGTGGCGTTTGCTCTCGCCGAACGGCAAGGGAAAACACAGGCGGTGAGCGTGCAGGAACTTGCCTTCGTGCAGCGTAAAGCCATGGCACGGAAACGCCAAGAAAAGCAGCGGCAGCAACAACAGCAGGCATTTGCGTCCGGCCGCAGCAGCCAAGCCACCGTTGTCGCCGCACTCTATGCAGGTGTGGCCGTTTTGTGTGCGGCAGGCAGACTGCCGTGGCTGCTGTTTGCATGGTATATCGTTGCCGGCATCATTACATTTGCTGCCTATTATTCAGACAAACAGGCGGCACAGGCAGGAGAATGGCGTATCAAAGAAGACACGCTGCACATGTTGGCATTACTCGGCGGCTGGGGCGGCGCACTTCTGGCGCAAGCCTATATGCGCCACAAATCGCAAAAAGCATCTTTCCGCAGCGTGTTTTACGCCACCGTCTTTTTCAACACCGCCGCTTTGCTGTATCTCGCCACGCGTCCGGCATGGTTTGCGGTGTTGTGGCGGTAGGACGGAGTTGTCCCGTTTGCTGGGAAAGGCAGGGTGTGCCGGTTTGACGGATGCCTTCCTGCCGTCTTTGCGGCTGCTTGTTGCAAAAATTATCGGTTGCGGCATTTTCTCTTGAAAATACAGCCGGTAGTGTAGTATAGTGCGCAGCTTGGCGTTACGCGCCAAGAATCTTTTTTGTCCAATGGTCGGCCAATCGCAGCTGACCCCTTTAATTTTAAGGAAAATAATCATGACATTAGGTCTGGTTGGGCGCAAAGTGGGTATGACCCGCGTGTTCGACGAACAGGGCGTTTCTGTTCCGGTAACCGTGTTGGAAATTACCCCCAACCGCGTCACGCAACTGAAATCCGAAGATACCGACGGTTATACGGCCGTTCAGGTTACCTTCGGTCAGAAAAAAGCGAAACATACCGATAAAGCCGAAGCCGGACATTTTGCGAAAGCAGGTGTCGAGGCTGGTCGCGGTTTGGTTGAATTTGCTGTTTCTGCCGAAAAGCTGGCCGAATTGCAAGTGGGCGGCGAAATTTCCGTTTCCCTGTTTGAAGCGGGTCAGTTGGTTGATGTTACCGGCACCTCGAAAGGTAAAGGCTTCTCCGGCACCATCAAACGCCACAACTTCGACTCCCAGCGCACTTCCCACGGTAACTCCCGTTCGCACCGCGTACCCGGCTCCATCGGTATGGCGCAGGATCCCGGCCGTGTTTTCCCGGGTCAGCGTATGGCGGGGCAGTATGGCAACACCCGTTCTACCGTACAGAATCTTCAAGTTGTGCGCATTGATGCAGAGCGCAACCTCTTGCTGGTAAAGGGTGCTGTTCCTGGTGCTGTGAATAGCGATGTGATTGTCCGTCCCGGCGTGAAAGTGGGTGCGTAATGGAATTAAAAGTAATTAATGCACAAGGTCAGGTTGCAGGCTCCTTGTCTGCTTCCGATACTTTATTTGCGCGAGAATATAATGAAGCACTGGTTCATCAGTTGGTAACTGCCTATTTGGCTAATGCCCGCTCTGGTAACCGTGCCCAGCTTACCCGTGCCGAAGTAAAACATTCCACTAAAAAGCCGTGGAGACAGAAAGGTACGGGGCGTGCCCGTTCCGGTATGACTTCCTCTCCTTTGTGGAGAAGCGGTGGTCGCGCATTTCCGAACAAGCCTGATGAGAATTTTACTCAGAAGGTAAACCGTAAGATGTACCGTGCCGGTATGGCTACTATTCTGTCGCAACTGGTTCGCGATGAGCGTCTTTGTGTCATTGAGCAATTGACTGCGGCGACGCCGAAAACCAAAGACTTTGCCGAGCAGGTAAAGAATCTCGGTTTGGAGCAGGTTTTGTTTGTAACCAGCCAGTTGGACGAAAACGTATATCTGTCTTCCCGTAATCTGCCAAATGTCTTGGTATTGGAAGCGCAGCAAATTGATCCTTATAGCCTGTTGCGCTATAAAAAAGTAGTGGTTACTAAGGCTGCAGTTGCGCAACTTGAGGAGCAATGGGTATGAATCAAGAACGCTTAATGAAAGTAATTTTGGCACCTGTTGTTTCTGAAAAGAGTAACTTGCTGGCCGAAAAACGCAATCAGATGACTTTCAAAGTATTGCCGAATGCAACGAAACCTGAAATCAAAGCAGCTGTTGAATTGTTGTTTGGTGTGCAGATTGCTTCGGTTGCTACCGTTACAATTAAAGGTAAAACCAAGCGATTTGGTCGTAATATGGGTCGTCGCAGTGATGTTAAGAAGGCTTATGTCAGCTTGATCGAAGGTCAAGAGCTTGATCTCGAATCTGCTGCTGCAGCGGCCGATAAGGAGTAAATGGAATGGCTATCGTAAAAATGAAGCCTACTTCTGCTGGTCGTCGCGGCATGGTTCGCGTCATCACGGAAGATTTGTATAAGGGTGCGCCCTATGGCGCGTTGGTTGAGAAAAAGAACTCGACTGCCGGCCGTAACCATAATGGTCATATTACCACCCGCCATAAAGGTGGCGGACATAAACAACATTACCGCATCGTCGACTTCAAGCGCAATAAAGACGGTATTCCGGCGAAAGTAGAGCGGATTGAATATGATCCGAACCGCACGGCACATATTGCGCTCCTGTGTTATGCAGATGGCGAACGTCGCTACATCATTGCTCCGTCTGGCATTCAGGTTGGTGCGGTATTGTTATCCGGTTCTGAGGCTGCAATTAGAGCAGGCAACACTTTGCCGATTCGTAATATTCCGGTTGGTACTACCGTGCATTGCATCGAAATGAAACCCGGGAAAGGTGCTCAAATTGCCCGTTCTGCTGGTGCTTCTGCGGTAGTTTTGGCAAAAGAAGGTACGTATGCCCAAGTTCGTTTGCGTTCGGGTGAGGTGCGTAAAATCCATGTTGATTGCAGGGCTACAGTCGGTGAAGTTGGTAATGAAGAGCAGAGCCTGAAAAAAATCGGTAAGGCAGGTGCTAACCGCTGGCGTGGTATTCGTCCGACAGTGCGCGGTGTCGTTATGAACCCTGTTGATCACCCGCATGGTGGTGGTGAGGGACGTACCGGTGAGGCTCGTGAGCCCGTTAGTCCGTGGGGTACGCCTGCTAAAGGTTACCGCACCCGTAACAATAAAAGTACGGATAATATGATTGTCCGCCGCCGTTATTCGAATAAAGGTTAATTGACATGGCACGTTCATTGAAAAAAGGTCCGTATGTAGATCTGCATCTTTTGAAAAAAGTGGATGCTGCACGAGCAAATAACGATAAGCGTCCTATTAAAACATGGTCGCGGCGTTCGACTATTTTGCCTGATTTTATTGGTTTGACTATTGCGGTGCATAACGGCCGCACTCATGTTCCTGTGTTTATTAGTGACAACATGGTCGGACATAAATTGGGCGAGTTCTCGTTGACCCGTACTTTTAAAGGCCACTTGGCCGATAAAAAGGCCAAAAAGAAATAAGGTAAATCATGAGAGTATCATCAAGTCATAAAAATGCACGGATTTCTGCGCAAAAAGCTCGCTTGGTTGTAGATTTGATTCGTGGTAAGGATGTTGCCCAGGCATTGAATATTTTGACATTTAGTCCGAAAAAAGGTGCTGAGCTGGTTAAGAAGGTATTGGAATCTGCTATTGCAAATGCTGAGCATAATAACGGTGTTGATATCGATGAGTTGAAAGTCGTAACTGTTTATGTTGATAAGGCATCTTCGTTGAAACGTTTTCAAGCCCGGGCAAAGGGGCGTGGCAATCGTATTGAGAAACAAACTTGCCATATCAATGTAACGGTAGGAAACTAAGGAAAATCTATGGGACAAAAAATTCATCCGACTGGTTTTCGCCTAGCGGTAAATAAAAACTGGTCTTCAAAGTGGTTTGCTAAAACTGGAGAGTTTTCAACTGTTTTGAAACAAGATATTGATGTTCGCGACTATTTGCGCAAGCGTTTGGCAAATGCTTCTGTTGGGCGTGTCGTTATTGAGCGTCCTGCTAAATCTGCACGTATTACCATCTATTCTGCTCGCCCTGGTGTGGTCATTGGTAGAAAAGGTGAAGACATTGAGGTGTTGAAGCGTGATTTGCAAAATCTCTTGGGCGTACCGGTTCATGTCAATATTGAAGAAATTCGTAAGCCGGAATTGGATGCTCAGATTATTGCTGACGGTGTTGCGCAGCAATTGGAGAAGCGTGTTCAGTTTCGTCGTGCCATGAAGCGTGCAATGCAAAATGCAATGCGTGTCGGTGCAAAAGGTATTAAAATTATGACCTCTGGCCGTTTGAATGGTGCTGATATTGCTCGTAGCGAATGGTATCGAGAAGGGCGTGTGCCATTGCATACTTTGCGTGCTAATGTTGATTATGCTACAAGTGAGGCGCATACAACTTACGGTGTAATTGGTTTGAAAGTTTGGGTTTATACTGGCGAGGGCAATGAGTCTGTTCAAGCAAAACCTGAACAGGAAAACAAACGTAGAAAGGCAGGTAGAAATGCTGCAGCCAACTAGACTAAAATATCGAAAACAACATAAGGGTCGAAATACAGGCATTGCAACTCGAGGCAATACTGTAAATTTCGGTGATTTTGGGTTGAAATCTATTGGGCGAGGACGATTAACTGCTCGGCAAATTGAGGCTGCACGTCGAGCTATGACTCGTCATATTAAACGTGGTGGGCGGATTTGGATTCGTATTTTTCCTGATAAACCTATTACTGAAAAGCCGATTCAGGTTCGTATGGGTGGTGGTAAAGGATCAGTAGAATATTATGTTGCTGAAATCAAGCCGGGAAAAGTGCTTTATGAAATGGATGGGGTTTCCGAATCGCTGGCACGAGAGGCTTTTGCGTTAGCGGCTGCAAAATTACCTATTCCAACAACATTTGTAGTAAGGCAGGTGGGTAAATAATGAAAACCGATGAATTAAGGAATAAATCAGTTGAGCAACTGCATTCTGATCTGCTTGATCTGCTGAAAGTGCAATTTAGCCTTAGAATGCAAAATGCTACGGGTCAGTTAGGAAGGTCTAGCGAGCTGAAGAAAATACGGCGTAATATTGCACGCATCAAGACTATAGTGAGTGAGAAAGGTGCGAAATAATGGATGAAATAAAAAACGTCCGTACTTTGCAAGGTAAAGTTGTTAGTAGCAAAATGGACAAAACCGTGACAGTGCTTATTGAAAGAAAAGTAAAGCACCCTTTGTATGGTAAAGTTATTAGCCGCTCTACTAAAATTCATGCGCATGATGAAGTTAATCAGTATGGAGTTGGTGATATTGTCATTATTGAGGAAGGTCGTCCTTTTTCTCGAACAAAATCTTGGGTGGTTAAAGAAATTGTAGAAAAATCAAAAGCTGTTTAGCGTTAACTATGCTAATGCAGCAATTAAGTTAAAATGGGACTTGCAGATAGATTGAGATGTCTGTATACTCCCATTCTTAACTTTCGTTTCTAGAAAGTTTCTCCCATCGGGAACCAAGACTGGCTTATTATGACCTCTTAATTTGAGGTTTAAGTTGATTTGGGGATGAATCTAATTTCCTAATCAGCTTAAAAAGATAGGTTAAGTTGGATTTTTAAAAGGCAAAAAAAATGATTCAGATGCAGACTATTTTGGATGTGGCTGATAACTCTGGTGCGCGTCGGGTGATGTGTATTAAGGTGTTGGGTGGCTCTAAGCGGCGCTATGCCAATATTGGTGATGTTATCAAAGTTGCAGTCAAGGATGCCACTCCTCGTGGCAGGGTTAAAAAAGGTGATGTATATAATGCTGTGGTAGTTCGTACTGCAAAAGGCGTGCGGCGTCCTGATGGAGCTTTGATTAAGTTTGACAATAATGCTGCTGTGTTGTTGAACAACAAACTTGAACCTATGGGTACACGTATTTTTGGGCCAGTGACTCGTGAATTACGCACTGAGAGGTTTATGAAAATCGTTTCGTTGGCTCCGGAAGTCCTATAAAAGGAATCGTAATAGTGAATAAGATTATTAAAGGTGATCGGGTTATCGTTGTCTCTGGTAAGGATAAGGGTAAGATTGGTGCTGTTCTCTCTGTAAGAGAACGAAAAGTTGTGGTAGAGGGTGTGAATTTGGTAAAAAAGCATGCCAAGCCAAATCCTATTCGTGGTGTGGAGGGTGGGATAGTCGAAAAAAGTTTACCTATTGATATTTCAAATGTTGCTATTTTTAATCCGCATACCGAACGAGCTGATCGAGTTTGCATTAAGTTGATTAGTGGGGATGGAGTTGTTAGGCGTATTAGGGTGTTTAAATCTAATGATGTGGCAATTAATGTGCAAAAAGGTAGTTGACGAATATGGCTCGATTAAAAGATTTTTATAATAGCGTTGCTATTCCAAAGTTAATTGAACAGTTTGGTTATAAAACTGTTATGGAGGTTCCTCGTATTGAAAAAATAACCTTAAATATGGGTGTTGGGGAGGCTGTAGCAGATAAGAAAATTATGGATCATGCTGTTTCAGATTTGGAAAAAATAGCAGGACAGAAGCCTGTTGTGACAGTAGCTCGAAAATCTATTGCAGGGTTCAAGATTAGAGATAATTATCCTGTTGGCTGTAAGGTAACTTTACGGCGTGAGAAGATGTTTGAATTTTTAGATAGGCTGGTTACTATAGCTTTGCCAAGGGTTAGAGATTTTCGTGGTGTGAGTAATAAATCATTTGATGGTCGCGGAAATTATAATATGGGCATTAGGGAGCAGATTATCTTTCCCGAAATTGAATATGATAAGATTGATAGCATACGTGGTTTGAATATCACAATCACTACTTCTGCGAAAACTGACGAAGAGGCTAAAGCTTTGTTGTCACTGTTTAAATTTCCATTTAAAGGATAGTTATGGCTAAAAAAGCACTTATTAATCGTGAGGCTAAAAGGCTTGCTCTTGCGAAACGTTACTCTCAAAAAAGGGCTGCTATTTTTGCTATTATCAATGATGGAAATGCAACTGATGCAGAAAAATTTGAAGCACGGTTGAAATTACAGGCTATTCCGCGTAATGCTGCTCCTGTTCGTCAGCGTCGTCGCTGTGCTTTAACGGGTAGGCCACGTGGTACTTTCCGTAAATTTGGTTTGGGGCGTATTAAAATTCGTGAAATTGCGATGCGTGGGGAGATTCCTGGTGTAATTAAGGCCAGCTGGTAATGTGAGGAATTTAAATGAGTATGCATGATCCTATTTCCGATATGCTGACGCGTATTCGTAATGCGCAGCGGGCTGGAAAGTCTGTTGTTTCTATGCCTTCCTCTAAACTAAAATGTGCAATTGCAAATGTTTTAAAAGAGGAAGGGTATATTGATAGTTTTTCAGTTTCTTCTGAATTTAAGCCGCAACTTGAAATTCAATTAAAGTATTATTCAGGCAAGCCTGTCATTGAACAGATTAAGCGAGTTTCTAGGCCTGGTTTGCGAGTTTATAAAGGCGCTCATTCTATTCCTTCAGTTATGAATGGTTTGGGTATTCTCATTATCAGCACTTCGAAGGGTGTGATGACTGACCGCAAGGCCCGATATGAGGGTGTTGGTGGTGAGTTGTTGTGCATTGTCGCATAGAGGGTGATAGAATGTCTCGTATAGCAAAAAATCCAGTAACTATCCCTGATGATGTGGAGGTGGGTATTGGTGCAGCTGAATTAATAGTTCAAGGGAAGCATGGTAAATTGGCTTTGTCATTGTCTTCTGATGTGAAAATTACATTGGGTGATGGTCAATTAATTGTTGCTGCTGTTGATTCAAGGCAGCAAGCTAATGCAATGTCTGGTACCTTTCGAGCATTAATTGCTAATATGGTAAAGGGTGTTGCTAATGGCTTTGAAAGAAGGTTGCAATTGGTTGGTGTTGGATATCGTGCTCAGGCTCAAGGAAAAATTTTAAACTTATCATTAGGTTTTTCTCATCCGATCGTATATGAGATGCCTGATGGGGTATCTGTCCAAACTCCTTCTCAAACTGAAATTGTACTTAATGGTGCTGATAAGCAGGCAGTAGGTCAAGTTGCTGCTGAGATTCGGTCGTTCCGTCCTCCTGAGCCTTATAAGGGTAAGGGTGTTCGTTATGTGGGCGAGACTATAGTGCTGAAAGAAGCTAAGAAAAAATAGTTAAGGAATTAGAATGAATAAACATATGGCGAGATTGCGTCGTACGAGAAAGACCCGTTCCCGTATAGCAAGTTTGGGTATGGTACGGTTATGTGTTTACCGTACTAATGTTCATATTTATGCTCAAATTATTAGTGAAGATGGTAATGAGGTATTGGCTAGTGCCTCTACTTTGGAAAAAGAGGTACGTGGTAATTTGAAGTCAGGATCAAATATTGAAGCTGCTGCTATAATTGGTAAGCGAATTGCTGAAAAGGCTAAGCTTGTTGGTATTGAGAAAGTAGCATTTGACCGCTCAGGTTTTCAATATCATGGTCGTATTAAGGCATTGGCAGAGGCAGCTCGCGGTTCGGGCTTGAGCTTCTAAATGAAATAAATAGAAATGTTGTGGAGTTTGGAAAAATATGGCAAAGCATGAAGCAGAAGAGCGTAGTGATGGCTTAATTGAAAAGATGATTGCTGTCAATCGTGTGACTAAGGTTGTTAAAGGCGGTCGTATTATGGCTTTTTCAGCTTTAACAGTTGTTGGGGATGGAGATGGTAGAATTGGCATGGGCAAAGGTAAGTCTAAAGAGGTGCCCGTTGCTGTTCAGAAGGCTATGGATCAGGCTCGTCGCTCTATGATTAAAGTTCCTTTAAAAAACGGTACAATTTTTCATGGGGTTATTGGAAGGCATGGAGCAACCCGTGTATTTATGCAACCCGCAAAAGAGGGTAGTGGTGTTAAGGCGGGTGGCCCTATGCGCTTAGTATTTGATGCTCTAGGCATACATAATATTTCAGCGAAAGTACATGGTTCTACTAATCCTTATAATATTGTACGCGCTACGTTTGATGGGTTGACCAAATTATATACACCTAGTGAGATTGCAGCTAAACGTGGTCTATCTGTAGAGGAGATTATGGGAGTAAGCAATGACTGAATGTAAGAAGGTAAGAGTTACATTGGTAAAAAGTTTAATTGGTACTATTGAGTCTCACCGTGCTTGTGTAAAAGGCTTGGGATTGCGGCGAAGGCATCATACTGTTGAGGTTTTAGCAACTCCTGAAAATTTAGGAATGATTAATAAAGTTAGCTATCTATTAAAAGTGGAGTTTTAATATGTATTTGAATACGATGCGACCGGAGAGTGGGGCTACTCATGTTAGACGTAGAGTAGGTCGAGGTATGGGTAGTGGTTTGGGTAAGACATGTGGGCGTGGTCACAAAGGTCAAAAAAGTCGTGCTGGCGGTTTTCATAAAGTAGGATTTGAGGGTGGTCAGATGCCGTTGCAACGCCGGCTGCCTAAAAGGGGGTTTAAATCTTTATCGGCTTCATTAAATGCAGATCTTAATCTGGATTCTCTTTCTATTCTGCCGGAAGGTACTGTTGATATTTTGATGCTAAAGCAGGTTGGACTAATTAGTTCTTCTGTGCGAAATGTTAAAATCATTAATACAGGGGAGATTAAGAAACCATTTAGGATAAGAGGTATTAGGGTTACAGAGGGTGCGAGGGCTGCAATTAATGCGGCTGGTGGTACAATAGAAGACTAAGGCTGAATGATAGTGGCTAATAGAGGGCTAGTATTAGGGTTGTTTAAATCCAAAGAATTAAAGGGCAGGCTTATATTCTTGTTAGCTGCATTGGTGGTATTTAGAATAGGTGCACATATTCCGGTGCCGGGCATTGATGCCGCTGCTTTATCTGAAGTCTATAAGGGAGGACAAAGTGGCGGTATTTTAGGAATGTTAAATATGTTCTCTGGAGGTTCTCTAGAGAGGTTTAGTATTTTCGCTATAGGCATTATGCCTTACATATCAGCCTCAATTATTGTTCAGCTTGCTTCCGAGATTATCCCATCGTTAAAGGCTTTGAAAAAAGAAGGAGAAGTTGGGCGAAAGGCAATTACAAAATATACGCGATTAAGTGCAGTTATTTTGGCTACGCTTCAGGGTTTTGTTGCAGCAACTTTTGTTTATCAGCAAGGAGTCGTAGTAATTTCCAAGTTTGAATTCTATTTTTTAGCTTTGATTTGTTTGGTAACTGGAACTATGTTCTTAATGTGGCTAGGTGAACAAATTACTGAACGAGGAATTGGGAATGGCATTTCTTTGATTATTACGGCAGGTATTGCGGCGGGTATTCCTTCAGGAGTTATACATCTTTGGGATATGGCTGTAACTGATAAATTGTTAGCTGCTTTATTTATTATATTATCTGCACTAATATTAGTTTATATTGTTGTTTATTTTGAAGCTGCATTAAGAAAAATTCCAGTTCATTATGCGAAGCGGCAGCAGTATTCGGTTGTATCGCAAGGTTCTCATTTACCATTTAAATTAAATATGGCAGGTGTAATTCCTCCCATCTTTGCTTCAAGCATTATTCTTTTCCCATCAACTCTAATTAGTTGGATTGGAGGGGAGTATGGATGGCTGCAAAAATTGGCTGTATGGCTTCAACATGGGAATATCATTTATATTTTATTATTTTCAGCTTCAATTATTTTCTTTTGCTATTTTTATACTGCCTTAGTTTTTAGTCCTAAAGAAATGGCGGAAAATTTGAAAAAAAGTGGGGCTTTTATACCTGGTATTCGTCCTGGTAGTCAAACCTCTCGTTATCTCGAAGGTGTTGTATTGAGGTTGACGTTATGGGGTGCTTTGTACATTACCGTAATTTGTTTGATACCTGAATTTTTTACTTCTATTTTTAATGTATCGTTTGCATTGGGTGGAACTTCTTTATTAATTTTAGTTGTTGTAACAATGGATTTTAATACCCAAATATCCTCATATGGGATGGTTCGTCAGTATGAACATTTAATGAAGCGGGTAAATTCAAAACAAATACATTAGTTGAATTAATTTTTAAGATGACAAAAGAAGATACAATACAGATGCAGGGAGAGATCTTGGAAACCCTGCCTAATGCTACTTTTAAGGTTAAGCTAGAAAACGAACATGTGGTTTTAGGTTATATATCTGGAAAGATGCGGATGCATTATATACGCATCTCTCCTGGTGATAAGGTTACAGTAGAATTGACACCTTATGATTTATCTCGAGCCCGTATAGTTTTTCGAGCTAGATAATTTAATAGAAAGGAAATTTGAGAATGCGCGTTCAGCCTTCTGTAAAAAAAATTTGTCGAAATTGTAAAATCATTCGGCGAAATCGTGTAGTTCGTGTAATTTGCACGGATCCTCGTCATAAGCAACGGCAAGGGTGAGTTGGACTTTGTGCTTTGACTGGATTTTATCTTTATTTATTAAGGACTAAATATGGCTCGTATTGCGGGGGTTAATATCCCTAATAATGCTCATATCGTGATTGGTTTACAAGCGATTTATGGGATTGGCAGTAGTCGTGCTAAATTAATTTGCGAGACGGCTGGTATTGTACCCAGTTCGAAAGTAAAGGATTTAGATGAATCACAATTGGAAGCTTTGCGTGCGCAGGTTGCAAAGTATGAGGTTGAGGGTGACTTACGCCGTGAAGTAACCATGTCAATCAAGCGATTGATGGACATGGGATGTTACCGTGGGTTCAGGCACCGTCGGGGTTTACCTTGTCGTGGACAGCGGACGAAAACAAATGCACGCACCCGAAAAGGGCCTCGTAAGGCAATTGCTGGTAAGAAATAAAATGTTGAGGATTAATTAATGGCTAAAGCAAATACAGCCTCGCGTGTACGTAGAAAAGTACGTAAAACCGTTAGTGAGGGCATTGTACATGTACATGCTTCTTTTAATAATACTATTATTACTATTACAGATCGCCAAGGGAATGCATTATCTTGGGCTACTTCTGGCGGTGCAGGTTTTAAAGGATCGCGCAAGAGTACACCTTTTGCTGCGCAAGTTGCGGCAGAAAGTGCTGGTAAAGTTGCCCAAGAGTATGGTGTAAAAAATTTAGAAGTCCGTATTAAGGGGCCTGGGCCTGGAAGAGAGTCTTCCGTTCGTGCCCTGAATGCGCTTGGTTTTAAAATTACTAGCATAACAGACGTTACGCCGTTACCCCACAATGGCTGCCGTCCTCCCAAAAAACGTCGTATTTAGTTTGGAGTAATTATAATATGGCACGTTATATAGGCCCTAAATGTAAGTTAGCTCGTCGTGAAGGTACTGATCTATTTCTGAAAAGTGCGCGACGATCTTTGGAATCTAAATGTAAAATAGATGCTGTTCCAGGGCAGCATGGTGCAAGAAAGCCAAGATTATCCGATTATGGCTTGCAATTGCGTGAAAAGCAGAAAATTCGTAGAATTTATGGTGTATTAGAACGCCAATTTCGTCGCTATTTTGCCGAAGCTGTGCGGCGCAAAGGATCGACTGGTGAGTTGCTGTTGCAATTGTTGGAATCCCGTTTGGATAATGTGATATATAGAATGGGGTTTGGCTCTACGCGGGCAGAGGCGAGGCAGTTGGTATCCCATAAAGCCGTTACTGTGAATGGACAAGTAGTAAATATCCCATCTTATCAGGTAAAAGCTGGTGATGTTATTGCGGTAAGAGAAAAGGCTAAGAAACAAGTTCGGATACAGGAAGCTTTAGGCTTGGCTGCTCAGATAGGTTTTCCTGGCTGGGTGTCTGTTGATGCCGTAAAAATGGAAGGCATTTTTAAGAATATGCCTGATCGTTCGGAGTTATCTGGCGATATTAACGAACAACTGGTGGTAGAGTTTTATTCTAAGTAATGCCAGTTTAATGAAGGACAGTTTAATGCAAAACAGCACTTCCGAATTTTTAAAGCCACGTCAGATTGATGTGGATACTATATCTAATAATAGAGCTCGAGTATCCATGCAACCGTTTGAGCGTGGTTTCGGACACACTTTGGGTAATGCTTTGCGTCGTATCTTGCTGTCATCTATGAATGGTTTTGCGCCAACAGAAGTCTCCATCACAGGAGTATTGCACGAATATTCGACATTAGATGGTGTTCAGGAGGATGTTGTAGATATTCTCCTGAATTTGAAAGGTGTGATATTTAAACTACATGGTCGGGAAGAGGTTAAGCTTCAGTTGAAAAAAATGGGAAATGGCCCAGTTGTTGCAGCTGATATCACTTTGCCGCATGATGTTGATGTTATCAATCCCAATCATATTATTTGTAACTTGGCAAATAATGGTAGTATTGAGATGGAGATTGTGGTGGAGCAGGGGCGTGGATATCAATCTGTTTCAGGTCGTCGTAATACAAGAAACGATATTGGTATTGGTGCTATCCAGCTAGATGCTAGTTTTTCGCCAATTAGCAGAGTTAGCTTTGAGGTGGAGCCGGCTCGAGTAGAACAAAGGACGGATCTTGATCGGTTAGTTCTTGATGTTGAAACAAATGGCTCATTAGATCCTGAAGAGGCTGTTCGTAGTGCCGCTCGTATTTTAATTGATCAAATGTCTGTTTTTGCAGATTTGCAAAGTACTCCTGCGGAAGAGGTAGAAGAAAAAACTCCTCCAATTGATCCGATTTTACTACGTCCTGTTGATGATTTAGAATTGACTGTAAGGTCGGCCAATTGCTTGAAAGCTGAAGATATCTATTATATTGGTGATTTGATACAGCGTACAGAAACCGAGCTGTTGAAGACACCCAATTTGGGTAGAAAATCTCTAAATGAGATAAAAGAGGTTTTAGCTTCTAAAGGATTGACTTTGGGCTCCAAGCTTGAGTCTTGGCCGCCCGTGGGCTTGGAAAGGCCGTAGTGTCTATGAATATTAAAGGAAAACGACATGCGTCATCGTAATGGAAATCGTAAATTAAACCGTACCAGCAGCCATCGTGCAGCAATGCTGCGGAATATGGCAAACTCTTTGCTGACTCACGAAACTATTGTAACAACTTTGCCTAAAGCCAAAGAGTTGCGTAGGGTAGTTGAGCCTTTGATTACTTTGGGTAAAAAGCCATCGTTGGCGAATCGTCGGTTGGCATTTGATCGTACTCGCGATCGTGATGTGGTAACTAAATTGTTTGATGAGTTGGGCATTCGTTTTTCAGCACGCAATGGTGGTTATCTTCGTATTTTAAAATGCGGATTCCGCAAAGGGGATAATGCTCCATTGGCACTGATTGAGTTGGTGGATAAAGCTGAACAAACCGTTGCTGAGTAGAAAAAAAGCCGACCTTTTCAGGTCGGCTTTTTGTCATGCGATGAGGTAGTTGATTTGAGTATCCTATCAGTTAAGGATTGGTTATAATTCGATAATAGTATTTATTGATTGGATGTTATGATGAAAAAAATATTTTTATTTGTTTGTACATTGTTTTTAGCTTCACATATGGCATTTGCCGGCAGAGTACTTCCGCCTGATATGCGTTTGGCAGTTCTGAAAAAAGCCGATTATCCGGATATTGTATTGTCCGGAGACGGGTGGACTTGGACGCAAATTCTGACGTTGGGATTGGTTAATAACAACCAAACAGAGGCAGAGGCTTTAGGCAGCATACGGATTAAAGATACATATAACCGTTTTATTACTAAAAACCGGTTAGTAAAACATATCGGACAGCCTGTCGGAGTCTTTTTTGACCGTCAGGGGCAGATAAAGGAAATTTGGGTTTTAACTCCTAAAGAACGGGAAGAAATGAAGCGACGTACTCAGTGAAAACTGATGTGTCTGGATAAATTATCTTGTTTATCTGCTAATTTTAAAAAAATTAACTGTATGTTCTAGAGATTTGGAAGAAGGAGGCAGAGGTATCATGCCATCCATTGTTTACTACCTGATTAAGTTGGCCGCCAAACTGCTTGGCTAGGTGGTAACAATAACAGGAAGATTATTAGGGTGTGTCGTATCTTCAATTATTTTTTAGAAAATCCCGCTGTTGGAAAGGCGGGATTTTTATTTGAAAATTCATAAAGGGGGTTGGCTATACCTGATAAATGATGATGACTATATATTTTAATTATATGATTTTGTTTTATATTTTTTAAATTCATTTATAATCTCGGCCTTTTGACAACAGTTCAGCCCCGCGATTACGGGCATCCTGAGAAAGAACAAATTATGAAGAAAGTTTTTATCCGCACTTTCGGCTGTCAGATGAATGAATACGACAGTGAGAAAATGCTTGCTGTTTTGGAAGAGGAACACGGTGGTATTGAACAGGTGGCGGCACCGGATGATGCCGATATTATTCTCTTTAATACCTGCTCTGTGCGGGAAAAGGCTCAAGAAAAAGTATTTTCTGATCTTGGACGGGTCAAACCTATCAAGGAGAAAAATCCCCATGTGATTATCGGTGTGGCCGGTTGTGTTGCCTCGCAAGAGGGGGAAAACATTGTCAAACGCGCACCCTATGTGGATGTGGTGTTCGGCCCGCAAACTTTTCACCGTCTGCCTAAAATGATTGCGGATAAGGAAACCACGGGTTATGCGCAGGTAGACGTTTCTTTTCCCGAAATCGAAAAATTCGATCATTTGCCGCCTGTCCGGGTAGAGGGCGGCAGTGCGTTTATTTCCGTTATGGAAGGTTGTTCCAAATACTGTTCCTTCTGTGTTGTACCTTACACGCGTGGTGAGGAATTTTCTCGTCCGCTCAATGACGTATTAACCGAAATTGCGGGTTTGGCGCAGCAGGGTGTGAAAGAAATCAATCTGCTCGGTCAAAACGTCAATGCCTATCGTGGAGAGATGGATAACGGTGGAATCTGTGATTTTGCCACTCTGCTGCGCATTGTTCACGAAATCCCGGGCATCGAACGCCTGCGTTTTACCACCAGCCATCCGCGTGAGTTTACCGATGCGATCATCGAATGTTATCGCGACCTGCCCAAACTGGTTTCCCATCTGCACCTGCCTATTCAGAGTGGTTCTGATCGTGTGCTGTCAGCCATGAAACGCGGCTATACTGCGCTTGAATACAAATCCATCATCCGCAAGCTGCGTGCCATCCGTCCCGATTTGTGTTTGAGCAGCGACTTTATTGTCGGCTTTCCCGGTGAAACCGAGCGCGAGTTCGAACAGACCTTGAAGCTGGTAAAAGATATTGCTTTTGACCTCAGCTTCGTATTTATTTACAGCCCGCGCCCCGGTACGCCTGCCTCCAATCTGCCCGACAATACCCCGCACGCCGAAAAAGTGCGCCGTCTTGAAGCTCTGAACGAAGTGATTGAAGCGGAAACCGCCCGCATCAATCAAACCATGGTCGGTACGGTACAACGCTGTCTAGTCGAGGGCATCTCCAAAAAAGATCCCGATCAGCTCCAAGCCCGCACAGCCAACAACCGGGTGGTAAACTTTACCGGAGTACCAAGCCTTATCAAGCAAATGGTGGAGATTGAGATCACGGAAGCGTTCACTTTTTCTCTGCGTGGGAAACTTGTTGCCGATTCATAACAGATCTGGTGTCCGACAAAGGTAGTGGCAATAGGTGAAGAGGCCGTCTGAAATTCCGTTTTCGGTTTTTCAGACGGCCTTTTGTTTTCTTACTTTGCCCCAACGGCAATTTCTATGCCGAACCGTATATGTTGTAAAGCAGATACGGTGTTTATATCCCATACGGGCATCAATGCGGGAATGGTTTTTGACACAGCGAATCCTTTGCGTGCTGTACGGAAGCCGTGCTTTCAGACGGCCTGTTATTTGTTCCGCTTATACCGCGCCGCAAGCAGGGTCATTGTCTGCGGATATCTTACTGGTGCGGTGCAAAGGCCGTCTGAAAATGGCAAAACGAGATTTTCAGACGGCCTTTGTGTGATAGCGGAAACTTAAAATGCTTCGCCGACTTTTACGCCTCCTGCGGTATCGTCCGGCGAAGCGAGGGCGGCAGTTAGGGCTTGGGCGGCACGGAAGCTGTCGCTTTCCATTTCGGCGCGGGCGGCTGACGGGGAAAGCGTGCAGGCCATGTTTTGCCAGCGGGCGGCCAGCTCGGGATTGGCGGGGGCTTGGAAGCTGTCCAGCAGCTCGTCGGTCAGGTCGGGGCGGTTGCAGACGAGGACAATGTCGCAGCCGGCCTCAAAGGCGAGGCGGGCGCGTTCTTTGATGCCGCCTGCGGCGGCCGCGCCTTCCATCGTCAGGTCGTCGGAGAAGATGATGCCGTTAAAGCCGAGTTTTCCCCGCAGGATTGTTTTCAGCCAAAAGGAGGAATAGCCGGCGGGCAGGGAATCGGCTTGGCTGTAAACGACATGGGCGGGCATAACGGCGGCCATTCCGGCGGCGGCCAGGGCGGCGAAGGGGCGCAGGTCGGCGGTTTCGAGTTCTGCGAGGCTGCGGGGGTCTTGCGGCAGGGTGTGGTGGCTGTCGCCTTCGACGCAGCCGTGGCCGGGGAAGTGCTTGCCGCAGGTTTTCATGCCGCCACGGGCGAGGCCGCGCTGCAAGGCGAGGGCGAGGGCGGCTACGGTGTCGGGATGGCTGTGGAAACTGCGGTTGCCGATGACGGCGCATTGCCCCCAGTCCAAATCGAGAACGGGAGTGAAGGACAGGTCGAGGCCGCAGGCGGCCAACTCGGTGGCGAGAACGAGGCCGACGGCTTCGGCGTGGCTTTCGGCTGTTGCGCGGCCTTGCGTATCCCACACCGTTCCGAGGGTGCGCATGGCGGGGAGGCGGGTAAAGCCTTCGGTAAACCGCTGGACGCGGCCGCCTTCATGGTCTACGGCGATGATAAGGGGAGGCTCACGCAGAGATTTGATTTCGGCGGTAAGGCGGGCGAGCTGCTCTTTGTTTTGGAAATTGCGGCGGAAGAGGATGATGCCGCCGATTGCCGGGTGCAGCAGGCGTTGTTTTTCTTCGGCAGTAAGGACGGTGCCCTGGATGTCGGCCATTACGGGGCCGCGCGGGAGCTGGTGGGTCATGGCTGGCTTTCAAAAACGGGGATAAGGATTGCGGTATGGTGGGGCAAAATAAAAAGCCTACGGCCTCGCTGCCTTGCACCTTTTCTATTTTATTTCACTATATTTTTATCAGGGCGGCGGTTTCTGCCGAATCCGAGAAGCGTCCCCAATGGAATTATCGAAAGAATGGCGACGGGCGGGAGGGGAATAATGGTTCGTTCCAAATTGTTTCGGCATATGCTGCCGTTGTCCCGTTTGCTGGTCCGATCCGCCAAGCTGCCTGATGGCCTGTATGGAGGGAGGCCGTCTGAAAACGCGGTTGCCGGTTTTCAGACGGCCTCTCATGCCGCTTCGGTTTATTGCAGGGTAATGGCGAGGAAGAGGGTGTTGTCGCCGCGCTGTACGAGCAGGGGGATGTTGCTGCCTGCTGCGGCAAAGGCTTTGCGCAGGCTTTCTTCGTCGGAAACTTTGGTTTGGCCGACGGCGAGGATGTGGTCGCCGCGTTTGAGGCCGGCGCGTTCGGCCGGGCCTTCGGCACGCAGGACTTGCAGGCGGTCGCCGCCTTCGGTCGGGGCGGAGAGGGTCAGGCCGGTGTTTTCGAGGACGAAGCTTTGGCTTTGCAGGCCGCTGCCGCCGTTGTCGGCGGGGGTGTTGCGGCGGCTGTTGTTTTTTTCCGCGCTGTCGAGCAGGATTTTTTGTTCGATTGTTTGGCCGCTGCGCCAGATTTTGAGGGTGATTTCCCTGCCGGGGGCAATGGAGCCGACCAAAACGGGCAGGTCGTTGGAAGCGCGGACCTCTTCGCCGTTAACGGCGAGGACGACATCGCCTTGGCGGAGGCCGCCTTGTGCTGCGGGGCTGTCGGGCAGAATCTGGGTAATCAGCGCGCCGGTGGGTTTGGCCAGGCCGAAAGATTTGGCAAGGTTGTAATCCACTTCCTGAATGATGACACCGAGGCGGCCGCGCTGCACTTTGCCGGTGGTTTTGAGTTGTTCGGCGACATTCATCGCCACGTCGATGGGAATGGCGAAGGAAATGCCCATAAAGCCGCCGCTGCGGCTGTATATCTGCGAGTTGATGCCGACGACTTGGCCGTTGAGGTTGAACAGAGGGCCGCCGGAGTTGCCGGGATTGATGGCGACATCGGTTTGGATGAAGGGCGTGTAGTTTTCGTTGGGCAGACTGCGGCCTTTGGCGGAGACAATGCCGGCGGTGATGCTGTTTTCAAAGCCGAAAGGCGCGCCGATGGCGGCCACCCATTCGCCGGGGCGCAGGGCTTTCACGTCGCCGGTTTTGACGGCGGGCAGGCCGTCGGCTTCGATTTTGAGCAGGGCGACATCGGACTGCGCGTCGGAGCCGATGAGTTTGGCGGCAAATTCGCGTTTGTCGTTGAGGGTAACTTTGATGTTGTTCATCCCGCCCACGACGTGGGTGTTGGTCAGGATGTAGCCGTCGGGGCTGATGATGAAGCCTGAGCCGAAGTTTTGGCTTTTGCCGTCGTCCGGATCTTGCAATTGGGGGGCGTTGGGAACGAGGCGGCGGAAGAAGTCGTAAAACGGGTCGTCTTCGGGCAGGGAGCTGTCGCCGCTGCTTTCGCTTTGTTTGGCGGCTTGGATATTGACGACTGCCGCGCCTTCCTGCTCCATGAGTTTGGTAAAGTCGGGCAGCAGCATATCGACTTTGCCCTGCGGGGTGTGCGTTTCGACGGGTTTGGCAAAGGTTTGTTCTTGCGCGCTTTGCGCCGGCGGTGTGTCGGCCTGTTCTTTTTTGCCGCAGGCGGCGAGGGCGAGGATGACGGCGGCTGCAAGGGCGGGGAATTTCAGGGTGCGGTTCATGGTGTTTCCTTTGGTTGTTCGGGTGCGGCAGGGATTTGAGGCCGTCTGAAAATGCGGTTTTCAGACGGCCTCCGGCATTAAAACAGGTTGTCCATATCGCCGCCGCTTTGCCGTCTGGCGGGTTTGTCGGTTTTCGGGGTAAGCGGTCTTTCGCCTGCGGGGGCGGTTTTGTTTACCGGCTCCAAGGTACGTTCGCTGTTGTTTTTCTGCTTGTTTACCGGCTCGAGGACGGTTTCCTGCGGTGTCATTTTTTCTTCTTTTGGCACATCTTCCTTGGGCTTGGCTTTTGCTTTGGGTTTGGCGGGTGCTGCGGCTGCCGAGGCGGCTTCTTCGGGCGGGTTATCCGCCTCCTGCGGCCGCTGCGGCACCAGCGGATTGCCGTTTCCTGTGGCGGGCGGGGGTGCGCCGCTGGGCGAGAGCACTTCGATTTTGTCTGTTTTCGGTTCGCTTGCGGCAGGGGGCGGGGCGGGAGGGCGTTGCAGCTCGAGCCAGACGTTGATCAGCAGCGCGGCCACGGCCACGGAGAGCAGGAAGACGAATGCCCACAGTAGTTTGCCTGCGGTAAGGAAGCTCTTTTTCTTGCCGGACGGTGTGTTGTGTTCGCTCATTTCGGGTATTTATTTCTGCGGCGTGTAGTTTTGGTAGAGGGTGATGACTTTCTGTACACCGGCGGTGGTGCTGACTTTCTGCGTTACCGCCGCCTGCTCTTCGGGGGTAAGGATGCCCATGGCGTAGGTAACGCCGTCGTAGGTAACGATTTTGACGCGGCCCGGGTATACGCCGCCCGCACCAATCATGGTTTTCACTTTGGCGGTGCTCCATGTGTCGGCGGAAATGCTGCCAAAGGAGCGTGCCTGCGGATTGACTTCGATGTAGTTGTACACCGCTTCCGCCGACTGCTCGGAACGGGCAACCTGCTCGACAAACTGCCGCTCGCTTTCGTTGGCGACTTTGCCCAACAGCAGGATGTGGCGGTTGTAGCTGATGACGCTGAGATTGGGTGTGAAGCCGTCGGCGGGGCTGTGTTGTTTCAGGTAGGCTGTGGCGGTGTTTTTCACGCGCAGCTCGATGATTTGGTCGTCGGCCTGCGCGCCGGTGGTGCGCCGGTCGATGGCGGAGGACGTGCCTGCCGCCGCGCCGCCGATGATGGCGGCCGCACAGCCGTTGAGCAGCAGGGCGGCGAGGAGGGCGGCGGAGAGTGTTTTGAGCCGGTTTGTGGTCATGTTTGTATCCTTTCGCGGCAATTGTTGCGGCTGCCGGGTGTGAAAATCCAAAACGGCGCGTATTGTAGCGGGTATTGCCGTTTGTGCGTAGGGTTTGTCCTGCGCGGCTGCGTTTGCGGCGCAGCGCGGCAAGATCGCGGGTGTTTCCAATCCGAGCTGCATATTTGAGTTTTCAGACGGCCTTATGATATAAGGCCGCCTTCATTTTTACCGACACGGAACCTTACATTATGAGTACACAGGATTTGGGCGGAAAAACCGCATTGGTAACAGGCGCATCACGCGGTATCGGCGCGGCGGTGGCCGACACGCTTGCCGCAGCAGGTGCGAAAGTCATCGGCACGGCCACAAGCGAATCCGGCGCGGCTGCCGTCGGCGGACGTTTGGCACAATGGGGTGGCGTGGGCAGGGTGTTGGATTCTGCCGCACCCGATACGATCGAAAACCTGGTTGCCGGCATCGAAAAAGAGTTCGGCAAACTCGATATTTTGGTCAATAACGCCGGCATCACGCGCGACAATCTGCTGATGCG
The DNA here is from genome assembly GCF_900451175.1 of Kingella potus. NCBI lineage: Bacteria > Pseudomonadati > Pseudomonadota > Betaproteobacteria > Neisseriales > Neisseriaceae > Kingella > Kingella potus. The sequence goes on from NZ_UGJJ01000002.1 coordinate 645,672, forward strand.
CATGAAAGAAGAAGAGTGGGACGAGATTATGCAGGTCAATCTGAAATCCGTCTTCCGTGCTTCCAAAGCGGTGTTGCGCGGCATGATGAAGCAGCGTTCCGGCCGCATCATCAACATCACGTCGGTAGTGGGCGTGATGGGCAACGCGGGTCAGGCCAACTACGCCGCCGCCAAAGCCGGCCTGATCGGGTTTTCCAAGTCGATGGCACGCGAAGTCGGCAGCAGGGGCATTACCGTAAACTGCGTTGCCCCGGGCTTTATCGATACCGATATGACCCGCGCCCTGCCGGAAGAAACCCGCAAAATGTTTGAAGCGCAAACTGCGTTGGGCAGGTTTGGCGATGCGCAGGACATTGCCGACGCGGTGTTGTTCCTGGCTTCCGATCAGGGTAGGTACATCACCGGCCAAACGCTGCACGTAAACGGCGGTATGCTGATGCCTTGATGCGCCGGATAGTTAAAGAGGCCGTCTGAAAACCTGCTTTGTGGGTTTTCAGACGGCCTCTTGCTATTTGCGGCGCGGTTTGCATGGTTTACATGAGGAATACGGTGGCCAGGCCGAGGAAAATCAGAAAGCCGCCGGAGTCGGTAACGGCGGTAATCAGTACCGAGCTGCCCAGCGCGGGATCGCGGCCGAGTTTTTCCATCGCGATGGGAATCAGCACGCCGACTGCGGCGGCCAGCAGCAGGTTGAGCGTCATTGCCGCCACCATTACCAGACCGATGCCGATGCTGCCGTAGAGCGCGTAGGAAAGTGCGCCCATCACGCTGCCCCAGATGAGGCCGTTGGCCAGCGCAACGCCCACTTCTTTTTTCAACAGCCGCCCCGCCTGGATGTCGGCAAGCTGGCCGACGGCCATCGCCCGCACAATCATGGTGATGGTTTGGTTGCCCGAATTGCCGCCTATGCCCGCCACTATCGGCATCAGCGCGGCCAGGGCGACGATTTTCTGGATGCTGCCTTCAAACGCACCGATAACGCGGCTGGCAACAAAGGCGGTGCAGAGGTTTACCGCCAGCCAGGTCCAGCGGTTTTTGACCGAATCCCACACAGGGGCAAACAGGTCTTCTTCTTCCTGCAAACCGGCCATGTTCAAAATGTCGGCTTCCGACTCTTCGCGGATAACGTCCACCATTTCGTCGATGGTGATGCGGCCGATGAGTTTGCCTGATGCGTCGATAACGGGCGCGGTAACCAAGTCGTAACGCTCGAAAGCCTGCGCGGCTTCTTCCGCATCGTCTTCGGGCGAGAAACGCACCACGTCGGTGGCCATCACGTCGGCCACCAAATCTTCGGGATTGGAAATCAGCAGCTTGCGCACGGGCAGCACGCCGATTAGTACGTCTTCTTCGTCAACGACGAAGATTTTGTCGGTATGGTCGGGCAGTGCGTCGAAGCGGCGCAGATAGCGCAGCACCACTTCGCAGGACACGTCGGCACGCACGCTCACCGGCTCGAAGTCCATCAGCGCGCCGATGGTGCCGTCTTCGTAGGACATGGCGGCCTTGACCTGCTCGCGCTCTTCCTCGTCGCGCGTTTGCAGGGCTTCGTACACCACCTGGTGCGGCAGATCGTCGGCCAGCTCGGCCAGCTCGTCCGCATCCATATCCTCCACCGCCGCCAGCATTTCCTCGCGGTTCATCGCCTCGATCAGGGTTTCGCGCACCGCTTCGGACACTTCCAAAAGCACGTCGCCGTCGTCTTCCGGCCCGGCCAGCCGCCACACCAATACGCGCTCTTTGGGCGGCAGCGATTCGAGCAGCGCGGCCATGTCGGCGGGATGCAGCTCGTGCAGGATGCCGGTCAGTTCGGACAGTTTGCCGTTGAGGGATGCGTCGGGGAGCGGTGCGTCGGCACGGATCTGTGCGTAAACCGGCAGCAGATCTTCGGCCAGCGCGTGTACGCGGTCGATGTCCAAATCGAGGCGCGGCGCGTCGGCGCGGTGGGCGGGGGAAGATGTGTTCATGGATGCTCCGCCCGCGTGAAGGCGGCGGGGCGTTCAGCGGGATGTTTTAAAACCCGTATCCGCCTTTGCGGGCGGCGGATGCGATGGTTCGTATGTAAAAAAGAGATAAGGCGGGGGACGAGCCGGATGAGTCCATTTCTTGCGGCCTGCGGTGCAGGCGGGATGGCCGTAAACGGGCGGTATTGTAGCACAAGGGGCGCATCAGGCCGTCTGAAAACGGGTTTTGCCGTGCCGCCGCCGCGTTTTCAGACGGCCTGATATGTTGCCTGCCGCCTACATTGCGGCAACTTTTTCTGACAAATCTTGATAATATTTACCATTCGTGAAACAATATGCCCGTTACCGCTGCCCGGTGCGGCGGCGGCAATGTCTGTTTCTTAATCTTTTAATCTTTTCCCTACTATATAAGGAGAGAGCATTATGAAAAAAACTTCCGTCCTGCTGGCCGCCGCCCTGGCTGCCGCGCCCTTTGCTTCCGCTGCCGATTTCAGCAACGTGCAGAAGCTCACCATCGACGGCAAACCCGCCCATCTGACCGAAACCTCCGCCCGCGTGCTGGCCAACAAAGACTTCTCCGCACCCGAGCTGGTGGAAGACATTACCGACGGCCTGTCCGGCAAGAAAGTTCCCGGTTACAAAATCATGATTATGGGCCGCACCTATTCTGCCGCAGCCGAAACCAAGCCGCCCAAAGAGGGTCAGACCCAGTGGCGCGAACAGACCTACGTCCACAGGGGCGTGAAGCTGTTTGTCGGCGTTCCCGTGGTTAAAGGCAAGCCCGATCCCGCCCATGCCCGTCTGATCAACATCGGCGTGGTGGACGACAACGGCGGCGACACGCCCCACTCGGCCGACGAGAAAATCCGCCCCATCGGCAAGCAGCTGATGAACGAAAAAGCCGTGGTGGAAAAACCGTATCTGAAAATTACCGAACTCGAGCTGCCGAACATGAAAAAAGGCGAAGCCAGCGGCGGCGGCGTGAAGCTGCAAGCCGGTGCGGTGATCGACGGCAAAGTAGTGGAAACCAAGCTCGACAGCACCTTCACCCGTTTCTACACTGCCAAACCGACCAGCAGCGAGCCTTTCAAAGCCGATGCGCGTTTTGTGAAATAAAGCGGTTGGCATGACAGCATGACAGAGGCCGTCTGAAAACGTTTTTCAGACGGCCTCCTGCTTTTTGCGCCTTACTGCGGCGGCGTGTCTTTGGCGGCCATCGGCCCTTTGCCGTTGATTTCCTGCTGCCGCGCCTCTATCCATTCCTCGCAGCGGCGCATCAGCTCGGCCTCGCTGCCGCTGCCGTAGGGAATGGGTTCGCCGACAATCACGTCCACCGTGCCGGAATATTTGAGAAACGAATCTTTCGGCCAAAACTCGCCGCTGTTGAGGGCAACGGGCACAATGTCCATTTCAAACAGCTTCGCCATCCGTGCCGCGCCGCTTTTGTAGCGTCCCTGTGCGCCCGGGGCAACGCGCGTGCCTTCGGGGAAAATCGTGATCCAGTAGCCCTCGTCGCGCCGCGCCCGCCCCTGTTTGGCAAGCTGGGTGCTGGCCTGCGCGCTGCCGCGCTCGATGCCTATGGTTTTGACGATTTTCAAGCCCCAGCCGAAAAAGGGTATTTTAAACAGCTCGCGTTTGGCGACAAACACCTGTGGCGGAAAGATTTCCTGCAAGGCCAGCGTTTCCCACCCGCTCTGGTGTTTGGCGCAGATGATGGCGGGACGCGCGGGAATGTTTTCCGCGCCGGTGAGGCGGTATTTCAGGCCGACGACGTGCTTGAGCGACCACATCAGCACTTTCACCCACTGCCGCGCGACAAAGTGTGCGCCGTTGGGAACGGGCGCGGCCAGCAGGATAAACGGAAACATGGAAATCAGGCTGGCGACGAGTATCAGCCAGTGCAGAAGGTTACGCGCCAGCAGCATGGCCTGCCTCCTCGTTCTGCCGCTGCCGCTCCATCAGATATTGGGCGAAGGCGGAAAGGTTGTCGAACACCTGCGTGCCCTGCGGCAGCCTGTCTGCCGATTCGGCCAGCGTTTTTTTCCCTTTGCCGCTCAGCACCAGCACCGGACGGCAGCCCGCGCCCGCCGCAGCCTGTACGTCGCGCAGGCTGTCGCCCGCCATATAGGTGTCGGCCGCCTTGGCGTTGAAGCGGGCGAGAATGTCCTCCACCATGCCGCTTTGGGGCTTGCGGCAGTTGCATTCGGCGGCGGCGGTATGCGGGCAGAACCAGATGCCGTCGATTTCGCCGCCCGCCTGCCGCACCAGCTTGTGCATTTTGGCGTGCATCTCGTTCAACTGCTGCATCGTGAAAAAACCACGCCCGATACCCGATTGGTTGGTGGCAACGGCGATGGTGTAGCCCGCCTGCGTGAGAAAGGCGATTGCGTCCATACTGCCATCGAGCGGCACCCACTCGTCGGCGGACTTGACGAAATCGTCGCGGTCTTGGTTGATTACGCCGTCGCGGTCGAGAATAATCAGTTTCATGAAAGGCTTTCGGAAAAAAATGCTGCGGCATTGTAGGCTGCGGACGCGCCCTGTCAAGACAGGCCGTCTGAAAAGGCCATTTGGCCGCACTGCCGCCCGTCCCGCTTCCGCGCCCGTTTTCGGACGGCCTGCCGCAAAACGTCCAAGCACCGTATAATATGCCGCCGAAATCATTCGAAGATTGGAAACAGCTATGCGCCTCAACCGACAGTCCGCCCTGCGCCGTACCAACATCCTCGCCCCCGTCAGCCTGGTCTGCGGCATACTTGCGTGGACGCTGCTCCCCTTCTTTGCCGCCCTCGCCGCCATGTTTTGCGGCCACGTTGCCCATGCCAAAAGCAAACGGCTCAACGTCGGCGGGCGCGGCATGGCGATGGCCGGTATGGTACTCGGCTACTCCGGACTGGCCGCCGCCGCCATCCTCTTCGGCGCATGGGTGGCCTTGCCCGAGGGCAAAAGCCTGTTCGGCGGCAGCGGCAAGGACAAGCCTGCCGTAACGGAACACAGGCCGTCTGAAAGGCCGTTTGCCATAAAGCCCGCCGCACCCAAATCCTCCGTTGAGAAGCCCCTGCCCGCCGTTATCCCGCCGCAGGCGGAGGTTATTCTCGCCGCACAGAAAACCGTGGCCGAACGGCTGCAAAACGGCGAGCCGCTCGACGAAATCAACGAAAGTTTCGTTCAAGCCGAAGACCGCAACAGCCATTGGCAGAGCATCGAAGCCAAACAGGGCAGCATCATCGTTACCCCCAAGCCCGACAAACACGGCTTCTCCCGCCAAATCATCCTGCTGTCCGCGCAGGAAGAAGGGCGGCTTACCTGGTCGTGCATCGGCGAATTGGAAGAAGCGGTCGAGCAGACCGTCTGCCGCTGAAGCCGGGCGGCCGGACGATACTTGTCCGCCGCCGTACTTGAAAAAACGCCTGCCGCCGCCATAATGGCGGCCTTTGCGGCAACGCCCCTGCGGTGCAGGCAAACTCCCATCCGTTTTTACCAACCCGCCGTTTTCAGACGGCCCAACTTAAAGCGAGAGCAAACATGAGCGAGCAAGAAAACAAACAGGAAAACAGCAAACAGGACAATCAGGCCGAAGCGCAACCTGTTTTCAGCGTTGAAAAAATCTATGTCAAAGACCTGTCCCTCGAAGTGCCGCACGCGCCGCAGATCTTCCTCGAACAGGGCGAGCCCAATGTCGAAATGCGCATTTCCACCCAGAGCGACAAGCTGGAAGAGGGCTACTACAACGTTGCCGTAACCGTAACCGTAACCGCCCGTCTCGGCGAAGAGCGCGTCATGTTCCTCAACGAAGTAACCCAAAGCGGCATCTTCCGTCTGGAAAACATCCCCGCAGACGACGAAAAACTGCTGCTGGGCGTGGCCTGTCCGAACATTCTGTTCCCGTATGCCCGCGAAACCGTCTCCTCCACCATTACCCGCGCCGGTTTCCCGCCCGTCATCCTTGCCCCGATCAACTTCGAGGCAATGTTCCAACAGCAGCAGGAACAGGGCAACGCTTAAACCGCGCCGCCGCGCCGGTAACAGGCCGTCTGAAAACCCGTTTCGAGGTTTTCAGACGGCCTTTCGTATGGCGTTGCCGCCGCCGCTTTTGCCGCATGGGCTTTTCCCGTAGAATGCCGCCTTTGTTTTGTATTCAGACGGCCTCGGACGCAGAGGCCGTCTGAAAACGTATTGGTAAAGCAGATTAATGATTAAAAAAATATTTTCTTGGTTTGAAAGCCGCATCGAAACCTATCCCGACGAAGTGTCGCTGCGGCCGGGGAAAACGCTGTTTCCCTTTATGTGGTCGGCCACCGAGGGCGTGCGCAAGTGGATTCTGATACTCGCGCTGATGACGGCGGGCATCGGCGTGATGGAAGCGCTGCTGTTTCAGTTTATGGGCAAGGTGGTGGACTGGCTGGGCAGATACACGCCCGAGACGCTGTTTGCCGAAAAGGGCTGGCAGCTTGCCGCAATGGCGGGCATGATGGTGTTCGGCGTGCTGTGGATATTCGTTACTTCCAACGTGCGCCTGCAAACCTTGCAGGGCGTGTTTCCCATGCGCCTGCGCTGGAATTTCCACCGTCTGATGCTGGGGCAGAGCCTCGGTTTTTACCAAGACGAATTTGCCGGACGCGTGTCGGCCAAAGTAATGCAGACCGCGCTCGCGCTGCGCGACGTGGTGATGACCGTGGCCGATATGGTGGTGTATGTGCTGGTGTACTTCATCACTTCCGGCGTGATTCTGATCGCGCTCGACGGCTGGCTGCTGCTGCCTTTTGCCGGCTGGCTGGTCGGCTTTGTGCTGGTGATGAAGCTCTTGATTCCCAAGCTGGGCAAAACCGCCGCCGCGCAGGCCGACGCGCGTTCGCTGATGACCGGCCGCATCACCGATGCCTATTCCAATATCACCACGGTCAAGCTCTTCTCCCACGGCGCGCGCGAAGCGGCCTACGCCAAGCAGTCGATGGAAGAATTTATGCTGACGGTACACGCGCAGATGCGGCTGGCGACGCTGCTGCACACATGCAGCTTCATCGTGAACACCTCGCTCACGCTCTCCACCGCCGCGCTGGGCATCTGGCTCTGGCATCAGGGGCAGGTGGGCGTGGGCGCGGTGGCCACGGCAACCGCAATGGCCCTGCGCGTCAACGGCCTGTCGCAATACATCATGTGGGAATCCGCCCGCCTGTTTGAAAACATCGGCACGGTGTCCGACGGCATGGACACGCTCTCCAAACCGCAGACGATTTTGGACAAACCCGCCGCGCTGCCGCTCAAAGTGGGCGCGGGCGAAATCAAGTTCGACCACGTCGATTTCTCCTACGAAGCAGGCAAGCCCCTGCTCAACGGTTTCAACCTCACCATCAAACCGGGTGAAAAAGTCGGCCTTATCGGCCGCAGCGGCGCGGGCAAATCCACCATTGTGAACCTGCTGCTGCGCTTTTACGAGCCGCAAAGCGGCACCATCACCATCGACGGGCAAAACATCAACGACGTTACCCAAGAAAGCCTGCGCGCCCAAATCGGCCTGGTAACGCAGGACACCTCGCTGCTGCACCGCTCCGTGCGCGACAACATCGTGTACGGCCGCCCCGATGCCACCGACGAAGAAATGTTTTCCGCCGCCGAACGCGCCGAAGCCGCCGGCTTTATCCCCAACCTGTCCGATGCCAAAGGGCGGCGCGGCTACGATGCCCATGTGGGCGAGCGCGGCGTGAAACTTTCCGGCGGCCAGCGGCAGCGCATCGCCATTGCCCGCGTGATGCTCAAAGACGCACCGATACTGCTGCTGGACGAAGCCACCAGCGCACTTGATTCCGAAGTGGAAGCCGCCATTCAGGAAAGCCTCGACAAAATGATGGACGGCAAAACCGTTATCGCCATCGCCCACCGCCTCTCCACTATCGCCGCGATGGACAGGCTCATCGTGCTGGACAAAGGCCGCATCGTCGAAGAAGGCAGCCACACCGAACTTTTGGCGCAAAACGGCCTCTACGCCAAACTGTGGTCGCGCCAGAGCGGCGGCTTTTTGAGCGGGCACCACGATTAGGCGCAAGGCGGGAGGCCGTCTGAAAACACGAAACAGCCTGTTCAGACGGCCTCCCGCCTGTCAAAACAAAGGGAAACGCAATGCACGGACAAAACGAACGCGAAGCCTGGATCAAGCTCGCCCTCATGCCCCACATCGGCTCGGAAACCTTTTTACAGCTGGTAAAACACTTCGGCAACGCCCTAAACGCATGGCAGGCGGGATGGGACGAAGTACGCCCGTTTCTCGTCCGCAAACAGGCGCAGGACGCATGGGCAAACCGGCGCGGCGAGGCCGAACGCGCCGCCGCCGCCGCCCTGCGCTGGGAAGAGGGCGCAGACTGCGGCCTGCTGCTGTTGTGCGACGACGGTTTTCCCACACTGCTCGGCGAAGGCCTGACCCCGCCGCCGCTGCTGTTTGTGCGCGGCGACACCGGATTGCTGCGCCGCCCCGCCGTTGCCCTGGTCGGCAGCCGCCACGCTTCCCCGCAGGCCGAACGCATCGCGCACGATTTCGGCCGCGCCCTTTCGCAGCAGGGCATTACCGTCGTCTCCGGCATGGCGGCAGGCATAGACACCGCCGCCCACCGTGGCGCATTGCAGGGCGCGGGCGGCACGATAGCCGTATGGGGCACCGGCATCGACCGCATCTACCCGCCGTCCAATAAAAACCTTGCCTACGAAATCGCCGCCAAAGGCCTGGTGGTCAGCGAATTTCCGTTGGACACCCGCCCGCTGGCCGGCAACTTTCCCCGCCGCAACCGCCTGATTGCCGCCCTGTCGCAGGCCGTGCTGGTAGTGGAAGCCGCCCTCGAATCCGGCTCGCTGATTACCGCGCGGCTGGCGGCGGAAATGGGGCGCGAAGTCATGGCCGTGCCCGGCTCGATTGACAACCCCCGCAGCAAAGGCTGCCACAAGCTCATCAAAGAGGGCGCGAAACTCACCGAATCGCTGGAAGACATTTTGAGCGAATGCCCGCACCTGTTGCCAAAAGACACGGCTTCATCATATTCTATAAATAGAGAAACACGGCACGGCGGCCAAACGGACATTCAGACGGCTGCCGAAACACAGATACAGAGGCCGTCTGAAAAGACGGAAACGCCGGAAAAAGCCGCGCAAAATCCGTCTGCTCCGGCGCAGCGGCAGACGGAGGCGGAAAACGGCCTGCTTGCGGCGATGGGCTACGATCCCGTCCATCCCGACGCGTTGGCCGAAAGGCTCGGCCTCCCCGCCGCCGACATCTTCGCCGCCCTGCTGGAACTCGAACTCGAAGGCCGCGTTGCCGCAGCCGCCGGCGGCTGCTACCAGAGAATCGGATAAAACAGACATCGGGGCCGTCTGAAAACGCGGCACGGCGCAGCCGCATCCCGCACCATTTTCAGACGGCCTGACAATATTTCAAAGAGAACGGACACATGGCGGAACTGATAGCCTTTTTGATCGAACACTTCCAAAACTTTGCCGACTGCCCCACCGGCGGCGACCTGTGCAACATACTGGAAGAAGTCGGCTTCGGCGAAACCGAAATCCGGAAAATCCTGACCCTGGTCGACGTGCTGAACGAAGAATCGCAGCTGCAAACCGGCAGCCAGAGCGCGGGCGGCCTGCGCGCCTACTGGCCGGAGGAAATCGAACGCCTGCCCGCCGAAGTGCGCGGCCTGCTGCATTCGCTCGAACAGGCCGGCGCATTGGATGCCGGGCAGCGCGAATTCGTCATCAACGCCCTGATGTTCATGCCTGCCGAAGAAATTACTGCCGACACCGCCAAAGTCATGACCCTGCTGGTGTTGTGGGCGCAAAACGCCGAATTGCCCGTTTTAATCGGCGACGAACTGATGGCCGCCCTGCACGGGCAGGCCACCATGCACTAAACCATACGTTCGGACAACACATTATCCGTTCCTTTTTCAGACGGCCTACCCCACAAGGGCAGGCCGTCTGAAATACCGAAACGGCGTATCTGCCCATACCGGAGAAAACAAAATGGCAAAAAACCTTGTAATCGTCGAATCGCCCTCAAAAGCCAAAACACTGAAAAAATATTTGGGTGGCGATTTTGAAATACTCGCATCCTACGGCCATGTACGCGATTTGGTGCCCAAAAACGGCGCAGTCGATCCCGACAACAACTTTGCCATGAAATACGAACTGGTTTCCCGCAACATCAAACATGTCGATGCCATCGTTGCCGCCGCCCGCGAGGCGCAAAACCTCTATCTCGCCACCGACCCGGACAGAGAAGGCGAGGCCATTTCCTGGCACTTGCAGGAAATTTTAAAATCCAAACGCGGCCTGAAAAACATCAGCCCGCAGCGCGTCGTGTTTCACGAAATCACCAAAAGCGCCGTACTCGAAGCCATCGCCCACCCGCGCGGCATCGAAATCGACCTTGTCGATGCCCAACAGGCACGGCGCGCGCTCGACTATCTCGTCGGCTTCAACCTTTCGCCGCTGTTGTGGAAAAAAATCCGCCGGGGCTTGAGTGCCGGCCGCGTACAAAGCCCCGCCCTGCGCCTGATTTGCGAACGAGAAAACGAAATCCGCGCTTTTGAAGCACAGGAATACTGGACCGTCCATCTCGACAGTCACAAAAACCGCAGCAAATTCACCGCCCGCCTCGTGCAATGGCAGGGCGAAAAACTCGAACAGTTTTCCCTGCCCGACGAAGCCGCACAGTCTGCCGTACTGAAAGAGCTGGAAGGCAGAGAAGCCGTTGTCGCCGCCGTAGAAAAGAAAAAGCGCAGCCGCAACCCCGCCGCGCCGTTTACCACCTCCACCATGCAGCAGGATGCCGTACGCAAACTCGGCATGACCACCGACCGCACCATGCGTACCGCCCAGCAGCTTTACGAAGGCATCGATGTCGGACAGGGCGCAACCGGCCTCATCACCTATATGCGTACCGACAGCGTTACCCTTTCCGACGAAGCGCTGGTCGAAATCCGCCACTACATCGAAAACAAAATCGGCAAAGAATACCTGCCCGCCGCCGCCAAACACTACAAAACCAAATCCAAAAACGCCCAAGAAGCCCACGAGGCCATACGTCCGACTTCGGTTTACCGCACGCCCGAAAGCGTGAAACCCTTTCTCACCGCCGACCAGTTCAAGCTGTACCAAATGATTTGGCAGCGCACCGTGGCCTGCCAGATGACGCCCGCCAAATTCGACCAGACCACCGTCGATATTGCCGTGGGCAGCGGCGTGTTCCGCGTAACCGGCCAAGTACAGACCTTTGCCGGTTTCTTGAGCGTGTATGAAGAAGGAACAGACGACACCGACGAAGGCGAAGAAAACAAAAAACTGCCCGAAATGAAAGAAGGCGAGCAACTGCCCGTCGACAACATCTACAGCGAACAACACTTCACCAGCCCGCCGCCGCGCTTCAACGAAGCCACACTGGTCAAAGCACTCGAAGAGTTCGGCATCGGCCGCCCCTCGACCTATGCCAGCATTATCTCCACCCTGAAAGACCGCGAATATGTAACGCTCGAACAAAAACGCTTCATGCCCACAGACACCGGCGAAATCGTCAACAAATTCCTCACCGAACACTTCGCCCAATACGTCGACTACCACTTCACCGCCAAACTCGAAGACCAGCTTGACGAAATCGCCAGCGGCAAACGAGAGTGGATACCCGTGATGGACAAATTCTGGAAGCCCTTCCACAAACAGGTTGAAGAAAAAGAAGGCATAGAACGCGCCAAATTCACCACCGAAGAGCTGGACGAAACCTGCCCCAAATGCGGCAGCCACAAACTGCAAATCAAATTCGGCAAAATGGGACGCTTCGTTGCCTGTGCCGGTTATCCCGAATGCAGCTACACACGCAACGTTAACGAAACCGCCGAAGAAGCCGCCGAGCGCATCGCCAAAGCCGAAGCCGAGCAGGCCGAGCTCGACGGGCGCGAGTGCCCCAAATGCGGCGGACGGCTGGTGTACAAATACAGCCGCACCGGCAGCAAATTCATCGGCTGCGCCAACTACCCCAAGTGCAAACACATCGAACCTTTGGAAAAACCCAAAGACACCGGCGTCGAATGCCCGCAATGCAAAAAAGGACATTTGGTCGAACGCAAATCGCGCTACGGCAAACTGTTTTACAGTTGCAGCACCTATCCCGACTGCAACTACGCCACTTGGAATCCGCCGCTGGCCGAAACCTGCCCCAAATGCCAATGGCCGGTATTGACCGTCAAAACCACCAAACGCTGGGGCGTGGAAAAAGTCTGCCCGCAGAAAGACTGCGGCTGGAAAGAGCAAATCGAACCGCCCGCACCGAAAGCCTGACCTGTGCCATAGCGGCAAAAACACAGAGGCCGTCTGAAAACATTTTTCAGACGGCCTCTGCCTTTGGCAGGATATATCGTGTGGCGGCGCACGTGTTCTTTATTTGACAGGCCGCCCTCCCGACAAGCCCTTCACACCGCGTGTACCGTTCTGCAACACCGGCACGGAATTCGTTCGGAGCAGCCTCTGCCGTCAGGTAAGGCTTGCGGCACCGCCACGCACGCGGTTGCGGATATTTACACAGTTTTTGCAAAAAAAGGAAAACGAGGCCGTCTGAAAGCACGTGTCCGGCACGTCCGAAATGCAGTTTTACGTTTTTCAGACGGCCTGTTTGCTGATGCGGATTGGCCGTATGCGGTGTGCGGCACAAAGTTTTGAGGCCGTCTGAAAACCGTTTTTGCGATTTTCAGACGGCCTTTTATATTGTCAGAAAAGCCCAGCCTGCTCCGGCAGTGTGCCGCCTGTGGTTTTACCGTACAAGGCAAGTACCGCCATTTCTGCGGAATCACAGGTAAAACCTTTGACAAGGGCTTTTATGCCCGAAGAGTGGGAAAACGGTCTGCTGCGTCAGGCGACTGATTGGAATACGGTGCGCCTGTTTCTCCGCATGAACCCATAAACAGCCCTATAATCGGCATATTTCGGTTTGAGGCCGTCTGAAAACCGCTTTTTGGTTTTCAGACGGCCTGTGATTCACAACGACGGAGCAATTATGAATATACGCCCACCAGTTTCACTACTCTTGTCTGCCGCCCTCTTGGCCGCCTGCGGCGCACAGGAGCAAGATGCGGAAAGCGGACAATCCGAGGCTCCGGTCGCCGCGTATGCTCTGCCTGCGGCGGAAAAAGGCGGGCAGGAAAGTTCCGCCCGCGCCGACAGCATCATATTGTCGCAGAAGCCGGAAGGGCGGCAGATGGTGGTGGAAGCCGATATATCGTTTAAAACGAAAGACAGCCGCCAAACCTTGTCCGAATTGGAAAAGCTGGCTCTGAAATACGGCGGTTTCGTCGAAAAAAGCCGTATCGAAGCCGAAACCGAAAGCGAGCGCACCTATCCGCAGCAGGACGGTACGCTGCTGGTTGTCCGCCGCTACGGGCAATACGGCAGCATGACGGTGCGTCTGCCGAAAGAAAAAACAGCGGATTTTCTGCGCGACATACAGCCGTTTGTCGTATTTCTTGAAAACCAGTCATTTGCCGCCGCCGATGTCGCGCTAGACATACGCCGTCAGGCATTGGAAGCGGCGCGGCAGCACAGTTTGGCCGAACGCCTGCAACAAGCCGCTTCGTCTGCTGAAAAAAGCAGCAAAAGCGGTACTGCCGAAGTGCTGGTCAGACAGTCCGAAGCACGCGCAGAAGCGGAATATGCCCGATTGCAGCAGGCATATTGGCAGGACAAAGTGGCTTTCGCCACCCTCAACCTGCGGTTTTTCCAACCGGAATCCGTGTTCCGCTACACCCGTCCCGACAGCGATGCCGAGGCGCGGCAGTATGCGCCCTCGTTTTGGCAGTCGGCGGGCGTGATGTTGAAGCAGGGCTGGGCGGGATTCGTGCGGCTGTCCCTTTTGCTGGCCGCGCTGTGGCCGCTGTGGCTGTTTTCAGCCCTGTTCGTAGTCTTCTGGCGCATTGTCCGCAAACGCAGCATCAGAAAGAAAGTATGAGTCATCCCAAACACCAAAACCAAGTCCGCATCATCGGCGGCACGCACAGGGGGCGGAAAATTACCTTCGCCGTTTCAGACGGCCTGCGTCCCACTCCCGACAGCGTGCGCGAAAAACTGTTCAACTGGCTGGGTCAGGACATGACGGGGCAAACCGTACTCGACCTGTTTGCCGGAAGCGGCGCACTCGGTTTTGAAGCGGCCTCGCGCGGTGCGGGGAAAATCGTCATGATTGAAGCGGACAGGCAGACCGCACAAAATCTGAACCGGCATAGGGAACAGTTCGGCTGGGACGGCACAGTCTTCGTCTGCTGCCGTACGGCCGCCGCATTTCTAAACAACACCGCCCAAACCTTTGATACCGTTTTTCTCGATCCGCCGTTTGCATGGCAGGAATGGCCGGTTTTGTTTGTCGCACTCAAAGGCCGTCTGAAAACCGATGCACGGGTTTATATCGAGGCGGCACGTTTGCCGGAACTGCCGGAGTGGCTCACCGTATTGCGCGAAGGCAGGGCAGGGCAAAGCAGGCATCTTCTGGCGCGTGTGTCAGCCGGGCTGCCAAATTAATGATAATTATTCATTAAACGTATAAAAAACAAAAAGCTAAAATAAAGGCGTGATATAATCCGCGCCCGATAAATTCCAAACACACCCACTTCAAGAAGGATTCAACCATGTCGCTCTTTATTACCGATGAGTGCATCAACTGCGACGTTTGCGAACCGGAATGCCCCAACGATGCCATTTCACAAGGCGAAGAAATCTACGAAATCAACCCCAACCTCTGCACGCAATGCGTCGGCCACTACGACGAACCTCAGTGTCAGCAAGTATGCCCTGTGGACTGTATTCTGATTGACGAAGAGCATCCCGAAACGCATGATGAGCTTTACGCCAAATATATACGCATTGTAGAAGAGAAATAAAAAATAATTAAAAACTATTGCAAATATATACTTATGCTTGCATTAAAGCTGTTTCTCCAAAATTATTTCAACTTCGCGCTTGACGATGTTGGCAACGGTTGGTACTATCGCGCTTCTGTTTTGGTGGGATTCCCGAGCGGTCAAAGGGGGCAGACTGTAAATCTGTTGCGAGAGCTTCGAAGGTTCGAATCCTTCTCCCACCACCATATCTAAAAAAATTGCCGGAACATGGATTCCGGCAGTTGAATATGCGGGTGTAGCTCAATGGTAGAGCAGAAGCCTTCCAAGCTTACGGTGAGGGTTCGATTCCCTTCACCCGCTCCAATAAATTTCCAGGCCCATGTAGCTCAGGGGTAGAGCACTCCCTTGGTAAGGGAGAGGTCGGCAGTTCAAATCTGCCTATGGGCACCAACTAATTATTTTATTTAATGTTCTAATTTCAGATAGGAAGTTTGCCATGGCAAAGGAAAAATTCGAACGCAGCAAACCGCACGTAAATGTCGGCACCATCGGTCACGTAGACCATGGTAAGACCACCCTTACTGCTGCACTGACTACTATTTTGGCTAAGAAATTCGGCGGTGCCGCAAAAGCCTACGACCAAATCGACAATGCCCCCGAAGAAAAAGCGCGCGGCATTACCATCAACACTTCGCACGTCGAATACGAAACCGAAGGCCGCCACTACGCACACGTAGACTGCCCGGGACACGCCGACTACGTTAAAAACATGATTACCGGTGCCGCCCAGATGGACGGTGCGATTTTGGTGTGTTCCGCAGCCGACGGCCCCATGCCCCAAACCCGCGAACACATCCTGCTTGCCCGTCAGGTAGGTGTACCCTACATTATCGTATTCATGAACAAATGCGACATGGTGGACGACGAAGAGCTGCTTGAGTTGGTTGAGATGGAAATCCGCGACCTGCTGAACAGCTACGAATTCCCGGGCGACGACGTACCGATTATTAAAGGTTCCGCCCTTAAAGCACTCGAAGGCGACACTTCCGACATCGGCGAAACCGCCATCTTCGCTTTGGCTGATGCTTTGGACAGCTACATCCCCACGCCCGAGCGTGCCGTAGACAAACCCTTCCTGCTGCCGATTGAAGACGTATTCTCCATTTCCGGCCGCGGTACCGTGGTAACCGGACGCGTAGAGCGCGGTATCATCCACGTAGGCGACGAGATTGAAATCGTCGGTTTGAAAGAAACCCAAAAAACTACCTGTACCGGTGTCGAAATGTTCCGCAAACTGCTGGACGAAGGCCAGGCAGGCGACAACGTCGGCGTACTGCTGCGCGGTACCAAACGCGAAGAAGTGGAACGCGGTCAGGTTTTGGCCAAACCCGGCACCATTACCCCGCACACCAAATTCAAAGCCGAGGTATACGTACTGAGCAAAGAAGAAGGCGGCCGCCATACACCGTTCTTCGCCAACTACCGTCCCCAGTTCTACTTCCGTACGACTGACGTAACCGGTGCGGTAACTTTGGAAGACGGAGTGGAAATGGTGATGCCCGGTGAGAACGTAACCATTACCGTAGAACTGATTGCTCCGATCGCCATGGAAGATGGTCTGCGTTTCGCCATTCGCGAAGGCGGCCGTACTGTGGGTGCCGGCGTGGTTTCTGCCGTAATCGCTTAAATTATATAGGCCAGTAGCTCAATTGGTAGAGTATCGGTCTCCAAAACCGAGGGTTGGGGGTTCGAAACCCTCCTGGCCTGCCAAATAAAAACTAACCGGCTTGTGTCGGTTAGTTTTTTCTATTGATTGGTATGAATTATGTCTAAGCAAGATTCTGAGAATAAAGTCGCCACAAGTGTTGTTGTTAGTGATAGATTACAGCAGCAGGTTAAACAAGTGAGAAAATCTGCCATATCGGTTGCGGTTAGGATGATTTTTATCTTGCTTGTTATAGCTGGTGCAATTTTATTATTGCAATACAGGCCTGATTTGCCGCCTTATTTGCAAAATGTGGTAAGTGCTATATCTGCTTTATTGATTATAGTAATTTGTATATGGGGAAATTTTTATCGGTTCATACGTTATGTTCGGGAATCGATAACTGAATTGAAAAAAGTTGTATGGCCGGAAAAATCCTATGCTGTTAGGATGACTGGATTTGTTTTGGTCTTTGTTACTATACTTGCCGTTTTTATTTATGGCGTGGATACCGTGGTTTCTTGGGTATTGTTTGATCTTCTGATGCGATAGGGGGTGTATATGGCTAAGCAGTGGTATGTTATCCAAGCTTATTCCGGATTTGAAAAAAATGTTCAAAAAACTTTGAAAGAGCGTATTGTGCGGGAGGGTATGGAACAGTATTTTGGGGAAATATTGGTTCCTGTCGAGGAAGTAGTTGATATTAAGAACGGTCGGCGCACGGTCAGCGAAAGAAAATTTTTTCCGGGGTATGTGCTTATTGAGATGGAAATGTCTGATGATTCTTGGCACTTGGTAAAGAGTACACCTAGGGTATCTGGCTTTGTTGGAGGAGTTGCTAATCGTCCTTTGCCAATTTCACAAAAAGAGGTTGAGATAATTATGGCTCAAGTTCAGGTTGATGGTGAAAAACCCAAACCGAGGGTAGAATTTGAGATTGGGCAGAAAGTGCGCGTAAATGAAGGTCCTTTTGCTGATTTTAACGGCGTTGTAGAAGAAGTTAATTATGAACGCAACAAGTTGCGCGTTTCTGTTCAGATTTTCGGCAGGGAGACTCCTGTTGAATTGGAATTTGGGCAGGTTGAAAAAAATTAGGGGCTGTCCTAGATAACTCAGGAAATTCCACATAGTTTAGAATTTCCCCATGAGAAAAAGTCGTCTAAGCCAGTACAAGCAAAACAAACTAATTGAACTTTTCGTTGCAGGTGTAACCGCCCGCACGGCTGCCCAATTGGCGAACGTCAACAAAAACACCGCAGCCTATTACTTCCACCGTTTACGTCTGCTTATTTACCAAAACAGCCGCCACTTAGAAATGTTTGACGGCGAAGTAGAAGCAGATGAGAGCTATTTCGGCAGACACTACAAAGGCAAACGCGGTCGCGGAGCTGCTGGCAAAACTGCAGTATTCGGCTGTTAAAGCACAATGGCAAGGTTTACACCGTTGCCGTACCCAATACGCAAACAGCAACATTACTGCCCATTATCCGAGAACAGGTTAAGCCTGACAGCATTGTTTACACGGATTGCCATAAGGGCTATGGCGTGTTGGACGTGAGTGAGTTCAATCATTTCCGTATTAACCACAGCACACATTTTGCCCAAAAGCACAATCATATTAACGGAATTGAGAACTTTTGGAGTCAGGCAAAACGGCATTTGCGTAAGTTTAACGGCATTCCCAAAGAGCATTTTGAGCTGTATTTGAAAGAGTGCGAATGGCGTTTTAACAACAGTGAGATAAAAGTTCAAATTTCCATTTTAAAACAATTAGTAAAATCGGATTTGTCCTAGTTATCTAGGACAGCCCCAAAAATTAAGTGCTTGGCTGTGCTTTGGTATTGGTGCTTGATTTTTAATTTTTAAAAATGTAAAATGACAAGTTCGTCAATTGGGGAGCAGGATTTATTCTGCGTTTTACCCGTTTTTTAGGAGCTTTTCAGTGGCAAAAAAAATAGTCGGCTATATTAAACTGCAGATTCCTGCAGGCAAGGCCAATCCTTCTCCTCCTGTTGGTCCTGCTTTGGGTCAGCGGGGTTTGAATATTATGGAGTTTTGTAAAGCATTTAATGCTGCGACTCAGGGTGTAGAGCCGGGTTTGCCTATTCCGGTTGTTATTACTGCGTTTGCAGATAAGTCCTTTACTTTTATTATGAAAACCCCGCCAGCATCCATTTTGCTAAAAAAGGCGGCTGGTTTGCAAAAGGGAAGTTCCAATCCTTTAACTAATAAAGTAGGGAAGCTGACAAGAGTGCAGTTGGAAGAGATTGCTAAGACTAAAGAGCCGGATTTGACTGCTGCTGATTTGGATGCAGCAGTGCGGACTATTGCTGGTTCTGCTCGCTCAATGGGCTTGGATGTGGAGGGCGTATAAATGGCTAAGGTATCTAAACGATTAAAAGCTCTGCGTTCTTCTGTTGAGGCTAATAAACTGTATGCGGTTGATGAGGCGATTGCATTGGTAAAAAAAGCGGCTACGGCTAAATTTGATGAGTCCGTAGATGTTGCTTTTAACTTAGGTGTTGATCCTCGTAAATCCGATCAGGTTATTCGTGGTTCTGTTGTTTTGCCGAAAGGTACAGGTAAAACCACTCGTGTGGCTGTTTTTGCTCAGGGTGCAAATGCTGAGGCTGCGAAAGCTGCCGGTGCCGATATTGTCGGCTTTGAGGATTTGGCAGCGGAAATCAAAGGTGGTAATTTAAACTTTGATGTAGTTATTGCATCTCCTGATGCGATGCGTATCGTTGGTCAGTTGGGTACGATTTTAGGTCCGCGAGGATTGATGCCTAATCCGAAAGTGGGTACGGTTACCCCGAATGTTGCTGAGGCTGTAAAAAATGCAAAAGCCGGTCAAGTGCAATATCGTACAGACAAAGCAGGTATTGTTCATGCGACTATCGGGCGTGCTTCATTTGAAGAGGCAGCATTGAAAGAGAATTTCAATGCGTTGTTGGATGCTATTTTGAAGGCTAAGCCTGCTGCTGCAAAAGGCCAGTATCTGAAGAAGGTTGCTGTGTCCAGTACCATGGGGCTTGGTGTTCGTGTTGATACTTCAAGTATCAACAATTAATAAAATAGAAAATTTCGGGTGGCCTGGCATTTTAGCTTAGACTGCTCGGATTTGGGCTGCTTAGATTGAAGATTAAGTAGATGTCCAAGACCGTAGGGATCATGTGATTTAATTGTAACAACCCTACGCAGACGGTAGTCCTGAAACGTATTACGAGCTTACTTGTAAAATGTCTTTTTAGGTTGCCGAGCTGGTGGAGTACCGTTTCGGTATTCTTTTGATAAACAGTGGGAGGTAGACCTTGAGTCTTAATATTGAAACCAAGAAAGCGACTGTTGAGGAGATTGGTGCGGCAATTGCCAATGCACAAACCCTCGTGGTTGCAGAGTATCGCGGTATCAGTGTTGCCAGCATGACCGAGCTGCGTGCGAATGCGCGTAAAGAAGGCGTATATTTGCGTGTTCTGAAAAATACTTTGGCCCGTCGTGCGGTGGAAGGTACTTCGTTTGCCGGATTGGCGGATAGTATGATTGGTCCGTTGGTTTATGCTGCATCTGAAGACGCTGTCGCTGCTGCAAAAGTGCTGCATCAATTCGCGAAAAAAGATGACAAAATTGTTATTAAAGCCGGTGCTTATAACGGTGAGGTAATGGGTGCTGCTCAGGTAGCTGAGTTGGCTTCTATCCCGAGTCGTGAAGAGCTGTTGTCCAAGCTGTTGTTCGTTATGCAGGCTCCGTTGTCTGGTTTCGCACGTGGGTTGGCTGCGTTGGCGGAGAAAAAAGCAGGCGAAGAAGCCGCTTAATCAATTTTGTTTCATTTGAAACTTTATCTTTAAATACAATTATTGGAGTTTGAATAGCATGGCTATCACTAAAGAAGACATTTTGGAATTAGTTGGTTCTTTGACCGTAATGGAATTGAACGATTTGGTTAAAGCATTTGAAGAAAAATTCGGTGTATCTGCGGCAGCAGTTGCTGTTGCTGCTGGTCCGGCTGCTGCTGGTGCTGCTGCAGAAGAGAAAACCGAATTTGATGTTATCTTGGCTTCTGCCGGAGATCAGAAAGTTGGCGTAATTAAAGTTGTCCGTGCCGTTACCGGTTTGGGCTTGAAAGAGGCTAAAGATTTGGTTGACGGAGCACCGAAGGCTATTAAAGAAGGTGTATCTAAAGCCGAGGCGGAAGATATTCAGAAACAGCTGGAAGAAGCTGGCGCAAAAGTCGAAATCAAATAAGTTTTACCTGTATAAGGCTGGCAGCTTGGCTGCCAGCCTTATTGCATCTGTTATTTTTTAATATCGAAGTTTACTTATTTTTTCATTTCTAATTTATTCAATTAAAAAATAAGTGAATTTGGTAGGTTTTGAAGGGGGTGTATATCCCCTGATGTTTCAGACGGCCTCAGTATTGGGACGGATTAATTAATCGTTATCTTTGGAGTAGTACGCCATGACTTATTCTTTTACCGAGAAAAAGCGTATCCGTAAAAGTTTTGCAAAGCGCAAAAACGTATTGGAAGTACCTTTTTTGCTGGCTACCCAGCTTGATTCTTACGCTAAATTCCTGCAGCAGGAAAAAGCTTATGACAAACGTGCGGACGAAGGTTTGCAGGCTGCGTTTAATTCCATTTTTCCTATCGTAAGCCACAACGGCTATGCCCGTTTGGAATTTGTGCACTATATTTTGGGAGAGCCACTGTTTGATATTCCCGAATGCCAGTTGCGCGGGATTACGTATGCGGCTCCCTTGCGTGCGCGTATCCGCTTGGTAATTTTGGATAAGGAATCCAGCAAACAAGATGTGATTAAGGAAGTGCGCGAAAACGAAGTTTATATGGGTGAGATTCCATTGATGACTCCCAGCGGCTCTTTCATTATTAATGGTACCGAGCGGGTTATCGTGTCACAGCTGCACCGCTCCCCGGGTGTATTTTTCGAGCACGACAGAGGTAAGACCCATTCTTCGGGCAAGCTGCTGTTTTCCGCCCGCGTTATCCCTTACCGTGGTTCTTGGTTGGATTTTGAATTTGATCCGAAAGATTTGCTGTATTTCCGTATTGACCGCCGCCGGAAAATGCCGGTAACCATCCTGCTGAAAGCATTGGGTTATACCAATGAACAGATATTGGACACTTTTTACGACAAAGAAACCTTTTATCTGTCAAAGGACGGAGTCCGTACCGATTTGGTGGCAGGCCGTCTGAAAGGAGAAACTGCCAAGCAGGATATTGCCGATAAGGACGGTAATATTTTAGTGGCCGCAGGTAAACGTATTACTGCCAAACACATCCGTGATATTGAAAAATCAGGCTTGAAGTATCTGCCAGTTGAGGCGGATACCCTGATCGGCAAATCATTGGCACGGGATGTGGTGGCGGAAGACACGGGAGAAGTGCTGGCTGCGGCCAATGACGAGATTACTGAAGAACTGTTGGCTCAGTTTGATATTAACGGCGTGAAGGAAATCCAAACCCTCTATATCAACGATTTGGATCAGGGCGGATATATTTCGGCCACGTTGCGCACGGATGAGACCGTAGGCCAGCATGCTGCACGCATTGCCATCTACAGAATGATGCGCCCGGGCGAACCACCCACCGACGATGCTGTCGAATTGCTGTTCAACCGGCTGTTTTTCAACGAAGACAGTTACGATTTGTCGCGCGTGGGACGTATGAAGTTCAATACCCGTACGTACGAACAAAAATTGAGCGACGAACAGAAGGCCTCGTGGTACGGCCGCTTGCTGAATGAAACATTTGCCGGTGCGGCGGCAAAAGGCGGATTTGTACTGAATGTTGAAGACATTGTGGCATCTATTGCTACTTTGGTCGAGTTGCGCAACGGGCATGGAGAAGTAGACGATATCGACCACTTGGGCAACCGTCGCGTGCGTTCGGTAGGAGAATTGGCGGAAAACCAGTTCCGCAGCGGCCTTTCGCGTGTCGAACGTGCAGTAAAAGAGCGTCTGAATCAGGCGGAATCAGAGAATCTGTTGCCTACCGATCTGATTAATGCCAAGCCGGTTTCTGCGGCCATTAAAGAATTTTTCGGTTCGAGCCAGTTGTCGCAGTTTATGGATCAGACCAATCCGCTTTCGGAAATCACACACAAACGCCGCGTGTCCGCACTTGGCCCGGGCGGTCTGACCCGCGAGCGTGCAGGCTTTGAAGTGCGCGACGTGCATCCGACCCACTACGGCCGTGTTTGTCCGATTGAAACGCCGGAAGGCCCGAACATCGGTCTGATCAACTCGCTCTCCGTTTATGCACGCACTAACGAATACGGCTTTTTGGAAACACCGTACCGCCGTGTCGTAAACGGCAAAGTAACCGATGAAATCGAATATCTCTCCGCAATCGAAGAAGGCCGTTTTGTTATCGCACAGGCAAATGCCGCATTGGATAACAAAGGCCGTCTGATTGACGATTTGGTAACCTGTCGGGAAAAAGGCGAAACCATCATGGCCACCGTCGACCGCGTGCAGTATATGGACGTGGCAACAGGACAGGCGGTATCGGTTGCCGCATCCCTGATTCCCTTCCTCGAGCATGATGATGCAAACCGTGCCCTGATGGGTGCGAATATGCAGCGTCAGGCCGTACCCTGCCTGCGTGCGGAGAAGCCGATGGTGGGTACCGGTATTGAGCGCGATGTTGCGGTAGACAGCGCGACAGCCATTGTCGCCCGTCGTGGCGGCGTGGTCGAATATGTCGATGCCAACCGTGTGGTAGTAAGGGTTCATGACGATGAAGCCGTGGCAGGCGAAGTGGGCGTGGATATTTACAATCTGGTGAAATTTACCCGTTCCAACCAGTCTACCAACATCAACCAGCGTCCTGCCGTAAAAGCCGGCGACGTGCTGCAGCGCGGCGATTTGGTGGCCGACGGTGCGTCTACCGATTTGGGCGAGCTGGCATTGGGTCAGAATATGACCATCGCCTTTATGCCGTGGAACGGCTACAACTACGAAGATTCGATTCTGATTTCCGAAAAGGTGGCCGCTGACGACCGTTACACCTCCATCCATATCGAAGAACTGAACGTTGTTGCCCGCGATACCAAACTCGGTGCCGAAGACATTACCCGCGATATTCCCAATCTCTCCGAGCGTATGCAAAACCGTCTGGACGAATCCGGTATTGTTTACATCGGTGCGGAAGTGGAGGCAGGTGATGTGCTGGTGGGCAAAGTAACGCCCAAAGGCGAAACCCAGCTCACGCCAGAAGAAAAACTGCTGCGCGCCATCTTTGGCGAAAAAGCCTCCGATGTGAAAGACACCTCGCTGCGTATGCCCACCGGTATGAGCGGCACCGTTATCGACGTGCAGGTGTTTACCCGTGAAGGCATCCAACGCGACAAACGCGCCCAGTCCATTATCGATGCAGAGCTGAAACGCTACCGTTTGGATCTGAACGACCAGTTGCGCATTTTCGATAACGACGCATTCGACCGTATCGAACGCATGATTGTCGGCCAGAAAGCCAACGGCGGACCGATGAAGCTGGCCAAAGGCAGCGAAATTACCGCCGAATATCTCGCCGGACTGCCGAGCAAACACGACTGGTTCGACGTGCGCGTCGCCGACGAAAACATCGCCAAACAGATGGAGCTGATTAAAAGCAGCTTGCAGGACAAACGCGAAGAAGCCGAAAGCCTGTTTGAAATCAAGAAAAAGAAAATGACCCAGGGCGACGAATTGCAGCCCGGTGTGCAGAAAATGGTCAAAGTCTTTATCGCCATCAAACGCCGCTTGCAGGCGGGCGACAAAATGGCCGGCCGCCACGGCAACAAAGGCGTTGTATCGCGCATTTTGCCGGTGGAGGATATGCCCTATATGGCAGACGGCCGCCCCGTGGACATCGTACTCAACCCGCTGGGCGTACCCTCGCGTATGAACATCGGCCAGATTCTCGAAGTGCATTTGGGCTGGGCGGCAAAAGGCATAGGCGAACGCATCGGACGGATGCTGGACGAGAAACGCAAAGTCAAAGAAATCCGCAAATTCCTCGACACCATGTACAACGGCAATCTCGGCGGTACGGATATGCACAAGGAAAACCTGTCGCAGCTTTCCGATGCGGAAATCCTCACGCTGGCGCAAAACCTGCGCAACGGTGCAACCTTTGCCTCGCCGGTATTCGACGGTGCACACGAGAGCGAAATCAAAGCCTTCCTCGAACTGGCCTACCCGAGCGACGATCCCGAAGTGCAGAAACTCGGTTTCAACGACACCAAAACCCAAATCACCCTCTACGACGGCCGTTCGGGCGAGCCTTTCGACCGCAAAGTAACCGTCGGCGTGATGCATTATCTGAAACTGCACCATTTGGTAGACGAAAAAATGCACGCACGCTCCACCGGCCCCTATTCGCTGGTTACCCAGCAGCCGTTGGGCGGCAAAGCCC
This sequence comes from Kingella potus, assembly GCF_900451175.1. Taxonomy (NCBI): domain Bacteria; kingdom Pseudomonadati; phylum Pseudomonadota; class Betaproteobacteria; order Neisseriales; family Neisseriaceae; genus Kingella; species Kingella potus. The sequence goes on from NZ_UGJJ01000002.1 coordinate 670,612, forward strand.
AGTTCGGCGGCCAGCGATTCGGCGAGATGGAGGTTTGGGCGTTGGAGGCCTATGGCGCATCCTACGCCTTGCAGGAAATGCTTACCGTGAAATCCGACGACGTGAACGGCCGCACCAAAATGTACGAAAACATTGTCAAAGGCGAACACAAAATCGATGCCGGTATGCCCGAGTCCTTCAACGTATTGGTTAAAGAAATCCGTTCGCTGGGCTTGGATATCGACTTAGAGCGTTACTGACGGCGGGTTTCAGACGGCCTCAAAACCAAGAGGCCGTCTGAAAAAGCCGCCCGCGCAGAATGCGGCGGCACATACCCGTTTCAGACGGCCTTTGCCTGTTGCGGCGTAGAGGCCGTCTGAAAAAAACATTCCGCATCCGCGATACGGAACAAAACCCATCCTTACCGAGGAACAGAAATGAAAGCATTGCTAGATTTGTTTAATCCCCTGCAAGCAGCAGGAATGGAAGAAGAATTTGATGCCATCAGAATCGGCATCGCCTCGCCCGAAACCATCCGTTCGTGGTCTTACGGCGAAGTGAAAAAACCCGAAACCATCAACTACCGCACGTTCAAACCCGAGCGCGACGGCCTCTTCTGCGCCAAAATCTTCGGCCCGGTAAAAGACTACGAATGCCTGTGCGGCAAGTACAAACGACTGAAATTCAAAGGTGTTACCTGCGAAAAATGCGGCGTGGAAGTAACCCTGTCCAAAGTGCGCCGCGAACGTATGGGACACATCGAACTGGCCGCGCCCGTCGCCCACATCTGGTTTTTGAAATCCCTGCCCTCACGCTTGGGTATGGTATTGGACATGACCCTGCGCGACATTGAGCGCGTCCTGTATTTTGAAGCCTTCGTCGTAACCGATCCGGGTATGACACCCATGCAGCGCCGCCAGCTGCTGACCGAAGAGGACTACTACCAGAAGCTGGAAGAATACGGCGACGACTTCGATGCCAAAATGGGCGCGGAAGGCATCCGCGACCTGTTGTCGAATCTCAACATTGCCTCCGAAGTGGAAATACTGCGTCAGGAATTGGACAGCACCAATTCCGACACCAAAATCAAAAAAATCGCCAAACGTTTGAAAGTGTTGGAAGCCTTCCAGCGCAGCGGCATGAAGCTCGAATGGATGATTATGGACGTGCTGCCGGTGCTGCCGCCCGACCTGCGCCCGCTGGTGCCGCTGGACGGCGGACGTTTTGCCACCTCCGATCTGAACGACCTCTACCGCCGCGTCATCAACCGCAACAACCGCCTCAAACGCCTGTTGGAGCTGAATGCGCCCGACATCATCGTACGCAACGAAAAACGTATGTTGCAGGAAGCGGTGGATTCGCTGCTGGATAACGGCCGCCGCGGCAAAGCGATGACCGGAGCCAACAAACGCCCGCTGAAATCGCTGGCCGATATGATTAAGGGCAAAAGCGGACGCTTCCGTCAAAACCTGCTGGGCAAGCGCGTGGATTATTCCGGCCGCTCCGTGATTACCGTCGGCCCCTACCTGCGTCTGCACCAATGCGGTTTGCCGAAAAAAATGGCATTGGAACTGTTCAAACCGTTTATCTTCCACAAGCTCGAACTGCGCGGCGAAGCGTCCACCGTCAAAGCGGCGAAAAAACTGGTCGAACAGGAAGTGCCGGTGGTTTGGGATATTTTGGACGAAGTCATCCGCGAACACCCCATCATGCTCAACCGTGCGCCCACCCTGCACCGTTTGGGCATCCAGGCATTCGAGCCGATTCTGATTGAAGGCAAAGCCATTCAGCTTCATCCCCTGGTCTGCGCGGCATTCAATGCCGACTTCGACGGCGACCAAATGGCCGTCCATGTTCCGCTGAGTCTGGAAGCGCAGATGGAGGCACGCACGCTGATGCTGGCTTCCAACAACGTGCTGTCGCCCGCCAACGGCGAGCCGATTATCGTGCCTTCGCAGGACATCGTATTGGGTCTGTACTACATGACCCGCGACAAAATCAACGGTTTAGGCGAAGGCAGCCTGTTTGCCGACGTAAGGGAAGTACACCGCGCCTACCACACCAAACAAGTGGAGCTGGGTACCAAAATTACCGTACGCCTGCGCGAGTGGGAGAAAAATGCGGCAGGCGAATTCGAGCCGGTGGTCAAACGCTACGAAACCACCGTCGGCCGCGCACTTTTGAGCGAAATCCTGCCCAAAGGCCTGCCGTTTGAGTACATCAACAAGGCGTTGAAGAAAAAAGAAATATCCAAGCTGATTAATGCTTCGTTCCGCCTGTGCGGCCTGCGCGATACGGTCATTTTCGCCGACCACCTGATGTATACCGGTTTCGGCTTTGCGGCCAAAGGCGGGATTTCCATCTGCGTGGACGACATGGAAATCCCGCAGGAAAAACCCGCCCTGCTGGCAGAGGCGCAGGCCGAAGTGAAGGAAATCGAAGACCAATACCGCCAGGGTTTGGTTACCAACGGCGAACGCTACAACAAAGTCGTGGATATTTGGGGTCGCGCCGGCGACAAAATCGCCAAGGCGATGATGGACAACCTGTCCACCCAGAAAGTTATCGACAGCGAAGGCAAGGAAGTCGATCAGGAGTCGTTCAACTCTATTTATATGATGGCCGACTCCGGTGCGCGCGGTTCGGCGGCACAGATTAAGCAGCTTTCCGGTATGCGCGGCCTGATGGCCAAGCCTGACGGCTCGATCATCGAAACCCCGATTACTTCCAACTTCCGCGAAGGCCTGTCGGTACTGCAATACTTTATTGCTACCCACGGTGCGCGTAAGGGCTTGGCCGATACCGCATTGAAAACCGCCAACTCCGGTTATCTGACCCGCCGTCTGGTGGACGTAACCCAAGACTTGGTGGTGGTGGAAGACGACTGCGGCACGTCCGACGGTTTCGTCATGAAAGCCGTGGTACAGGGCGGCGACGTAATCGAGCCGCTGCGCGACCGCATCTTGGGGCGCGTTGCCGCACAAGACATCGTCGATCCGTCTACCAACGAAACGCTGGTTGAGGCCGGCACCATGCTTTCCGAGCAACTGGTCGATCTGATTGACAATTCCGGCGTGGACGAAGTGAAAGTCCGCACCCCCATTACCTGCAAAACCCGCTACGGCTTGTGTTCCAGATGTTACGGACGGGATTTGGCACGCGGCAAACTGGTCAATACCGGCGAGGCCGTCGGCGTGATTGCCGCCCAGTCCATCGGCGAACCGGGTACACAGCTTACCATGCGTACCTTCCACATCGGCGGTGCGGCCTCCCGGGCGGCGGCGGCCAGCCAGGTGGAAGCCAAGTCCAACGGCACGGCGCGTTTCAACAGCCAGATGCGTTATGTTGCCAACAACAAAGGCGAACTGATCGTTATCGGACGTTCCAGCGAAGTCGTCATCCACGACGACATCGGCCGCGAGCGCGAACGCCACAAAGTGCCCTACGGTGCCACCCTGCTGGTGCAGGACGGCGAAGCCGTCAAAGCCGGCACCACGCTGGCCACTTGGGATCCGCATACCCGTCCGATGATTACCGAGCACGCCGGTACGGTGAAATTCGACAACATCGAAGAGGGCGTAACCGTTGCCAAGCAGACCGACGAAATTACCGGCCTGTCCACCCTCGTTGTGATCGACGGCAAACGCCGTTCCAGCAGCGCGAGCAAACTGCTGCGCCCGACCGTCAAACTTTTGGACGAAAACGGCGAAGAGGTCAGAATCCCCGGCACCGAAACCGCCGTTTCCATGGCCTTCCCCGTAGGCGCGGTGATTACCGTGCGCGAAGGGCAGGAAATCGGCAAAGGCGACGTATTGGCGCGTATCCCGCAGGCATCGTCCAAAACCCGCGACATTACCGGCGGTCTGCCCCGTGTGGCCGAGCTTTTCGAAGCACGCATTCCCAAAGACGCGGGTATGCTGGCCGAAGTAACCGGCACCGTATCCTTCGGCAAAGAAACCAAAGGCAAACAGCGTCTGGTGATTACCGATGTGGACGGCGTGGCGCACGAGACCCTGATTTCCAAAGAAAAACAGATACTCGTGCATGACGGACAAGTCGTAAACAGAGGCGAAACCGTCGTCGACGGTTCGGTCGATCCGCACGACATCCTGCGCTTGCAGGGCATCGAAGCCCTTGCCCGTTACATCGTGCAGGAAGTGCAGGAAGTTTACCGCCTGCAAGGCGTGAAGATTTCCGACAAACACATCGAAGTCATCATCCGCCAAATGCTGCGCCGCGTGAACATCGCCGATGCGGGCGATACCCGCTTCATTACCGGCGAGCAGGTCGAACGCGCCGACGTAATGGCCGCCAACGAGAAAGCCGAAGCCGAAGGCAAAGAGCCGGCCCGCTTCGACAACATCCTCTTGGGCATTACCAAAGCCTCGCTTTCCACCGACAGCTTTATTTCCGCCGCCTCCTTCCAGGAGACCACCCGCGTACTGACCGAAGCCGCCATCATGGGCAAACGCGACGAGCTGCGCGGCCTGAAAGAGAACGTGATTGTCGGCCGCCTCATCCCTGCCGGCACCGGCCTTACCTACCACCGCAGCCGCCGCCGCCAATGGGCGGAACAGCAGGAAGCGGCACAGGAAGACGCGGCACGCACCGCCGCCGCCGAAGAAGCATCCGGCGAGCAGCCGCAGGCGTAAACCGCAGCCGCAGCAATCCGCAGGGCATCCGCTCCGCCGTACAAAACGCCGTCTGCAAAGACGGCGTTTTTTGTGTCAGTTATCGCTCGCCGACTCGATATAAGGCAAAAGGCCGTCTGAAAACGCTTTTTTCAGACGGCCTCCGATATTAGGGCAGGGCGTGCCGCACAGCGGCGCACGCGGTTTTTAAAGTTTGCGGGAAGTGCGTGGTTCGTTGCAGGGCGGAGGAGGCGTGCGCCGCTGCGGCGGCACACCTTACGGCAGACTCGGCACGGCGGGCAGCTTTGCAGGTTAGATGTGGGAATGCGGCATACAGAAACTGAAATGCAAAGGCTGTCTGCACAGGTATGGCAAGGAAAGCAGACAGGCCGTCTGAAAATGCCGCTTCCGTTTTCAGACGGCCTTTGCCGTTAAAGCAGGGCGTATCGCCGCAACAGCGCACGCGGTTTGGAGGTTTGTGGCAACAAGGGATTGGTGCGGCGCGGGCTGTGGTATGTGTTTTTGCACTCTGCCGACGGTTGCGGAATATCCCGCATCGTGCGGCCGCAAGCCAAGCCGCCCGCGACAGATGCGGCGTTTGCCCGTATCATCCGCTCCGTACCGCTTTGCACAGATGTGCCGCCGCAAGGGTTGCAGGCCGTCTGAAAAGTCCCGTTCCCGCTTTTCAGACGGCCTCAATCTCAAACAGGCCGTCTGAAAACCGTCCGCCCTAAGGAATCCGACCATGAAACACATTCTTCTGCTCAACGGCCCCAATCTCAACCTTCTCGGCACACGCGAGCCGCAGATTTACGGGCATACCACCCTCGCCGACATCGAACGGCACATTGCCGCGCTTGGCGAAACTTTCGGCATCCGCGTCGAAAGTTTCCAGAGCAACGGCGAAGGCGAGCTGGTGGGCCGCATCCACCGCGCCCGCGAAGAAGGAGCGGCGGCGGCCATCGTCAATGCGGGCGCGTACACCCACACCAGCATCGCCCTGCGCGACGCGCTGGCCGGCACCGCGCTGCCCTTTGTCGAAGTCCACATTTCCAATGTTTACAAACGCGAGCCTTTCCGCCACCACTCCTATCTTTCCGATCTTGCCGTCGGCGTGATTGCCGGCTTGGGCGTGTACGGTTATGAAGCCGCCCTGCGTTTTTTGTTTGAAACCGAGGCCGTCTGAAAATGCCAGCCGTTTTCAGACGGCCTGATTATGGCGCTCTCCGTTAAGAAAGCGTAAAATCCCTGCCCGTATCACCCTGCGTGCGGCTGTTTGCAGCCGTTTGGAAACACAATCTGCAATATTGTTTGTTCAATGTCGATGAGAAAGGACAAGATGATGCGCACAGCCTTACTAAGCATACTGCTCGCGCTGCCCGCTGCCGCCGCCGCAGGCGACAGCATTTATTTCACCAGCCCCAGCGGCAATATTTTCTGCTTGGGCGATTCGCGCCAGGAATACGGCAAAGACGGCTGGTGGGGCGTTACCTGCGAGCTGCGCGGACATCGGGAAAACATCCGTCCGGCGCAAAAGCGTCCGGACGATTGCGATGTGGATTGGGGCAACAGCTTTTCGCTGGAAACGGACAAACGCCCCGTGGCCGACTGCCGTGGCGACACCGGCAGAAGGGAAAACGCCCCCGTGCTGGCGTATGGCAAAACCATACGCGGCAAAGGCTGGCAATGCACCAGCCGCAAAGACGGGATGCAGTGCCGCAACCGAAGCGGACACGGCTTTCATCTGAGCCGCTCGCGGCAACTGCTGTTTTAAATGGTTTCAGGCTGCCGGTTGTCTTGCGACGGGCAGCCTGAAAAACATCTGTTCCCGCCCGATCCGGCACACCTTGCCGTGCAAGGCACGCCGCCGAAATACCGTTTCCGACGCAAGCGGTGGCGGCAAATCCGCATCGGGCAATATCAGGGAGAACGGCCATGCTGGGTGCGGCCATAGGCGACATTGCCGGTTCGCGTTTCGAATTTGACAACTGCCGCCGTACTGATTTTGAATTTTTCCATCCCGACTGCGGCTTCACCGACGACACCGTGTGCACCGCCGCCGTGGCCGACTGGGTGGCGCGCGGCTGCGGCGGCGGTTTGGCCGCCATCCTGCAAGACTGGTGCAGCCGCTATCCCCATCCCAAAGGCAGCTACGGCGGTATGTTCGGACGCTGGATCCATACGCCCGACCCGCAGCCTTACAACAGCTGGGGCAACGGCTCGGCCATGCGCGTGTCCGCCGTGGGCTGGGCGTTCGGCAGCTTGGACGAAGTGCTGCATTACGCCGCCGAATCCGCCGCCGTTACCCACAGCCATCCCGAAGGCATCAAAGGTGCGCAGGCGGTTGCCGCTGCGGTTTTTTGGGCGCGCACGGGCAAAAGCAAAGACTTTATCCGCGACGCAATCCGCTGCCGCTTCGCTTATCCGCTGCACGAGGGCTGCGACGCAATCCGCGCCGCCAACACGTTTGACGAAAGCTGCATGAAAACCGTGCCCGACGCGCTGGCGGCGTTTTTCGAGAGCGAAAACTTCGAACACGCCGTGCGGCTGGCCGTGTCGCTGGGCGGCGATTCTGACACCATCGCCGCGATTGCCGGCAGCATCGCCGAAGCCTGCTACCGCGACATTCCCGAGGACATCGTCCGCCAGACCCTCGCCATCCTGCCCGGGGACATCGCCCGAACCCTGCTGGCGGTAAAAGAAGCCGCGCCGCCTGTTTGAAATACCAAAGGCCGTCTGAAAAAAGCGTTTTCAGACGGCCTTTGCCGTTAAAGTAGGGTGTGCCGCCTAAGCGGCGCACGCGGCTGCTTGGGGATTGGGAAACGGCGTGCGTGGCAGAGCCGCATACTCTATACATACGGACTGCGCTTGCCGAAACGGCCTTTTCAGACGGCCACCGATATCAGGGTAGGGGCGCGTGCGTCGCTGTGCGGCACACCCTGCACAGGTATGGCACGGAAAACAGACAGGCCGTCTGAAAATGCCGCTTCCGTTTTCAGACGGCCTCTGCCTGTTGCCGCCTCCCCGCGCCGGCCGTACAATCCGCACACATTAACGTTAATATCAACATCAAGACGATAAGGAAGGTTTTATGGACATTCTCTCCCGTATGCAGGCTCTGCCTCCGGGCAGGTTTCACTACCGGCTTTTGCTGTTGGTGGGGCTGGGCTGGCTGTTTGATGCCATGGACACCGGCATGGTGTCGTTCATTTTGCCCGAATTGGGTAAAGACTGGGGTTTGCAGGCCTCCGCGCTCGGACAGATTGTCAGCATGACGTTTGTCGGCATGGCGGCCGGCGCGGTGGTCAGCGGACACTTGGCCGACCGCTTCGGACGAAAAACCGTATTTGCCGGCACCATGCTGGTGTACAGCATCGCAACAGGCCTGTGCGCGTTTGCACCGAATCTTCCGCTGCTGCTGCTCTGCCGCTTTTTTGTCGGCGTGGGGCTGGGCGGACAGCTTCCGGTAGCGGTGTCGCTGGTAAGCGAATACGCGCCGCCCAAAGTGCGCGGGCGGTTTATCGTGCTGCTGGAAAGTTTTTGGGGGCTGGGCTGGCTGGCGGCGGCATTGGTTTCGTATTTCCTCATCCCGCGTTTCGGCTGGCACAGCGCGTTTTTGGTCGGCGCACTGCCGGTATTGTATGTGCCGCTGGTGTGGAAATACCTGCCCGAATCCGTACCCTACCTGCTCTTGCGCGGGCGCACCGAAGAAGCGCACCGGCTGGTCGGCCGCTTGGAGCAACAGGCGGGCATCACACCCTATCCCGAAGCCATTGTCGCGCCGCAGCCCGATCGCGGCCGGCCGCGTTTTGCCGCGCTGTGGCAAAAGCCCTTTCTGCGGCGCACGCTGATGCTGTGGCCGGTGTGGTTCGGCATCGTGTTTTCCTATTACGGCATCTTTACCTGGCTGCCGAAGCTCTTGGTCGAACAGGGCAACCCCATCGTCAAAACCTTTGAATATGTATTGGTGATGATTGTGGCGCAGCTTCCCGGCTATCTTGCCGCCGCGCTGCTGGTGGAACGCATCGGCCGCAAAGCCACGCTGGCCGGCTTTCTCGCCGCCTGCGCCCTGTGCGCGTGGCAGTTCGGGCAAAGCGGCAGCGCGGGCGAAATCATGTTTTGGGGCAGCCTGATGTCGTTTTTCAATCTCGGCGCATGGGGCGTGCTCTACACCTACACGCCCGAGCTCTACCCGCTGCATTTCCGCGCCTTCGCCTCGGGCTGGGCGGGTTCGGTGGGACGCATCGGCGGCATTGTCGCGCCGATGGCCGTGGCCGCCGTGTTGGATGCGAAAGGCAGCTTCCATCTGATTTTCCTGATGTTTGCCGCCGTGATGCTGTTGATTGTGGCCGTGATTCTGCTGCTGGGCGAAGAAACCAAAGGGCGTACGCTCGAAGACATCAGTTCGTAGCTTCGGCAAGGGTTTTGCCGGCATTGTTTAGCCATACGTGTGCGGCAGCGGCGGCGCACGCGTTCTCCGTCAAACCACGCGCCGCAGGCCGGAACGCAAACCGGCCTGCGGCGCGTGGTTTTGGTTTTCTCCTCAGCCGGCCGCCGCAACGGCGGAGCGTTCGGACAGAATCCGCGCCACCGCTTCCAGCCCTGCCGCATCGTCGGCATCAAAGGCGGACAGGGTTTGCGCGTCGGCATCGAGCACGCCCCACACCCCGCCCGCCGCATCAAGAAGCGGCACGACGATTTCCGATTTCGAGTGGGACGAACAGGCGATATGGCCGGGAAAGCTGTCCACATCGGCCACCACCAGCGTCTGCGCCTGCCGCCACGCCTGCCCGCATACGCCGCGTCCGAAGCGGATGCGGGTGCAGGCGGCCGGGCCCTGAAACGGGCCGAGGACGAGCTCCTGCCCGCGTACCAGATAAAAGCCGACCCACAGCCAGCCGAAGGCTTCTTTCAATACGGCGGCGGTGTTGGCGAGATTGGCGGTCAGATCGGATTCGCCTTCGGTGAGGGCGGAGATTTGCGGCAGCAGTTCGGCGTAGCGGCCGGTTTTGGTTTGTGCGCTAAGGTTTAGAGTGTGCATATTTTTCCTTTCGTGGCGTTGCAGTTGAAAATGTCCTGTCGCGGCGGAGCAAGGCGGAGACGGGACGGGCGGGAAGTTTGGGATGGGACGGGTTTTTGCACGGTGAAGCGGAAAGCCGTGCGCTTGCCGTAACGCAGGTGCAGGCAAATCCGACGGCTGCAACGGCTTTTCAGACGGCCTCTGCCGCGTTTGCCGTCAGGCTGCCTGTGCGACAAGGCGGGTGCGGATAAAAGCATTCGGCCTGCGGCAGGCCTTGTCCCATAGTATAGCGGAACAGGCGGCAACGCCCGCCGCCGTGCCGAAATACGTTTTCAGACGGCCTGTATCCCCCGTTTCGCCGCTGTGCAAAAAACGGCAAAGCCGCTGGCATCGGAGGCCGTCTGAAATTAGGATTGCGCCCGTTTTTTGTCTCCGTTTCCATGCCGCCATGTCCCTGCGCCCGACCACTTTTCCCACCCGTTTTGCCCGCCTGTCCGCCATGCTGCGCTGGCTGTTTGCCACGGTGCGGCGTATCGGACGGCTCGACGACGCGTCGCAGGAAGTACGCAATGCCGAGTTTGCGGCAATCTGCCGCGACGCGCTGGACATCCTCAATGTGCGGCTCGATGTACGCAACAGGCCGTCTGAAAGCCCGCGCGGGGTGCTGGTGGTGTCCAACCATGTGTCGCTGCTGGATATTTTCGCCATCACGGCGGTATGCCCGAGCGGCTTTGTCGCCATGAAGGAGCTGGAACGCTGGCCGCTGGTGGGGCGGGCGGCGCGCAATGCGGGGGCGGTATTTATCGATCGGGGCAGCCGCAAGGATGTCGGACTGATCAACGGTGCCGTCATCCGTTCGCTGGAAAGCGGGCAGAATGTCTGCTTTTTCCCCGAGGCGCGGACTTCGTGCGGCGACGGCATCCTGCCTTTCAAAGCCGCGCTGTTCCAGTCGGCTCTGGATGCCCGCGTACCGGTGCAGCCGCTCGCCCTGCGCTATTTTGACGGACTGAACCGCCGCACGGAGCAGCCTTCGTTCAGCGGGGTGAACCTGTTGGTTTCGATGTGGCGCATCGTGTCGATGCGGGAAGTGCGGGTCCGTGTCGATTTTCTGCCTCCTTTCGCACCCGAGGGCGACCGTTTCGCCCTGAAAGACCGCGTGGAAGCGGCGGTGGGCGCGGCGGTAGGCGGTTTTGCAGACGGCGGCGGCCTGACGGAGGAAGGCTTGTGATAGCCTTATACAATCAAAAAAGTTTTTACAATAAATTGTACAAATCAAACGGCGTGGTTATAATGCGCCCACTGCATGACCGAAAGCCCGCAACGGGCAACTTTTTATTTTTCCGCAACCATCCTAATCAAGGAGTTAGATTATGAGCATCAAAACCGAAGCCGAACTGAACGGCAGCAAAGTACCTTCCGTCGTATTCCACACCCGCCAGGGCGACGCATGGGTAGACGTATCCACCGACGATCTGTTCAAAGGCAAAACCGTAGCCGTGTTCAGCCTGCCCGGCGCGTTCACGCCCACTTGTTCTTCCACCCACCTGCCGCGCTACAACGAGCTGGCCAAAGAGTTTTTCAAACGCGGCGTAGACAGCATCCTGTGCGTGTCCGTCAATGATACATTCGTCATGAATGCCTGGCTGGCCGATCAGGAAGCGGAAAACATCACCGTCGTACCCGACGGCAACGGCGAATTTACACGCGGCATGGGTATGCTGGTAAGCAAAGAAGGCTTGGGCTTCGGCGACCGCTCCTGGCGTTACTCCATGCTGGTGAAAGACGGCGTGGTGGAAAAAGCCTTTATCGAGCCGGTGAAAGACGGCGATCCGTTTGAAGTGTCCGATGCCGACACCATGCTCAAATACATCGACCCGAACTGGAAAGAGCAGCCCTCTATCGCCATTTTTGCCAAACCCGGCTGCCAGTTCTGTGCCAAAGCCAAAAAAGCACTGCAAGACAAAGGCTTGGCATTTGAAGAAATCGTGCTCGGCCGCGACGCTTCCACCACTTCCGTCCGCGCCGTTACCGGCAAAGCCACCGCGCCGCAGGTATTCATCGGCGGACAATACATCGGCGGCAGCGACGAGCTGGAAGCCTATCTGGCCAAAAACTAAACGGCAGGCCGTCTGAAAACGAACAAAGTGAGTTTCAGCGGAGCAAAAACCGTTTTCCGTAAAAACAAAAAGAACACACACACTCCCACACAGCGGGCTGCGCCATAACAGCCCGCCCCGATAACCGCAGTCAGGGTTATTCGGGTAACGCCGCCGCCGAAGCCGCGTTACCCGAATAACTCTTTTTTCAACCGCTTTACGGCCGCCCGCAACCCGAAGGCCGTCTGAAAGGATACATCATGAAACAACTCACCGCAGACGTGGTCGTCATCGGCGGCGGCACCGCCGGCATGGGCGCGTTCCGCAACGCCCTCATGCACACCGATAATGCCTACCTCGTCGAAAGCGAAGTGTTCGGCACCACCTGCGCCCGCGTCGGCTGTATGCCTTCCAAGCTGCTGATAGCCGCCGCCGAAGCCCGCTACCACGCGCTGCACACCGACCCCTTCGGCGTGCATCTCGACAAAGGCAGCGTCCGCGTCGACGGGCGCGAAGTGATGGCGCGCGTCAAAGCCGAGCGCGACCGCTTCGTCGGCTTCGTTGTCGAAGACGTGGAAGCCTGGCCGTCTGAAAAACGCATTATGGGAGCCGCCCGCTTTATCGACGAACACACCGTCGAAATCGGCGGCCACACCCGCATCCGCGCCGACCGCATCGTTATCGCCACCGGCTCGCGTCCCTTCGTATTGCCGCAATGGCGCGAAACGGCGGGCGACCGACTGATTGTCAACGACGACGTATTCTCATGGGACACCCTGCCCGAAAGCGTTGCCGTTTTCGGCCCCGGCGTGATCGGACTCGAACTCGGCCAGGCACTTACCCGCCTGGGCGTAAACGTCGAAATCTTCGGCCTGGGCGGCTCGCTCGGCGGCATCAGCGACCCCGCCGTGCTGGCCGAAGCCAAAAGCATTTTCGGCGCGGAACTCAAACTCCGCCTCGATGCCGAAACCCAAATCACGCGCAACGAAAAAGGCGATGTCGTCGTCAACTGGCACGACCGCGAAACAGGCGGCAGCGGCGTGTTCACCGCCCAATACCTGCTTGCCGCCGCCGGCCGCATCCCCAACACCGACAACATCGGCCTCGAAAACCTCGCCATCGAGCTGGACGGGCGCGGCGTACCCAAAGCCCACCCGCTCACCATGCAGACCAGCATCCCGCACATCTTCATCGCCGGCGACGCATCCAACCAGCTTCCCCTGCTGCACGAAGCCAGCGATCAGGGCAAAATCGCCGGCGACAACGCAGGCCGCTACCCGCACATCGGAAACGGCCTGCGCCGCAGCCTGATCGGTGTCGTGTTTACCGACCCGCAGATTGCCACCGTCGGCATGAGATATGCCCAAATGCGCGAGCGTTACAAAAATCCCGAATGCGTCGTGATCGGCGAAGTTTCCTTCCAGAATCAGGGACGCAGCCGCGTGATGCTGGTCAACAAAGGCCGCCTGCGCGTCTATGCCGAGCAGGGAACCGGCCGCTTTATCGGTGCGGAAATGACCGGCCCGGCCGCCGAACACCTCGCCCACCTGCTGGCTTGGGCGCACCAGTCGGGCATGACCGTGCCGCAAATGCTCGATATGCCCTTCTACCATCCCGTTATCGAAGAAGGCCTGCGCACCGCCCTGCGCGACGCGATGGCCAAACTCAAAATCGGCGAAGTGCACAGCGAATGCAAAGAATGCGTCGGCGGCTGACACCGCCCTGACGCGGCAGGCTCAACAGGCCGTCTGAAAACGGTATTTTCAGACGGCCTGTTGTTTTCCGTACCGATCTGCGTAGGGTGTGTTGCCCAAAGGCAACGCACGCGTCCTATGCCGTTTCACGCCTGCCAAACTGCCGCCGGCACCAAGTATTTATTTGTATTCAGTAAGTTATCAGTTATATGGTGCAAAGCTGGTGCAATGTCGAATAAGCAGCCGCCTAAATATAGGCGGCTGTTTTCATATTTTTGGGCGTTGTTCTCGGTGGCGGTTGCGCCATGCTTCAACTTCATCACGTTTCCAAAACATGATTTTTCGCGAAATGCGGATGCGGTCGGGGAAGTCGGGACGGACGGCGTATTTGCGCAAGAAGGTGCTTTTGGCAATGCCGAGTAGTTCGGCCGTCTGTTCTGCATTTAGGTGCTCGATCATGTCAAATCTCCTATTGCCATGCCCAGCCACAGGCCGATAACCAGGGCGGCTAGGGCGGTGTTGATGATTAGGCAGCGCAGGGCTTTTTGTTCGCAGGCTGCGGCTGCGGCTTTTTGGCGCAGGGCGTTTTCTAGGATGCGCTCGGCAAGCTCTGCGCTGCGTTCGGCTTGTTCGCGCATTTGGCGGACTTCTTCGCGTTGGCGGATGGGGTTCATGCGCTGTCTCCTGTGCTCTGTTCGGCGCGGGCGAGCCAGCCTCTAAACAGGGCGCGGGTAAAGGATGAAACGTAGTCTTCTCCATCCATTGACAGGTCAATCAGTGGGTAGTCTTCCATGTTGAAAACGCGCTCAAATGCGGTGCGTTCTTGCTCGGTTTGTTCGGGTGTCATGTTGATTCCTTTCGTTTCAGACGGCCTTTTGGCGCATAGCGGTGTCGATGGCTTGGCGGATGTCTGCCGCTGCGGCCAATACTTCAAAGTGTTCCTGCTGCTTTTGGATGACGGCAAACGGGGTGTCGAGGCGGCTGCCGTCTTCGTCGCAGAGTCTTTCGGTTAGGGCGCTGTCGTTTTTTGTCAGCCAATTCAGCCTCTCGGTGTCGGGATGGGGGACGGGGTGCAGTTCGGCTGCGGTGTATGTGCCGAGGGTGTCGTTGGCGAAGTAGACTTCAAAGCAGACTTCGGTTTCGTCGGGGTAGACGGCGGTAACAAAGCCTTCGCCGTGTTGCGGGTGGCGTACGCGGTCGCCGAATCGGTATTGGCGGGTCATGTTTTATCCTTTCAGTTTGTGAACCACGCCGCCGCGTATCTGTCGGGCATCCAGTCCGTTGATGGAGCTGATTTTGTCTGCGCCGACGGTTTGGGCGGCCTGGATTTCGACTACGACTGTGCTGATGATGTTGCTGCTGATTTTGCTGACGGCGTGGGCGGTTTCGATGTTGACGCTGCCGTCTTTGAGGCCGCGCAGGGTGGTGAAGAGTTCTTCACGCAGTTGGGAGGTTACGCTTTGATTTTGCATGATTGGTTTCGTCTTTCAGGGCTTGGTTGGCTTCGGCGGCTTCGCGCAGTTCGGGTGGCACAGCGAGATGTTGCGGGCTTGCGGTAAGCATGAGTATGTTGTCCCGCAGTTCGGATACGGGGAACAGAAATTCCGACCACGCGCCGCGCTTTTCCAAGATGGTTTTCCGGCTTACTTCTACCTGTTTGTGGTTGAGCAGGAAGAGGCTGGGGATGATGAAGCAATGGGTGTAGCTGTCTTCGTCGGTTTCATCGGCTTCGGCCTCGGGCTTGACGAAGAAGACGAAGAGGTCGGTTTCGAATTTGTTGGGGCAGCGGAAGCGGTAGAGGAGCATGTTGTCTTTGTCGCGGGTGCGGTTGAAGCCTGCCGAGCTTTTTACGTCGATTTTCGCGCCGTTGAGGATGAAGTCGTAGGCGGGATTGTTGAATTGCACCGATAGGTTGGTGTTGACGGCTTCGGGCAGGTGGCGGGCAAACAGGCTTTCTCCAATGCGGCCGATTTCCGCGCCTCTGCTGTTGACGATGAAGCCTTCGGTGAGGCGCAGGATGCCGGAGGCCTGCGCAATCATGGTGGCTTGGATGATGCTGATGCCGGCTTCGTGGGCGGCGGCACGGATGGGGGCTTTGGCGCGGTACAGGGTAACGAAGCGTTCAGCCTGTTCGCGGCTTGCGCCGTAGGTGGAAATCATGGGTTCTCCTGTTTTGGCGGTTGGTAAAGGGGTATGCGGACGGCCTTTTTTTGTGGGCGCGTGCGCTGTATTGGGGTTATAGGTTTTGCAGGTATTCGGTTTCGGCTGCGGTTTCGTTTAGGAATTTCTCGGCTTCGGCTTCGAGGCGGGCGATGGTGTCGTTATCGCGCTCTATGCGTTTGATGCGGATGGCGAGGGTCTCGGGCAGGCGGGGGTCGTAGCTGACGAAGTCGCACCATTGCCGGCCGGTGCAGGCCATTTGCCATTGCATTTGCGCCAAATACTGGGGCTTGGGGCGGCCGCTGCGTAAAAAATCTATGTGGGTGGCGGTGTTGGGACATTTGATTTCAATCAGGCCGTCTGCGCCAATCAGGCCGTCGGGGCTGGCTCCGCTCATGGCGATGCCCGGGTGTGGGATGAAGCCGGTTTCGGCTACGTCGTTGCCGGTTTCGAGCATGTAGGCGGCGCGGGCTTGCGGCTCGGTGTCGGTGCCGTGCTGCATGGCGGGGGTGTTGAGGCCGCCGTAGGGCCGGCCGGTGAGGCGTTCGCAAATCAGTTCGGCTTTGTAGTTTTCGCGGGCGGCCAGGTAGCCGCTGCAGCTGCGGGCGGATTTGGTGGTGGCTTCGTGGATGCGGCTGGCGGTGAGTTTGCCGAGGCGGGCGGCGTGCCATTCGGGGGTGTGCTGCTGCATGGTTCGGTTTCCTTTTTTCAGACGGCCTCTGCGTTGCGCGGCAGGGAACGCGTGCGCCGCTTGGGCGGCACACCCTGCGTTTGCGGCCGTTTGAATTTCACAGTTTGTCGAGGCGTTCCTGTTGTTCGGCGGTGAGGGCGTAGGCCTGCGCTTCGGTGTAGTCGGCTTCGCCGGTGATGATGCGGCCGGCCAATTCGTCAAACTGCTGCGCGTCGAGTGTGGGGCGGGGGTCGGCGGCCGGTTCGGCTTGGATGGTGTTGTCGGCGATGGCTTTGAGGCGGTTGTGTTCGTCTGCGCCGAGGATGTGCCGCTCTTCTTTGCCGATGCCGCCAAACCATGCGCGGTAGGCTTCTATGCCTTGGTTGGCCGCGGCTTCGCCGGCGGCGGTGATTTCGGCGCGGCGGGGGTGTTGGCGTTCGCCGGCAAAGGGGCTGGCGGCTTCGGGGCGGATGCCGTCTTTGGCGTCTTTGATGCGTTCGGCTTCGTCTTCGTCGTAGATGCCGGTGAAGCCGAAGGCGAGGCGGGCGGCCTGTATCATGGCTTTGTGGCGCAGCATGCGTTTGGGGTGGCTTTGCCAGGGCTGGGTGTTGCGGCGGCATTCGTCGAGGTATTCGGTTACGACAATGGGGTGGCTGCGGTCTTTGCGGTAGATGCGGCAGGTGCAGCTTTCGTTGTCTTGTTGGAAGTCCATGCCGTCAAACTGGCTGTTGCTGTTGATGATGCGCGCCCAGCCGTCTACGCCGACAACGGGGGTGATGCCGTTGCTTTTGTCGGGAAAGGCGTAGATTTCTTTGGTAAAGGGGTTGAGGCTGTATTGGGTGGCGACAATCAAGAGGGCGTTGAACTGTGCGTCGGTGGCGTTGCCTTTGAAGGCGGTGGCTTTGAGGGTTTGCACGAGTTCTGCGGGGTCGCCTTGTATGCCGAATTGTTTGGCTAGGGCGAGGGCTTGGGTGTTGGCGATGCTCATTTTGTTGCTCCTGTGAGTTGGTCGTAGCGTTGCTGCGCTTGGGCTTGGGTTTTGTGCAGGCTTATGGGGCGGCGGATGCGGCGGTCGGCTGCTGCTGTGTAGCGGATTTCGCCGATTTCCCATTCTTTGCCGTTGCGGCGCAGGTAGTAGGCGGGCATGGCTGGCTCCTTTCGGGTTGATTCGGGTAAATGGGTGGGGTATGATGCGGGTTCCTACTTCTAGTGTTACCCAATCTGCATCATTCCCCTAAAACACGCCTTTCTCACTTGTGGCGGGTTTTTCAAAACTGTTTTGGGGGTTGCGAGTAACCGCAAGGTCTCGGCGTTTCACTAGAACGTAGGACAACCCCCGCCCATTTTGGGCATTTCCTAAACTCTTAAATCTAGTGAGGTTCAAATGAACTTAGTTAAATCTTTTGGCGAAATCGCCGTTTCTTTCCGTAATGATGGTTTTCTCAACGCTACTCAAATTGCGAAACATTTTGGCAAGCGCGTTCCTGATTTTCTTAAAACAGAACAAAATCAAGAATATATTTCTGCTTTGGCGGAACATTTGTCAAAAACCCTAAAAATCGTCTTGGATAAAAATCAATTAGTTATCGTGAAGCATGGCGGCAACCAAAACGGCACTTGGCTGCATCCCAAACTTGCCATCCATTTCGCCCGCTGGCTTGACCCGCGTTTTGCCGTTTGGTGCGACGAGCAGATCGAGCAGATTCTTGGAGGCCGTCTGAAAACCGAATCCCGCACTACTTCCGACGAACGTACCGCGCTGCGGCAGGCGGTGTCCGCGCTGGTGGGGCTGCGCCGTGTGGACTATTCCACGGCCTACAATATGGTGCATCAGCGTTTCGGCGTGGAGGCCATCGAAGACATCCCGCGCGAATCTCTGCCCGATGCGGTGCGCTACGTCCATGCGCTCACTTTGGACAATGCTTTGACGGGCGAGGTGCTGGAAAAGATTGAAAGGCCGTCTGAAAAGCAGTTTTCCGCCGATGAAATCCATGCTATCGGGGTGTGCGCCAAGTATTTGGCGGACTGCTCGGAGTTTCTCTATCCGCTTTCCGATGCGCTGCGCGGTGTGGGCAGCCGTTTTTCCGGCCGTGCTTTTTCGCTGGCGCAGGAGCCGCATTTTTGGCTGGATACGGTGCAGCGGGCTTTGGCCAGGGTAAACGGGTCTGCGGTGCGCGGTTTGTGATGTGAACATGGTTTTTCCCTGTGCGGCCGTCTGTTTTCAGGCGGCTTTTTTGCTACATAACGGGTTCGTAGGGCGGCCGTATGGTGCTTTTGTCGGCCTGCTCTGTTTGGGCTTCGCGCTGTTTCTGCCGCGCTTGGGCGGCGGCAAATTCTTCTGCCATGCGCAGGTAGTTTTCTTTTGCGGGGTCGGGGGCAAAGACGGCGGGCTTGATTTCCTGCCGCTCTATGCTTTGCACGGCGGGGTGTTCGCAGCCGCCGGATATGGCCAAGAGGGCGAGGGTGGCGGCGAATACCGCCCATGCTGTGATTTTTTCGAGGCTCATGTTTTTTCCTTTTTCCTTTTTCCTTTGTTTTTTCAGGCCGCCTCCCCGCACCTGTTCGCGGGGAGGCCGTCTGAAACGGCGGTTTCTTCGTACCGCCCGCGCCGCGCCTGCCAAGGATTGCTTGTGAGGTAGGCAGGCCGCGCGTGGTCGGGGTTTGCTGCGGCGGAACTTGCCGTGCCGCGCCCACTGTCCGACTGACGGCGCGGCATTGTCGGGGTTTGTTTGTTCGGGTTATGCGGGGTGGTTTTGTTCCCATTGGTATTCGTCGATTTGCTCGGCGATTTGTTCGGCGGCCTGTTGTTCCAGCACCTGCATGATTTCGTTCCATGCGGCGGTGCTGACTTTGCGGTAGAGGGTGTCGATGGTTTGGCCTGCGCTCATGTGGGCGGCCAGCTCGGCGGCGGCGGCTCTTTGGGCATAGGGGCGGGCGATGAGGAAGCGGATTCGTTCGTCGCTGATGTTCATGCTGCTTTCCTTGTTTGGATTCGGGGGTCGCTGCCGCGCATGAGGGGGGCGGCTTTGAGGGCGCAATACTCCGCCCATGTGGGTATCGGCAGGGGCAGGGCGAGTGGCGGCCCGCCCATCAGCTCCAAGGTTTCTTTGTTGAAGGCTTCAAAATCGCTTTGGCCGCAGCTTTCGTAGTCTTCTTGGCAGAGGTCGTCGGCTTCCACCCATGCGGCCAGCAGTTCGGGCAGGCTGTGGCGGCTGTGCCATTGCGCCTGCTGATACGCGGCTTCGTTGGCTCTTTCTTCTTCGTCTTCTGCGGCTTCGGCCAAATCAAGGGCGCGGTAGTAGGCGGCTTCCAGGGCAAGGTGGTAGCCGTCGGCGCGGCTTTGGATGTCTGCGGTGTTCATGACGGGCTTCCTTGGGTGGGTTGTTTTGATGGGTGTAGTATAGCAAAGCTAGCGAATACATCAATAGCAAAGATAAGATTTAATGTAGCAGAGTTAATATAGCATTGATTTTATTGATAACAAAGTTTTCGGCAGGCGCAAAAAAACCGCCCTTGCGGCGGGGCAAGGGCGGGGGGCGGGGATTGGGCGGATGGCAAAAGGCCGCCTGTTTTCAGACGGCCTGCGGTATCTGCGATTTATACCAAAAAGCAGGGTGTGGCTTTTTGGTATTTAAAACAAGCCCGGCTGCATTTCGGGCGGCAGTTCTATGTCTTCAACCGACATGGCTTTCAAGTCCAGCCTGGCTGCTGTGTTCAGTAGGTTTTTATCGTGGGAGATAACGGACTGTGCGCTGTTGCTTAGGGCGATTGCGATAATCTGACGGTCGATTTTGATTTTTTGGCGCGGTTCTTTGCTTTCTTCGTTTGGCAGGTTTTTGAGCCTGTCGGAGATGATGGCGCAGACGGCCGCGCTTTTCATATCGAAAGGCAGTATTTTGAAAATCCGGCTTTTCGCGCCAAACAGTTGCAAAAATTCCTGCCGTTTGGCGGGGCTTGGTTCGCCGATGAGAAACTCGGATAGCACGGGGGCGGGTATGCCGAAAATGCCGCCTTGTTCTTTTTGGCATTCAAACAGGTGCTTCATCCTGATGCTGTGGTCTTCCTGCCCGCCCTCGGGGCGGTAAAGGAAAACCAAGGCGTTGTTGTCCAGCACGATCATAAGCTGCCGCTCCTTATGGCTTCGATTTTCTGGATTGGGTCGGCGGTGCGCCCCCACTCGGAATCAATCAGGCGGAATTTTGCTAAAAATGCGTCATAATCGGCTTCGGGTAAGACTTCAAAGCTGTGTATTTTGAATCTGCCGCCCACGGGCTGCCATTTGAGGCTGTGGGCATCGAGTTTCAGCAGGCCGCTGCCGGTGCATTCGATGTAGTCAAACAGGTGTGCGCCGATACGGCGGGCAAGGTCGGTGCTGTCGATGGTAAGGCTGACTTCGCCGTTTTCGGTGAGCAGCTTCATGGGAACGGTTTCGTCTTTGCCGCCGATGTTGATGACTTTGCCCCTGAATGTTTCTTCTTGGAAGACTTCGTATTCGTAGGTTTCGGGCTTGGTTTCGGGAATCAGGCTGCGGACAAATCCGTCCGCTGTGTGTATTTTGGCGCACAGGCCGTAATGCGAAAGGGTTTTTTTGATACCGGCCAAATCTGTTTCGCTTTTGGACATTAAGGCGGCTGCAATCGCGGTTTCTTTGCCTGCGGGCACCCTGACTGCAAGCTGCGTGCAGCCCTCTGTTACGCCTGCAAACAGTATTTCCTGCGGCGCAATGTCTTTGCTTTTGAGCAGTTCCACCATTTGGGCAAACAGCTTGCCTACTGCGGCGGCGGGGGTGGTTTCAGGGGTAAGCCGCTGTGTTGCGTCGGGCATTGAAACGCTTAGGGCGATTACCCCGCTTTCGATGTTTGGCTTCATGCGGCCTCCTGAAAAAAATGAAAAAGTTACTGAAATTATCCTGTTTTTAAATGCCGGCGCAACTGTTTTTACTTTCAGGCGGCCTGCGGGCTAGGGCTTGCGTTCGGCGTATTCGCGCACGGCGCGGACAACCAGGTCGATTTGGCTGATGCCCAGCCTTTGGGCGGTTTCCTCGATTAGCGCGATGTCTTCCAGCTTCATTTTGAAGGCTTTGTTTTTTACACCGCGCTTTTGGTCGGATTTCTTTTGGATTTCGTGTCTTGACAGTGCCATGATGATTCCTTTAAGATTTTGAGTAACGGCAGGGTGTCGTTACCACCCCGCCGCTTCTCAAAGGTTAATAGGCGTTAGCCGATAAAACCATGAGAAGAATAAAAATGAGCCATTTCATTTTTCATTCTCCTGAAAGTGCCCTTAAAGCAGGATTGCAGGTTGGGCGTTTGTCCTATCGGTTCTTGTTCAACCGATGGGATGTATTATAGCCTAGCTTACTAATTTAAGCAAGCACTTTCTGCGTGAAAGCCCCGTATTTACGGGGCTTTTCGCTTTTGCGGCGGCTCAACCTTCTGCCAATTTATTCAAGGCTGCTTTGAATACGGCGGTTTGGGTTTCGCCGCGTTCTGCCGCCAGCCGCTCCAGTAGGGCTATGGTGTCGGGGTCGAGCGCAAAAGACTTCTGGCGTATGCCGTGTTTCTCGCGGCTTTTGCGGTTGTAGGCGGCTTGGTCGTATTTTTTCGTTTCCATGATTGATTTTCCAGCAAAGGTTTTGTATATTAGGCGGAAGCAGGAGGAGCGGCAACTCCCCCTGTCTGGTACTACGTTACCAAGCTGATTGCCACATCAGCAAGAATAACACCAGAAAAATTACTTTGATGAAGGTACTCATCGGGTAATCCTTCCTGTGTAACGCCCCCGAATTATCAGGTTTGGGGGCTTTTCCTTTGTTGCTCTTCACAACAGGGATAATTCTAATACACATTAGAATAATATGCAAGCACTTTTGCAAAAAAACCACGGATTTTCCGTGGCTTTTTTGTGGCTAAAGCAGGGAGCTTAGTTTTCAACCAATGAAATCAGCATAATTTCATACGGAGTAAGTGTCCTGCTCCGCCCTTGCGGCTTGTAGAAGACTTTTACATCGGCGCGAAACTCGAACTTCCCGTCAATGTCTTCATGGGAAATTCCATCTGCAAATGTTAATTTCAAGCGTCTGGTAATATGCGGCGGCATAAGTGCCTCCCAGCCTGTATCGCCGTCGCGGTTTAATTTGCGTATGTTTAAATCAATATCGTAGAAATCGCGCGATGACGATTCCGGATCAATATTCAACGAGCCGGGTACGGATTCGATTAAGCCCGCATCAAGTGTCGGCAAGTCTTCGTTTTTCCCTCCAAAACTTATGCTGCTTCCTTTTTCTTTCTTGGCAGGTGCAATCACGTTTACAGCCTCTTTGGCTATGCTTTTGTGCGCTCCCACGGTTGATTTGATTATTTCAACAAATTGCTCCGGGGACTTTTCAACCGTTTCCGCGCCAATCTGAATAATAGTATTGTTTTTTATTTCAATGTGGTTGGCATCTTTTGACGAATCGCCCTTTGCCCACGCAATCGCTTTATAAATGCCAAAAACCAGCATCCCCCCGATTAGTATGCTGCCAATTTCCACAGGATGCTCCCTTAAAACTCCGTTCATATATTTGCTGAATTTTATCATCTCCTCTTCATTGCCGAATACGACGGAAACGATGAAATCTTCCCAAATGCTGCCGGCCTGAATTTCGTTTACCAACAGCTCGGTGCGCAATACCTGAACATTTGCGATTGTTCCCAGCAGCTTGGGCATTCTGGCAGTTATTTTTTCCAAAGACTGCAAAGACGTAACCAATTCTCCGATTTGCACCGGACGATCTGTGCGGAAATAAAGTGAAGCGGGAAGTTGGTAAATATGTTCGTTTGCGGCGGTTGATGCAGCCATATTAATTCTCCTGATTAAGCCAAAGAAACTTTAACGGGTTTGTTCGCCGGCTCAAAACGTACCCAGCGTCCAGCGGCCTTTGACGCGGCCGCAGATGCGGATGTGTTCGAGGCTTTCGGGGGGGATGGTTTCCACGGGGTAGGCTTTGTTGTCGGAAATGATGTTGAGGCCGCCGCCGATGAGTGCTTGCAGGCGTTTGATGCGCAGGCCGGAGGCGGTGGCGATGACGTAGATGCCGTCGCCTTCGTAGCAGCAGACGGAGCTGTCGGCAAAAACGATGTCGCCGTCGGAGATGGTGTCTTCCATGCTGTCGCCTTTGGCGTTGATGACGCGCAGGCTGTCGAGGCTGCCGCCGAATTGCTGTTTGGCCCAGGCGCGGGCAACAACGACAAAATCAATCACGGCATCGGGATCGTCGGCTTCGATGCCCGCGCCCATTTCGCCGGTGGCGGCCAGACGGGGGACGGAAAGCCAGCCCGCACGGACAACGGGGGTGTCGCTGCGGTAGGCGTGCCCCGCTTCGCCGTCGAGCCAGCCGCGCGGAAGGTCTAGGGCGGTTTCTATATTGGCTGCCGCACCGTCGCCGATATTGGCGGTATCCGTTTACCCATTGATTTACCTGTGCCGCCGCTTTGCCGATGGCGCGGGCAAATTCTGTCTGATTACCGTTATAGTTTTCTTCAATAAGGGTTTTAACCCGTTCTAATCTATTCATTTTTGTCTCCTTGTCATTTTTAACAATTTTAAGCATTGCTAAAAATAACAAGGCTACTATTCTTGTCGTATCTTTGCTATACTATCTCGCATTAAATAAGAAGCCAATGCTATATGAAATTAATTGATTATTTGAGCGGCGGAGTTTCCGCCTCCGAGTTGTCAAAAAAAGTGGGAGTCAGTCCCGCGTTTTTTATGGCAAGTCAAAAACGGGACACAGAAAAATGCCGCCGAAATATTGCCCGAAAATCGAGCAGGCGACGGGCGGGCTGGTTTCGGCGCAAAGACCTGCGGCCTGACGACTGGCACGAGATTTGGCCTGAATTGAAGGAGGTGTGAGATGGAGACGAAGCGGTTGAAGCTGAAAAAGAAAGAGCGCAAGCGTTTGGAGAAGCTGGCGTGGAAGAAGGCGCGCCAAAGCAAGGCTGCGCCGTTTGATGTGCTTTTGTCGCTGGGGAAAACCGCTTTGCTGTGGCTGGAGGATTACCGCTCTTTTTCCAAGCGTTCGCGCACTGCTTCCAAGTGAAGCGCGGTTTGTTCGATAAAGTCGGCGATGGTTTGCGCGCTTTGCTTGATGAAGACGGGCTGCGAGCCTTTCAGAAACATGTCGGGCTTGGCCTGTATGGCTGCTTTGGCGATTTCTACGGCCTGATTGTAAGCAGATTCATTCATTTCAAATCTCCGTGGAGGGTTGTTGGTGAACTTCGATTCTACACGGATGAATGACAAAGCGGACAGACGCTTGACGGCACGACAGACGGCAAAAAAGCCCCCGAACGGGTCGGGGGAACGAAAGAACTATATCACTTCACTCAATGAAATTGAGGAGGAAATTATGCCCTTGAAACCTTTGAAGCGCAACAGCCAGTGTGCGCGTTTGTTGGAATATTTGCAGGCGGGCGGCTCGGTTACGAGTTTGAAGCCTATGCGAAGTTTGGCATTACGCAGCTTGCCGCGCGATTACCGAATTGGAAGGGCGCGGGTGGTGAT